>NZ_BDQK01000013.1:942500-1186619 GCF_003864295.1 Aphanothece sacrum FPU1 | reverse complement strand
GTGAAAAGTATCAAGTATAATTGTCAAATTATGGGCATCAACTTGATTGATTAACTCAACAACATCAACACTGGTAAGAATGAAGCGACAAAGATAACGGTTAAGGGGTTCAAATCCCAAGTTAATATTAGCTTTCTGAGCATAAATAGCAAGCTTTTTACAAGAATCAATCAGCCAATAAATTGCCCCCAAATAATCCTTAATTGATTGATTTTGAATGTATTCATGACAAGTAATAACTGGATGTCCTAATTCTGCTCCGTAATCGATTAATTTTTTGTAATAATCAATCGCTATTTGTCTACAATTTAGGTAATTATTAGCTAAATCAAAATTAGCAGGAGTCAAGGAAAAAACATCTAAATTATGATCATTTAAAACTTTTTTAACCTCTGTTGATGATACCTTTTCAATGTCAACATAAACCTCCATACCATCAAAACCCATACTGGCGATAATTTTCGCACTTTCAATTAAATCTACATCGCCAAAAATCCAATTAGTTACGCCAATTTTTCGTTTCATAATTACCTCCATTTTTTTCTGAAATAATTTGTTTTTTAGACTCTAAGAATAGAGTCTTTGATTTATATCTAACTACTGAGATGTCCGAAGTCTTATTAGCAGAAAATTTAAGAAAATAAGCACTGTTAAAGCAAAAATAGCACTACTATAAAACACCCCTTGCATTCCCCAAATAGTAAACATTCCTCCTGCTAAAATCGGGCCTAATGCTTGTCCTAAAGACAAAACTGTTGCATTAACTGCCATAAAACCTGCCCGATATTCTTGGGGTGCTAATTCTCCTAATAAAGCTTGGGTTGAAGGAAATACCATTCCATGAGCCAAACCAAATAAAATACTGGGAAGAAATAGCAACCAAATATTATGAATTAATGGTGTAATAATTAAAGCAGTAGCATACACAATAAATGAAGCTTTAATGAGAGTTACTTCAGACAAAAATCGGGCAAATAATCCTAATTGAGATGAGACAAATGCCAAAGAAAGAGCCATACTCGCTAAAATAATTCCTATGACAAAATGAGAAGCACCTAATTGAGCATCCGCTAATAAAGGGATATAGGTGAAGTAGGGACCAAATAAGAGAATAAACAAAGCAACAACCGCTATTAATAAGCCTATCACTTGGCGATTATTAATACTATTCCAAATATTCCCTAAATAGCTTTTTAATTCAAATGTTTCGGATTGAGGTCGATGAGGAATTCTCAAAAAAAATAACACAAAAAAACTAAGAGGAACTGCCATCAAAGGTAATAAAAAAGGATAACGCCATCCCCAAGTAGTTAACCCTCCACTAATTAAAGGATAAATTGCTAAACTAAGACCAATACTGGTGGCATTAAAAGCCATCGCTGCTGTTAGTAATTTACCTCGATAAAGGTCACTAATTAAGGTTAAAGCTAATGACTCTAATGGTGCAGCACCAACTCCCTGAAGAAAGCGAAATTCGATTAAAGTCCGAAAATTTGCAGCCAATGAACATACCATTCCAGCAATTGCAAATAAGAGCAACGCAGGGACTAATATTTGCTTTCTTCCGTAGCGATCTGCTAATATTCCAGAAATGGGTGTACCAATAGCGATGGGAATAACAAATACTGTAATTACCCAGCCAATATTTTCAGGAGAAACCTGAAATTCTTCTGCTAATGAAGGTAGGGTCGGCCCAATACTACTTGAACCTAAAACTGCCATTAATGTGATGCCAATAATCAGCTGAAGATTGGCATCTCGATAAATTTTAATGGAGCTTTTTAGACGTTGAGAAACATCTTGTTGATTAATCATATTACAAAAAATTCACTAACTTAATGAAGGGCTAAGTTTTATGAGAAATATCGAGAAATTTTTGCGACAAAAATAGACATCGCTAAAGTGAAGGTAAACAACATTTACCAAGAGAGGTGATTCACCCGCTTATGTGCTATCATGAGGGAGGGTTTAGGGAGTAAATACTCCCATAAACCTTAACTAGTATTTTGTAGATCGTCCTCCTTATTAAATAAGTAAGACGATTTTTTTATGCAGAAATTCGATGACTATATTGTTGACTGGCAATAAATTGATCAACAATTTTTTCCACCAGATTTAAGTCAACAGTTACTAAAAAATCTCCTTCTGGATTGTGACATTTACCAATTTTTTCTAAGATAACAAAACGGATATCCTCTCCAGTTTTTTTGTTGTCGGCAATCATAGCATTCATGAGTTGCTTAGTGGTAATATGTTGAGGTAAAGGTCGATTAAAGCCTAATTTTTCCTCAATCATGTAGTAGTGTAAATCCACATCTTCATGAGAAATACATCCCAACTCATAAGCTAGTTCTGCTGCAATTTTCATGCCAAAAGAAACTGCTTCTCCATGAGACATTTTTCCTTTTTCTAACCATTCAATTGCATGACCAAAAGTATGACCATACTCTAACACAATACCATAGTGTTTTTCACTAGGATCTTGCTTTAAAATTTCTAATTTTGAGAGAATGATTTGATAGGCAAGGTCATACAACTGTTCGTCAGAAAACTTCAATTGAGGATTCAAGACTGTATCCAAATAATCCAAAAAACTAGCATCAGAAATGAAACCATTTTTAATGCCTTCAATGATACCACTACGCTTAGAAACAGGGGGTTCTGTCTTTAAATATTTGGTGTCTGACCAGATAAAAATGGGACTGTGATAAACACCAAAATGGTTCTTCCCAGTTTTGCCATTTACTGCTTGTTTATTGCTGAGGGTGCTATCCGTTTGACCAGTCATACTCGTGGGAACTTCAATATAACCAATTCCCCGATAAATTAACCCTGCCGCTAGTCCGACAATATTGCCAACAGTTCCCCCACCAAAAGCGAGTAATAGGGATTTTTTTGACACCCCTTTAGTAATTAAATCTTCACAAGTATGTTCTAAAACAGGGAAGTATTTACACGCTTCTCCATTGGGAACAAATTCGAGAAAACAGGGATATTTTTCAGCTATTTTATGATACAGTTCTTTACCATAAAGCTCAAAAAGATGCGGTTCTGTAAAGAAAAAGATTTTGTCAAAACTATAGCTATCCAAGACGTTGACAAATTCATGTTCAATATCAAAACCAAAGTAAAAGGGACTGGGTTTTGCTAACTCGGTACTCAAGGTAATGACTTTACCAGGGACAAACTCAGTAGCAGATTTAAGTTTCATGATCTTTCCTCACTTGTTTATTGCGAATATTTATCAAGAGTATCATATGATTTTTGTATTTGAACCAAATACATATTTTCTTAATATTTGTGATATTTAAAAAGTTTAAACGAATGTTAACCTTGTTTTAAAGGTAATTATGGGTGTATAAACAAGTAATAAGTTTTTTTCGTTAAAATATGAAGGAATAAAGCATAATTGAGAAAAATGAGCCGAAAAAAGAACTTTTATTATACCAAAGAACAATAGTGCTTATAATCTAGGATGAGGCAATTTCAGAATTATTATAAACTTTATTCATAATAATTATCAATAAAGACTCATAAAGCCCGCGATCGCGGGCTTTATATCATTAACGGTTCTACCGGACAAGTTATGCTAAATTATTACAAAAAATAGACTTTAACTCTTAAGAGTTAAGCTATACAAACAAAGGTTGCCTACGCAACCTAGAATGAGCGTCCGCGCTCGTCGGACGATTGTTTTTATAGAATAAGGCTTTAGCCTTTTATTAATTATTAGTTTAGCATAGTTTGTCCTGTAGAACCGTTTATATGCTCGCATTATGTCGAACTCAAGTCACAAATAAATTTTAATTAATTAGGTTAATTTTCCTTATTTTGAGGTTCAGGGACTTGATTGGGTACTTTCCCAGGCAGAGATAAAGGGGTATTTAATCCCCTATCATAAATAACAATATCCCATTGTCCTGACCGATTAGATTCAAAAGCAATTAAACGACCATTACCACTAATAGTCGGGTGACGCACTTCTCCTAACAAATTTTTCGTCAAATTTTTAGATTCAAAGGTTTGACGATCATAAACAAAAATATCCGATTTTCCTTCTTGTTCAGAAACATACACAATGTATTTGCCGTCTGCACTAATATCAGGTTGATCCTGAACTGTCCCTGGTTGATTAATGCCGGGTAAAGATATTAACCCGTTAGTCTGAAAATCATACAACCAAATACCTCGTTTTCCCTGACGATCAGAAGCAAATACTACATAACGACCTTCATAAGAAAACTGGGGGTTTTGTTCGGCTGCTATACTGTTTAAAGTTGCTCCTAATCGTTGGGTAGGAGGGGTAATAAAAGCCCCATCTCCACAAGCTGTTAAACCCAAGGCAAAACTAGCGGTTAAAATTTTCCACCCTTGATGAGTCGGTTTAAGATAACGCTTCACTAGCAGAAGAACTGTTAAAAGGAAGGTAACAGCAATTAACATCATTGAGACAGACTTTACCCCATTGTAAAGCCCATCGAACCAGTTCAACACGATTTTCTGTTTTAGTTTTGGTCAAAATATTGCTAATATGATTATCAACAGTTCGTTTGCTAATTTCGAGTTTTTCGGCAATTTCTAAATTAGTTAGTCCCGTTGACACTAATTCAAGGATTTCTAGCTCACGACCCGATAGAGAAGCAGGGCCAATAGATTTGCTACTCACCATAAGTATTTTTTCCGTAGTACATTTACTTGTCCACTGTCTTCATTGTAGAAGATACTTAGAGATTAGCAACATTTTCTCAGAAATTAGGAAATTTAGTTTAAAATCCGCTCCTACCAGTTATTACCTACTACCAGTTAGCCAACTATGATTAAAGATCAATCTGTAAATACGATTATTAACTTTGAGAAAATTCGGTTCTTTAATCACTAATCCTGACAAAAGTAATTCTCTTTCCACAGAACTGTCAGTCATGGCAATTTCTTCCCGTTCTAAAACCCGTCGGTAAAGTTCTAATAGTTGGGCTGATTGTTTACTTTTAAACATACGATCGCGAATCGTCCTCAAATGCTCTGGCTCATCCTGAAATTCCCAATTTTGGATAACATGGATTTGGATAAAGTTCTGGAGCCAAGTGGCTTGATCATTAACGGGAATGGGAGCAGAACTATCACGAATCAGTTTACAGATTTTTTGAGTGAGAAAAGGTTGGCCATTCGTCCAGTTTAATACTTCTTTGAGTAGAGTTTGGGGATTACTGACTTTTTCAGCTAAACCTTGCAATAGAGGTTGAGCTTCATGTTCTTTAAAGCCTTCTAGATGAATAGCTTGACCAATATTAAAAGGCGTTATCTGAATATCGGTCATTAAATCCCCAGGAGTCGTCACACCAAAAAGGGCAAAGGTCAAACGCTCATAAGCGGGATTAATACTGCGTTGATTGTAACAGGAACGAATGAAGGCAAAAAAGTCATGAACTGAGAATTTTAAACCTAGAACGCTATCAATTTCATCAATAAAAATAACCAAGGGTTTTGAGGGAACTCCGTTTTCTCTACCCGCTTCCATTAATAGGACTTCTTCGATCAATTGACTTAATTTTTGCACAGGAGAAATATCGCCTCGTTCTCGCCACCAGGTTTTAAAATTAATCTTGCTGCGTAAATCAAAGCGTCGTAATAACTCAAAGGCAAATCCTTTATACCATTGCTCTGGAGTCACATTTTCACTGCCGATACGGGTCATATCAATGGGCGCACAGCAATATCCTTCGCACTGTAGAAAATTAATCATCCGCACCATCAAGCTAGATTTGCCCACCTGTCGGGGATTAAGAACGTAGCAGAATTCTCCCCGTTTTAAGGCTTTATAGAGATAGCGATCGCCTGCTCGCACGACGTAGGTAGGGGTATCCATCGGTAAGCTTCCGCCCACTTGATAATCAAAAGTTGAAAAAGATTCTTCGCTTTTGAGCAAATCATTTTCAAAACGGAGTTCGACTTGGGTAGCTTTGAGAATTTCTATGGTTTGGGACAATTCTTTAGTCCTTTCTTCTACTTTCTTTTCTAAAGTTTGATAGAGTCTTGAATTATCAATGGAAATAGCGGCTTGAGCAGAAAGAATATTTAAAATTTCGATTCGTTTAGGAGTAAAAGCATCTGTAGTTAAGTTATTTTCGAGATAAACAATACCGCTTAGGTTTCCTTGATTGATTAAGGGAGTACAGAGAATGGATTTTGTTTGGTTGGCGATAATATAGCGATCGTTAATAAATTGTTCTTCTGAAACAGCATTATTTAAAACGAGAGATTCTTGGGTACGGGCGACATAGTGGATAATAGTAGTAGGTAAAATGGGGGTGTTGTTATCAGTATTTACTGAGTCTATGCGAATAGATTGTAGGAGACTAATTTCGTCGTTATTGGCTATTCCTTGGGCTTCGATAACCCAATTATTTTCCTGTTTTAAAAGCAGATAACCTTTTTGCGCTCCTGCATTTTCAATCACAATTTTTATCAATTTTTGCAGTAGATTTTCGAGATTTACTTCGCTTGATATGGCTTGGGAGGCTTTGAGAATTGTTGCAAGATCAAGTATTTCTCCCTCAGTTCCAGTAGTAGAGATATTTGTGCTTGGTCTGTTGGATTTATTTTGGTTGGAGATACCTAATAAATATTGGGGATATTCTTCTTCTAGTTGTTTGACTTTGGCTTTTGCTCCCCAATGGAGATAACAATGATAAGCATTTCTGAGATACAATTTACCAATTTCTTCTCGACCTAGAGAAAAATAAAATTCCGAAGCACGTTCGTAGGCTAAGGCTTCTTCGTGGATAAATTCATATTTCTTGGCTCCTTGAATTGCTTTTTCATAGAATTCTTGAGCTTTCCAGTTTTGACCTAAGATTCTTGCTTTTTCTGCTTCAACTAAATCGTATTTATGTTGAAAATTTTCAGCACAATTTTCAGCCCATATTTTCATACTTTCCTGATTATTTTCTACTTGTTCTAGTAATTCTTTTCGCTGCTCAATATCAAAATTATTGTAATGGGCAAGATAAGCAAGAGAAGAATAAAAAATGTGTTGTACATTGAATGATACTGCTCCGCTGATTGCCATAACATATTTTCCTGCATATTGACTATTCTTAAAAGCATTAAGAGAATCTTTTAGAATATAAAAAACCAGAGTTTTTCCAAAATAGTAAACAAATAACAACCATTGATTATTTTGATTAATATATTTTTCTAAATGTCTATTTTCTTCATCTTGAGAGTTTCCGATCAATAGATATTTATCTTGGTTACTTTGTCTTAAATTTGCGATAATATTTCTGCATATTTCCATTAAATTTATCGAATATTCTTGATTTAGTTTTTTGATTAATTTGGTGTATTTTCTATAATCCTCTTCAACTTGTTTCAAATCACACCCTCCAAAAAACTTGATAAAGCAATAGGTTAGAGATAGATAACAAACATACTCATTATTGCCGGTATCTATTCCTTTTTGTAAACTATTTAGTATTTCTTCTAGTGCCAGATTGTCATTAATACATTCTTTGCAATGCCATATGAATGCGTAATACAAATATATAACTAAAGGTTCTACTTTAGGAATGTTGTATTTCTCCAAAAGTGTGGTAGATAGTTTTCCAAACTGATATCCACCATCAATATCCCCTATTACTGCACAAAGAAGCATTCCATAACAAGCATAAGTAACAGCAGCTTGAGGAGGGTTATTATATTTAACACACAGATTAAGCTGAATTAAGATTATCTCAACAAATAATGAAAAATTTGTTGTCCATGTTGCAGTCATAACAGGCTGTAATATGGACATAGCTGCTAGTTTATAAGGATCGGTCATTATAGGCAAAGCAGCTATATCTTCAATGCTTTTACCTTTCAATAGCAATTTTAGAGATCTATCTTCTTGTTTAATCCTATTTTTTATTTCACTCTCACTAACAAGTTTTTTGGGGATTTTTATCCCAAGTTTTTCTAATGCTTTAACAGCAGTATCAATGGCTTTCTCTGGTTGAAATAGAGCATAATAAGACAAGATTGCTAACTCATATACCTTAACTTGATCGAGAATATTGTTCGCCTTTTGCAAAATAATTGCAGATAGTTCTTCAATTCGCTCCCACTTGATATTTAAGTATAGAACTTCTAAGGTTTCTACCTGAAGTTCTAATGTCAATTTATATTGATAATCCCAGCTATTTTCTGTTAATAATCCTGAACCAGTCTCAAAATATATTAAAGCTGATTCATAAGCGGTTGAAGTTTTGGCTTTTTTCCCTGCTTGAAGATTTAATTTAGCTAACTCATCTTTTTCTATTTGCTCACTGATTAAGGCAGACCCTTTATTAAGATGATTGACAATATCAAAAATGTTGTTTTGTAACTCATTCTCTTTAATATTTTTCAGGAATAAACGACCTATTTGTAGATGAACTTGCTTTTTTTCTTTTTCTGGAATTAGGGAATAAGCAGCTTGTTGTATTCGATCATGTAAAAATTTGTAGGGAATGTAAGTAGAATCTAACTTAGAAGATACTTGAGAATTATGTGATGTATCCACTAAATCCCAAAGCAGAGGAACTTTATAATTATTATTTAGAGGAATTATTAAACCTTCATTTATGCTATGCTGTAGATCTCTAGCGGTTACTATTTGAGATTTATCATTGACGATAGAAAGAATTTCTAAATCAAAATGGTTGCCAATACAGGCTGCTAATTTAAGAATTTGTTGAGTTTTTAGATCTAATTTTTCAATTTTGCTGACCATCAATTCAACTACATTATCAGTAATGGATACACTTTTGATTTGTTTTATATTCCATCGCCAATAACCCGGCTGATTGTATTCTGAATTAAGAAAAGATTGATAGTGATCAAATACTAATAAATTTTCTTGGTATAAAAAATAAAGAAATTGAGTTAGGAAAAAAGGATTGCCGCCAGTTTTTGCAGCAATCAACTCAGCTAAAGGTTTTGAGACTTCCGTTGAACAACTTAGGGTATCGGCGATTAATTGATTAATATCCTGAATTTTTAAAGGATAAAGGTTAACCTCATTTATTAGAACTTGTGCTTGATTAATTTTCTCTAAAGTGTGCATTAGAGGATGAGTTGGACTAACTTCATTATTTCGATATGCCCCTATCATTAGAAAATATTGGTTGTCGGGATTTGACATTAATTGCTCAATTAAATTCAGAGACGATAAATCTGCCCATTGTAAATCATCAAGAAAGATAACTAAAGGATGTTCTTTTTTGCAAAAAACACCTAGAAATCGTTTAAAAAATAAATTAAATCGATTTTGACTTTCAGTTCCGCCTAGCTGTTCAACTGGTGACTGTTGTCCGATAATTTTTCCGACTTCGGGAATTACATCGATAATAATTTGACCATTATTATCTAAAGCTTCTAAAATTTTCTTTCTCCAAGTTTGTAGCGTTATTTCCGATTCGCTTAGGAGTTTATTAATTAAGTATTGAAAAGCCTGATAAATAGCAAAATAAGGAATATCTCGCTTCAATTGATCAAATTTACCCCTAATAAAGTACCCTCGTTTTTCTGTGATGGGTTTGTAAATTTCATTGACTAAAGCAGATTTACCAATACCTGAATAACCAGAAATGAGAATCATTCCAGTTGTCCCTTGGCTAACTTTCTCAAAAGTCGTTAAAAGTTGAGTAACTTCCTGTTCTCGACCATACAGTTTTTGAGGAATATGAAACTTCTGGGCAATATCCTGACTTCCTAAAGGAAACTGAGAAATTTGCCCTAGAGTCTTTAATTGATTAAGACAGGTTTCTAAATCAGCTTTAATTCCCCAAGCACTTTGATATCTTTCCTCTGGGGTTTTAGCCAACAATTTTCTGACGATATTAGATACAGCTAAGGGAATATCAGGAATTAGTTCATGAATGGGTAAGGGTTGTTGTGCGATATGACAATGAACTAACTCCATTAGGTCAGTCGTTTCAAAAGGAAGTTTGTTGCTTAAAAGTTCATAGAAAGTAACGCCAAGAGAATAAAAATCACTGCGATAATCTATCCCTCTGTTCATTCTACCTGTTTGTTCTGGCGCAATATAAGCTAAAGTTCCTTCTAGTTGATTAGGGGAGCAAACCGTCGGAAATTCCTGATATAAACGGGTGGCAATGCCAAAATCAATGATTTTGAGTTGTTCCGTTTGGGGGTTATAAACAATATTAGAAGGGTTAATGTCTTTGTGGATGATGTTAGCAGTGTGAATTGCTTCTAAACTCTCAGTTGTTTTAATCGCAATAGTGAGAAAGTTTTCTAAGCTTAATTGACTCTGGGATAGTAATAATTTTAAAGATTGACCGCCAAAGTCTTCTAAAATTATTGCTAAACTATTCTCATATCGCTGTAAGTTATAGGCTTTAACAATACTATCTGCATTCAAAGAACGAGTAATTTCATATTCTTGTTTATAGCGTGTGAGTTCTGAAGCAGTAGGATAGTTTTCTTTGAGAATTTTAAGAATAATAAATTGATTATCTGGCTTTAGTGTGGCTCGATAAACTAATGAGTTAGCACTTTCATAGATTTTTTCGATAATCTGATAGTTTGTTAACATAATACCATCCTAATAAATAAGCCATAAAATGAGCTAATTAGTGAGGTTTAGCACTTTGCTAATTTATGGCTTACTTTATCCATTGAAATTCAATAAACTACAAACAACTAAGAGGTATATAAGGATAGGGTGCGACGACGTGATCTAATTGCTTATTCTTCCAGTTCTCACTATCTTTCTCAGGATAAAATGGGTAACCACCACATTCATAATGTTCTTTTGCAGTGACCCACTCTTTGATGTGTTCCTCTTTAAGACTAAACTCATTCGGTTTCGGAGGATAACCCATAGTGACTTTGGTATAAGGAGGTTTTGGTGATAGTCCTGCTTGGGAAATATCTATTCTAGTAGCATAAAATGTATCCCAAGATAACCTGACTGCATACTCCCAAATCAACTCATAAGTGCTTAAAATGGGGTCACAAATCCTTGTCAATTCGCCATTTTCTTCGTAGTAATATGCTTGCCCACATAACAAAAGGGCTAAAGGTATTGAAGCATAACTTACGGATTCAGGCTTGATCAAGAAATCAAGCAATTGGGGGTTCTTCTTTTCAATTTCCAAGAGCATTTGCTTTAGTCGAAGATCTGGAACTTTCTCTGAAAGTATATAGCTATCAGGAATAATATTATATGTATCTAATATTATTCTGGTCAGTTCTATTTTAAGTTTCATTTCTTTTTCTATTTCATTTGGGTTAAGGCCACGTATAAGTAAAAAGCTGAGATAGCTTACGACATTGTAGTAAAAAACGCACAGTGGAATATTCTATGTCCGATTTAGACACAAAATCAGCATCAATTTCTACCCCATTTGTAGGTAAAATCAATCCAGTTCCATATTCTTGATCTAAATATTTTTTCTTTCCATATACTAATTTAGCCTTAAAATTTTCTGAGTTAGGATAATCTTTCTCAAGTATGAGTAGTTGAAACCAATATTCATCACAGTTATGATAACTATCAATTGGAGAAATATTGTACGCTGAAACGACATTATGGTTTAAATTGGACTTAAAACTATTAAGAAGATCGCGTGTGAACAAACTTGTCATTTTCTAGCTCCTATTAATTAAGGGGTAAGAGTTTTAAACTACCCTATAAAAGCGGGCAGGATTCTGCCAAAGTATTTTTTGCACCGTTTCTTTCGATAAATCTTTCTCAAGCTTAACCACTTGACTGACAATATCGGGCTTATGATCCATATGCGGATAATCCGAGCCAAAGATGAGATTGTCACTGCCAATATAATCTATCACCTGAGATAGATAAGGTTCAGAGGGTTCAATCGCAATATAACATTGGCGACGAAAATACTCAGACGGTATTAATTTTACATTATTATCGACTTCCCACTGTAAAGTTTTATACTCTTCATCAAGTCGCCATAACCAGTATGGCAACCAACCGCAACCCGACTCTAGAAAACCAACTTTTAACCGAGGATGACCCTCTAAGACTCCGCCTTCAATTAATGCTAAGAGTGCCATCATCTGTTCCATCGGGTGAGAACAAGCATGGAGCGCAAAACGAGTATGAAATCGATCTGCTCCTGTAGTGGGTAAACGACTCCAGTGTCCTTCATGAAGGCCCACCCCTATATCTAAGGCTTCACATTCCGTCCAAAAAGGTTCGTAGGCAGGATCGCTCAAAATTCTGCCTTTAACAGGGTTGGGACGCAAAAAAACGGCTGTCCAACCGAAATTGGCAATGCGATGTAACTCTTTAATCATGTCTTCAGGATCATGAAGATTTATTGCACCGACTCCCCTTAACCTATGAGGATCGTAACTGCAAAATTCTTCATATAACCATGTGTTATAGGCACGAGTAAAAGCCCCAATTACTTCTGCTCGAAGAGAATCAATGGCAAATAGCCAGAGTCCATAATTAGGATAAATAAAGGCAATATCGATGCCCATTTGTGCCATGGATTGAACATGGGATTCAGGATTATATCGGTTGAAGTAAGCATGGGGATGGGCTTCCCTCATCAGTCGATTGCCTTCTTCTTGGACTTGTTGGGAGATTTTTTGACTAATGAGTTCTCCTTTGATTTTCATGTCGGCAGAAGGCGCAAACTCTCGAAACTCAGGCTCAAGATATTTCACCCACATATCGGTTGGTTCGATCACATGGGCATCGGCATCAATAATCTTGTATCCATTGATCATAAATTAAAGATCCAATAATTTGATTTACATCCACATCGCGAAAGGATTGAGTTGATTTTCCGTTAAAGACTCGGACAACCATCCCATTGTTTTTGGTACATCATACAATCGCCCCGACCCTAAACGTTTCCATAAATGTCGCATTCCTGGCACGATAACTTTTGCTACCCTTAAACCGATGTCTGGACGAGTTTGATCTAATACTAGCATTTCCATCTTTTTCTCCTCGACAATTTTTTGACAAAGTTTTACGTCATCTAAAAGATCATTACTGAAAAATTGGGCATAATCTGTATAGTTTTTGGCTTTTAGATGGGAGTTAGGCATTAAATAGAAATGTTCGCTTAATTTTGCTTCTTTCCACCAAGTAAGGGCTAAAGGATCAACATATTGGGGATAATTTGTTGTTCCGTCGGGGTTAGCAGCTAAAACACTGGGCAGAATTTGATTAAGTTCCGTTAAAGCGCGACTGAGGGCAATATTGACATCAAAATGTGTACCGTAGCCTAAGATAATATCCTCTACAGAGTTATCTTTTTTTGCAGAAATAGCAGCAAAACTAGGAATATTTAGATCGGTGGTTATATCTAATACCCACAATTCTCTACCCAATTTTTGATAATATTCTCTCAAATTTTGAACATAGGCATCGTCAAAACTATCTAGATTAACTTGGGGTTTAGATAGACGATTATACCACCATAAAGCCACACTATCCCGCTCTACTAATTCCATAAATCCTTGTAGGATTGCTTCTTCAATAGTATTTCCTGCAGCACAACCGTTAGAGTCTGCCCAACAATCTAAATAATTCCCTTGAGGATAGCCATAATAACAATAAGAGGTGGGTAAATATTTGAAATCTCCTGCGGTTAACGACCAAACAGGTGTCCAGTCAATTTCTCGCTCTTGATCAAAGGGTTCAGGTACTTTTTGAAACCAACCATGACAGTTAGTATTCCATTCTATTCTGCTGTCATATTGTTGTTGACTAAAATTCATACAATGATTAGGATCAATTGCGCGATCGCCCATTTTTTCATAACTATTTTTTATCCTGATTTCGTTTCCTTGAAATACACCAGAATAACGTTCAATCGCTTCACAAAAACCACTAGCTTTTGCCTGAATATCAGTTCTTCCTTTACCTGAACTTCTCCCTCCCAAATTTTTACGCAGATTCTCTAAATCATCAAAAACGGTAACAAAATGATGCTTGGCAATGTAAGTATGATTTAATGGATTTAACCTAATTTTAGTTAATTCTCGAACTACACCTGTTATGGGACTAATGAGATGTTGATATTTCCTAAGAGTTTCTTGAGGGGAACAAGTGCGATGACCGCCATCGGTAGTAAAGGTTTTCGGACGATGACCTAATACTACTGGTAAAGGTCTTTGCCTTAACTCATAGCTTATTTGTCCACAACTGGGACATTGGGGACGTTTAATAACAAAGTGTTCTTGACTTTGGAAAGTTAAAGTATCATAGGTCATTAAAGTCTGATTTAATCTGCTATTTTTTCCCTGAATAATCCATTTAAAAACTTCCGTTGCCACCATTCCTAAAGCAGTTTGTAGGCTAGAAGGTAGAATATTTTGCGGGGAAATAGGAGCAAATAAATCTTGATTCTGTCTTTGAATAAAACTAGCCATTGGCCGATTATCTTGCAAACGATGGGCTAAACATTGCCAACAGGCGGTTTCGTGAGCCTTAAAAAACGGCCCCATCCAGAAAATTGTACCTACAGGTTTTACTAATAGCCAAGAGGTTTGAGATTGTATGGTTTGTTGATTAAATTCTTTTAAGTTGGGGTTAAGATAATCATCTATCAAAACGATGATTAAATCGGGAGAATCGGTTTCCTTAACTAATTGAATGTTTAGGGATTTTAAATTATTAATTAATTGTTCTTGTCCTGAGCAATTAAAAGATTTTATTGCAATTTTTGTAGTGTTTAATCTGTCATTGGCAAGTTTGGGTTGAATATTCAGATGTTCACAAAAAATGAGTAAATTGTCTGGTAAAATATCCTCATTCTCGACAATATAACCTTCTCTTTCTAGTTGAAATAAGGCCGCTTGAATTTTAAGACTAATATTTAAAACTTCTTGAAACAAGGTTGCACTATCTTGAATCGTGGGTAGTAGTTGCCATTGAATTTTGTCAATAATTTCATCCGTAGTGCGATCGCCGTCCACCAAAGAAGCAACCAGATATAAAAAGCGATCGCTCAAACAAACCGAGCCTCTTTCCGATAATAGCAACACTTGATCGGGTGCGATGGTTGAAACAGAATAACAGGATTTAAAATGGGGTCTAGAGAGCATAATTTTGATGGTTTAGAAAAAACTGGCGATATAACTCACAGCTGGCAACAAAATTTGATTCTAACTGTCACCTGATATTCTCGGTTGGGTAGTGCGATCGCCGCTTTTGTAGGGTACGTTAATATAACGTGCCTTTTGATCTTTATCGCCGCTCTTGTAGAGTACGTTAATATAACGTACCTTTTAATCGCGTTTTCCTATTTTACACTGATTGGCGATCGCTTTTTGAGGTGTTTATAACGGCGATCGCTGATCTTGTGCTAAAAATTGAGAGAAAGTTGCGTTAAAATTGAATATTAATATCTAATTTGTGAGTAGCATATATGGTAAATTCCTCCAAGCGATCAACCACCTCTCTCAAACTGCTCATCTCTGAAATAGAAGCCACCCCCAGAGAGTATTGGACAGAACTACTAGAAACTCTGCGTCAATTTCGGCAGACAATTCCATTAAAAAACTCACCCATTATCAACACAGAACAAGCTCAAAAAAATCAAGCTGCGATCGATCTTTTAGACTCCTGGTTGAGTGAAGATGAAGATGCTTCAGAACATCAACAAACTTGGGACTATTTAAAAAAGGCTATGGATGAGGATCGTTTATCAGATCGTCCTCTATTCTCATGAACCGCTTAATTTTATTAGATTCTGGGCCATTAGGTATATTGAATAATTTTGATGATTTAGGAAAAACCGACGATATAAGTCACAACTGGCAACAAAATTTGATTCTAACTGTTTAATTAATCCTAGACTGGTTAGTTTATGTGCCAACATCGGTTCTAAGGAAACTTGCTCAATACCCGGCAGAACTGAGTGGAGAGCCATTAATAATTCGGGGCTTTCCTTCAAGTTTAACCAATGTCGGTGTAAATGATGAGTATAAATGCCAACATTTGTAGCCGCCGTTTCTAACAGATGCTCTAGGGTTATTTCTCCACGACTCAGGTGATAGAGAGCAATTTGTACTAATAAGGGATGGCCATCCACCATATCCATCAGTTTTTGACAATGTTCTCCCTTTTCCCAGTCCAGTCCGTAGTATTGAGCCAATTTTTTAACTTCTTCTTGAGAAAAGTGACTTAACTGAATCGGTAATCCGACGTTAAAGGGGGATTGGTTAAGTTGGAGCGGGACGTAGATTTCTGTGGAGTGAACGATAACCAGACGGAGTTTTTGCCAGAGGAGTGAGGTTTTGCCCTCTTCGTACCAGGAGCGCAGTAGGGGTAAAAAGTCTTTAGCTAGGGCGGAATGTTCAAAAATTTGTTGAGCTTCGTCTAGGGCTAAAACGAGGGGATTTTGGACGGTTTTTAGTAAATAGTCTTCAAAATAGGAGGTACAGCTTATTTTACTGCCTAAGTCTTCATCCCAATATTCGTCTAAGCAGGGTTTAAGGTGCAGTTGTCGAGCAATGTTGGCACAGAACCAGCGTAAAAACCGATTGAGGTCGTTCAAGATGGCTTGATCAACTTGGTCAAGGTTGAGGTGGACGGTCGGGTAGTTCTGGGTTTTGGCAAATTCTAACATTCTCAGTAATAGTGAGGTTTTGCCCATTTCCCTCGGTGCTTTGATGCGGAGTAATGTTCCTGGTTTGCTTATTTCTTGTTTGATCTGCCCTTCGACGGGTTGGCGTTCAAGATAAAAGGGGGAACCGAGGGGGACTGCGCCACTAGGGTAGGGTGATGAATGGTCGAGTTCTATGTCAAAATTTGCGAGGCTTTGGGGTTTTGTGGGGGTTTGGCTTTCAAAGTCGAGGTTGGCGATTTCCTTCCATTCGAGGCCCAGTTGCCGACTGAGTTCTTCAAAATTTGTGTAGTCAACAGGTTTGCCCGTGAGGAAGTTACTGACGGTAGCGAGAGCTAATCCAACTTCTTCGGCCAGGGCGCGTTGGCTGGGGAAGCCGTTTCGTTGGAGGGCTAGTTTGACACGGGCTAGTTGGGTTTGTTGAACTCTCAGCGATCGAGGCATGGAAAGCGCGGGTTGAAGTTTAATCTTATTTTAAGGCAAAAGTCGGAACAAAGATAGATGTAAGTCAGAAATAAGTCAGGTTTTCTCAGGTTTGAAGTCAGGTAATGGTGGGGTTTTATGGATAGTGTCAGGTTTAAATACATCGAGAAAGGTGATTGAACAAATCACTTTTTACCCAAAAGACCAGACACTTTGCCTTAAAACATCTCGTTAACTGGAGAACTCTCATGGCCACCATTACATTAGTTGAAAACGCAGACCATAAAGCTACTGAGATTCATTTAATGACAGCACAACCGATGAATGTCAACCTAACAGGTTTGGCGGGTGGTGCAATTCAATTTACTTGCACTAATCCGTTAGCAACTATACAAGGTGCAAGAACAGTTGATATCACCTATGATGCTTCTGTTCCACAACAACATCAAACCATTCAAGTTAGTTCGGTAATAGCATGACCATCCCATGGTCGGGGCTTAATCGTGCCGTGCGACTGGAGAGAACAAGGTAAGCCTTCTTTTCTCTATCGTGTCCCGGCATTGACTGCTCTCCTGAATGCGAATCCTATCAACCTATCAACCTATCAACCTATCACCACTAATAAAATCATGACTTACACTGTTAGTATTGCGCTTGATAACGAAACCCTTACGGCCTTGAACAATGGCACATGGCAGATGCAAGTATACAAAGGATGCAAGAGTCCTAACGCATCAGCAGCATTGCCAACAGTTTGGTATACTGTGCCTAAGACCAAATTTTCCAATGAGATTAAGACATCATGGCATACCCCCTATGGGGGATACTTCAGTAACACTTCAGTAACAGCAGGTACAACGGTAAATACATCTACTAATCAACCCATGAGTCCAGGAGATGTTATTACTCTGAATGCTAATGGCTCAGCATCGGTCTCTACGTCAGGCGGAGTTTCTGGGGCTTTTTCCTTCTTGTCTCAAAAAACAGAAACCTGGACTTGTGGTCTGCTCGTAACGCCCAAAGGAGGAGAAGCCTCTCCAATTTGTGCCTTTCCGCAGTATGGTGCGGCAGGAAATCTTATTCAACCCTACGAAAAAGTGCTTATTCTTTTTACACAGGCTCAGTTAAACATTGGGGCAGTTGTACAAACATCACTTACAAAATCGGTCTCATGCGTTCTATCTACTTCGCAACCAAAAATTAGTGTTGCTTTCAACATAAATTCGGGATGGAATACGATGGGAAACCCACAAGCCAAGCAAAATCCCATCCAATTTGACCTTGCTGCTGATCTTATTATTCCACTTGCTTAAGTTATAGCTCTGTAACTAATTTAACCAAATGTCGGGCAGAATTCCCTATCCTTCTATAAGGTAGGGATGAATGCCCGACCAAAAAATAAACCCGCGTAGGCATTGAAATGAATGTCCCCACGCCAGCTAAAAAAGCTATTGAATCATGGAATATCGTATTACAGTGGAGTTCGATTCTGCAACAGTTTCGATCCTAAATGAAAATAAGTATAGATTGATTTACTTTATATCATCTTCTTCAATCAATTCTTGTAGCGCAATTCCTCTCTGCTATGGTGTTGTAGATAGATTTCTAACTTCCCTTGAGATCACATTTAAAGACAACTTATTTGCCTATGTGAGTAGTTCACCTTTAGTTGATCAACAAGAAATATATATCTCCCAGACCCCGACTAAACCTTTATCTGCTGACATAGTAACAACAGCAATAAGCAGTTCTTGTCCTATTAGTTTGGGGCAAACGCTTAACTTGAATTCAGATCTTACAGTTAATATAACGACAAATTTAAAACAAAATATAGGGATACAAAGTGAGACCACTGATCAATTCACATCGGGCATAGGAATTATCGATAATTCTAATCCATATTACCGAGGAATTAACGCGCAATTACTTTATAAAACATTACCATTGCAACTCACTCCAGGCAGCAAAATCTTATTAGCAATTATGCCAAACAATAGCATTAAGATAAATATGGCAGTTACTACCCTTAACTCGGCTTGCATTGTTATTGATTTGTCAGAGAACCCGACACCCTCACCGAATGTTACTTATTCACTGCAACAAGGATGGACATTTAATGATCCAAGAGTCACCCAATACAGGCAGAATACGGAGCTTAGAGCCATATTGATAACCTGAGTTCGATGGGGAGCTTGTCACTTTTGCAGTAGGAGAGTGTAGGGTGCGTTAATGCAATGTAACGCACCTTCTAAACTATAATTACACATTGCTTTTCTATGTCTTGAACTAAATTGTGATCGCATTTTTCTTAACCAGATAAGCGATCGCTTTTGTATTCAACCATTCAAATGGGAAAAGCTAAGGAACATTTCTTATAATCAAGTAAAGAGTATAAGGTAAGAGGTTCAAGCAATGGCGAGTGCAATAATTACCCCTAAAGGACAAGTGACCATTCCCCAAGAAATTATCGAGCATCTTAAACTAGATACTGGAACTAAAGTGGATTTTGTGATTCTCGAAAATGGAGAAGTCAAAATCATACCGCTTAATACACCTGTTAAGACTTTATCAGGAATATTAGAGCGTCAGGAAAAAAAAGCGATCACACTAGAAGATATGGAAAAAGCTATCAGCAAGGGAGCAAATGATTGGACTTGACACAAATATTCTCATCCGTTATCTTACCAAAGATGATGAACAACAATGGCAACAAGCAAAGCAATTGATTGAAAGTGGACAACAGTGCTTTGTTGCTAATATTGTTCTGTGTGAAATCGTTTGGGTTTTAAAAGGAGAAACTTATAGGTATAGCAAACAGGAGATAGTTAACACATTAGAAGCTATGCTTACTTGTGGAATCTTTGAATTTGAGAATCGTTCAGCATTTTATATGGCTTTACAACGGACGAAACAAGGAAAAGCAGATTTTTCCGATTATCTCATTGGTGCGCTGTCTCTACAAGCAGGTGCAGTTCATACAGTTACTTTTGACTGTAAACTCAACAATGAGAACGGATTCCATTGTTTATGATTACTTCAACAAAGGACTTCCTTTTGCTTGTCAACAATGGCTAAAAATGCTTCTAAAAAGAGCTTATCCATTCCCTTAAAATAGGGCAATAAGTAACTGGACAAAAATAAACGTTACGGTGAAGTGAGCAGGGGAGCGCCGGAGCGCCGGAGCGCCGGAGAGGGGTTACAACCTAGTTACATTTCTTAACATAGTATTGTTTATTTATGTCCGACTACTTAGATTGTAGGTTGGGTTTCGTGCCTCAACCCAACAAAACCGAATTCTAATACACCAAATTAGATGAAACAGTCCAGTAGGGTGCGTTAATCCAATGTAACGCACCTTCTAAACTATAATTACAGTGCGATCGCTTTTGTGTGTCTTCAACTAATTTGCGATCGCTTTTCTCTATCTAAAATGCAAAAAGAGGACTCCCGCTACACCGCCTAAGCGGTTAGCGGTGAGATGAATTTTTGCCAACAAATAAACCGACCGTAGGGAGTCCTTATTTCTTAGGGGAATTTTGGTTTTCAACATAATTTTTAAGTTGTTCAACAGTTACGCCACCACAACTTGCCACAAAATAAGAGCCTGTCCAAAAATAAGGTTTTCCATAAAAGTATTTCTTAGACAAGTCAGGGTTTTCTTTTCGTATCAACCTACTACTAACAGTTTTTAAATTACCGATTAAAGTAGATAAAGGTTTATCGGGTTTGTAGTCAATGAGCAAATGAACATGGTCGGACTCGCCATTAAATTCTAGTAATTCACAATCCCATTTATTTAAAGTGTCTTTAAAGATTTCTTGAAGTCTAGACAGTATAGGTTCACTGATAGCCTGTTTTCTGTATTTAACGACAAAAACAATATGAGCGTTAAGTCTGTAGACCGATCTAAATCCATGATTGTAAGCGTTTGACATATTAAAGCGTTAAGTGTTACACTGGCTAATGTAACACAACAGGTCGAAAGCCGTGTTAAATGTCTTAAAAGTCAGAATTTATCCAAATCAGCCACAAGAAATTGCCTTAAATCGAAATTTAGGCTGTGCAAGATTTGTGTATAATTTTTACTTAAATAAGACTAACAATCAGTATCAAGAAACTGGGATTGGGATGACTTATTGCCAAATGGCAAAAGACCTAACTCAGCTAAAAAAGCTCCCTGATTTTGAATGGTTGCAAGAATCAACGGCTGCCACCTTACAACAGGCACTCAAAAACTTAGAAGCTGCTTTTAAAAATTTCTTTTCTAAAAGGGCTAAATTTCCTAAGTTTAAGAGTAAATATAAACAACAATCAATCCGTTACCCTGAAGGTTGTTCTCTTAATAACAACGGTTTAAAGCTCCCAAAACTGGGGATTGTTAAAGCTAAACTTTCAAAAGAGATTTTAGGAAAGATTAAGTCAGTGACAGTTTCAAAAACAAGTACAGGTAAATATTTTGCCTCTATTTTATTTGAATCTGACGATTTAATCATCAATAAAACCTCTAAAGTCTCAGGAATTGATTTAGGCTTATCTAGCCTAGTGACAGTCTTTGATGGTGAAACAACTTATAAGGTTGACCCAATTAAACCAACTAGAAAATATGCCAAACGATTAAAAAGGAGACAACAGAAATTATCTCGTAGAACCAAGGGTTCTAACAACCGTAGAAAAGCGATTAAAGAAGTCGCTCTTGTTCACGAAAAAATTACTAATACTAGACAAGATTTTCTCCACAAACTCTCAAGAAAGCTCGTTGACGAAAACCAAGTCATTGTAGCAGAAAACCTTTGTATAAAAGGATTAGCGCGTACCAAATTAGCTAAATCAATACTTGATGCTGGATTTGGTATGTTACTAAACTTCTTAAGCTACAAGCTAGAAAGAGAGGGGGGGAAACTTGTTCAAGTTGACAGATTTTATCCAAGTACAAAAACCTGTTCTTGCTGCGGATTCAAAAATAATTTGATAAATTTAAGCATCAGAGATTGGGTTTGTCCTAATTGTCAAACTCACCATGACCGAGACGAAAACGCAGCTAAAAATATCAGAGCAGAAGGATTAAGAATACTGTCAATAAATACCGCCGGACAGACGGAATTTTAAGCCTGTGGAGAGTGAATAAGACTCGCTGGTACTTGTATTAGAAAGCATCGCTCGTTGAATCAGGAATCTCCCGCTACACCGCCCAAGCGGTTAGCGGCGAGAGTGTCAAGTTGAGTTAAACTGCGATCGCTTTTTTGAATCTTGAATTAAATTGCGATCGCCTTATATTCTCGGTTGAGTAGTCCGATCGCCGCTTTTGTAGGGTACGTTAATATAACGTGCCTTTTGATCTTTATTGACTTATTATCTGCGTTACACTTCGCAAACTTATCCTACGGTTTCTGTCAAAACGGATTAGCAAGGAGGTAACTGGAAATGACCCGCAATAATCCCAGGAACAGTAATATCCTCATCTAATTCTTCCCACCTTAGAGCATAACCGTTTACCTCAACCTTAACCGCCGCCAATTGCTCATTTGTAGCTTGTTTCAAGATGCGGAAGCGATCGCCAGGAAAACCGATAATACGTCCATCACTGAGTTCAACATATATCATTCGTTTGTCTGCCCAGGCTCGAATGGCGACAGGTTCAATAGTCATCATGGGATTAACGGTTGTGGAAATCACGATAAGCACTCCTTAAAAGAACTTGATTTTGATAAACTAACCCGATCAGTCATCAGGAGAGCTTATCCATTCCCTGCTCCCATTCACTTAGAATTGAGACGTTACCAGCCCAGAAATTCTTTTCATCCTCGCGCTTGCAGTAAAATAATGATCATCTCTCTCGAAGAAGCACAAGCCAAACTACCCGAACTGATTTACAATCTCAAACCAGGGGAAGAATTGTTAATTACCGACAATAATCGCCCACTTGCCAAATTGATCGGGCAAACACCCACACCATCCCAACGTCCAGGCCCTGGCCTGTGTAAAGGAATGATCACCATCGTAGCTGATGATGAAGAACACTTGCAAGACTTTGCGGAGTATCTGCCTTGAAATACATAATCGATACTCATACTCTGCTTTGGTACACACTCAACGAATCCCAACTCAGTGGCACCGCCCACCAGCTAATTATTAACCAAAATAACAAAATATTAATCAGTCCAGCATCCTATTGGGAAATTGCCATCAAAATCAGTATTAGTAAATTGGTTCTATGCCGACCTTACAAAGATTTTATAGCAGTATGCCTGAACCAACATTAATTTAATATCCTTGCCATCACACCAGAACACACGGATGCGATAACAACCCTTCCTTTTTATCATAAAGACCCTTTCGACCGCCTACTGGTTGCTCAAGCAATTGTTGAAAAAATTCCTATTATTAGTGTAGATACTGCCTTGGATCAGTATGGCATTCAACGTCTTTGGTAGTGCGATCGCCGTTGTGAACAAACATTTTTTTATTTATAACTAACTACTTAGTAGAGGCGCAGTTATCACACCCCTACTAAGATAATCTTTAGGCTAGAGCAGCCATTTTAACATCATTGCGGGTCAAAATTTCTTGTAACTCTTCCGCATCGACAGTCTCTTTTTCTACCAACATTTCTGCTACTTGATCTAAGATCTGACGATTATTGACTAATACATCTTTAGCCCGTTGGTAGGCATGATCTACTAATTTACGCACTTCTTCGTCAATGGCGGAAGCAGTTTGATTAGAAAAATCTCGATCTGAGGCAATGTCCCGACCTAAGAAGACTCCGCCGTTTTGCCGTCCTAAGGCAACAGGTCCTAAGCGATCGCTCATACCAAAACGAGTTATCATCTGACGGGCCACTCGTGCTACCTGTTGTAAGTCATTAGAGGCCCCTGTGGTCACTTCTTCTTCTCCAAAGATGATTTCTTCGGCAACCCGACCGCCTAAAGCCACAGCCATTTGATTTTGCAGGTAAGCGCGAGAATATAACCCTGACTCCATACGATCTTCACTGGGAGTAAACCAGGTTAAGCCACCGGCCCGGCCACGGGGAATAATACTGATTTTTTGTACTGGATCATAATCAGGCATTAAGGCCCCAACTAAGGCATGACCAGCCTCATGATAAGCAACTAAGGTTTTACGCTTCTCACTCATTACCCGGTTTTTCTTCTCTGGCCCGGCTAAAACGCGATCGATAGCATCATTAATTTCATCCATAGAAATTTCGGTCAGGTTACGACGGGCTGCCAGAATAGCGGCTTCGTTTAATAGGTTGGACAGATCAGCCCCAGTAAACCCAGGAGTCCGACGGGCAATTTTATCAAGATCCACATCTTGGGATAAGGTTTTGCCACGGGCATGAACTTTCAGTATTTCTTGACGACCCGCATAGTCGGGACGATCAACCACTACTTGACGATCAAAACGACCCGGACGTAATAAGGCAGCATCGAGGACATCGGGACGGTTTGTGGCAGCAATGAGAATAATGCCTGTATTTCCCTCAAATCCGTCCATTTCTGTCAGTAATTGGTTCAGAGTTTGTTCCCGTTCGTCGTTACCTCCTCCTAAACCAGCACCCCGTTGACGACCAACTGCATCTATTTCATCGATGAAGACGATACAAGGGGCGTTCGCTTTAGCTTGTTCAAAGAGATCTCGCACACGAGATGCACCAACACCGACGAACATTTCCACAAATTCTGATCCAGAAATAGAGAAGAAAGGCACTCCTGCTTCTCCAGCTACTGCACGGGCCAATAGGGTTTTACCTGTTCCTGGAGGCCCAACTAATAAGACTCCTTTGGGAATTTTGGCACCAATAGCTGTAAAACGATCGGCATTTTTCAGGAAGTCTACTACTTCGGTTAATTCTAATTTGGCTTGTTCAATACCTGCTACATCCCCAAAGGTGACTTGAGTTTGTGGTTCCATTTGTACCCGCGCTTTAGACTTGCCAAAGTTCATCGCTTGAGAACCGGGGCCACTTTGGGCCCGTCTTAATAAGAAAAACAGTCCTACCAGCAATAAAATGGGCAAGAATAAACTACTAGCAACTCGGAACCAGATACTTTCATCACCTTGGGGTTGAACCGCAATATCTACACCGTTTTTAGTCAAAATATTGATTAAATCAGGATCATCGGGTAAGTCAACCAGCAGAGGGGCCCCTCCATTGGGGTTTGGTACTCTGGCTTGAGTTTTGTCTGCATTTAGGGTAACTCGGTTAACTTGTCTATTTTCTATTTTGTTAATGAAGTCACTATAAGCTAGATTTTCTCGGCTTTGAGGCTGTCTATCGAGTAGGGACGATGCTAACGCAATAACCACTATTAATAATAGGGCGTATAAGCCAGCATTTCGCCATTTTTTATTATTTTTCACGCTATGGGTCTCCTAATGTTTGAAGATATCGCTCAGGTTATATTTGGATGGATACCAAGATCAAGGATTTATCAGTGTTGATAACCCTTAAAAAAATACTTGTTAACTTATGTTAACCTTTCTCAGGAACAATTGACCAATTTAAACAATTCTGAGTTCAGCCAAGCATCTACGGATGTTTGCCAGTTTTCTGTAGTATCAAAAGACTGTAAAAACTTTTGTTCAGTTTCATTAAAAGGTTCATGGACAGCTTGTTGTTGTTGTAGTAAGTTGGGGGTAGCATCAGAAATGTCCCCTGTGCGTTGAGATAGGCGATCGAATAACACAGAAATTGGAGCTTGACAATAGATAATATGAAGGGGAATTTGTTGTTCTTGAGCTAAATTAATGATAGTTTCTCGCCATTGATGGCGATCAAATTTAGCATCTAATATTACTGGAAACCCCTGTTGAGCAACCATTAGTCCTAAGTCTAATAAGCGATGATAGGTTTTTTGGTTCATCGATGGAGTATACAGTTCATCTGCTCCTGTTTCTTTTAAGGAAATATTTCCTAAATGCTTTCGCACTGCATCGGAGCGAATATGAATGGCGTTGATTTGTCGGGCTATATATTGGGCAATGGTGCTTTTTCCTGATCCTGACATTCCTGACATTAATATTATACAAGATTGTCGTTTTTTTGTATATTTTGCTGCTAAATCATAATAGTTTTTAGCTATTGTCAATGCTTGTTGTTTTTCTTGTTCACAAATCTGAGGATCATTAAGTAACATTGAGTTGACTTTTGCTCTTACATAAGCTTGACGACATAGGTATAAAGGTAATACTTGTAATGCTTCCCAGTCTCCGGTTTCTTGGAGATAAGTATTTAAGAAAATATTGCTTAAGTCTTGTCTTCTTTTTGCGTCTAAATCCATAATGGTAAAAGCTACATCATAGATGACATCTACAAAGCGAAATTCTTCATTAAATTCAATTCGATCAAATAGTTGAATTTTATTGTTCCATAAACAAATATTTTTTAAGTGTAAGTCTCCATGACATTCTCTAATTTTATCTTGTTGTTGACGATTTTTAAATATGTCTGGTTTGTCGGATAAAAATCTATCTGTAAATTCTTTTGTTTTTTGATACTGCTGTTGAGTTTGAGCTATTCCTATGTAGGGTTTGGTGCAGTGATAATTATCTTCAATTGATTTTTTAAGCATAGGAATCTCTCCAAAACTGGATATATAAGAATTTGTTTTAGTTGTTTTATGAAAGTGAGCCACAATTTTTCCTAAGTCTTCTAGATGTTTAGATGTCAGTTTTCCTTGATTAAATAAATTAATGAATAAACAATCTTGAGGAAATTGTCGCATTTTTAAAATGTAATCAATAATTTCTCCTTCTCCTGATAAGTTTATATAATTATTAGATAGAGTAATAGGTAAAACCTCTAAATAAAGATCTGGTGCTATTTCTCTATTCATTAATAGTTCTTGCGTTAAAAAATATTCTCTTTTTTCGAGAGTAGAGTAATCTAAAAAGCCAAAATTAACAGATTTTTTGATTTTATAAGCGTAATCTCCTGTTAAAAATACAGCAGAAGCATGAGTTTGAATAACTTCAATAGGAATTTGTACGGAATGAGGATAAACTTGTGGTTGTTTTAGTTGTTCTATTAGGGTCGATAAATTAAACTGATTCATGACTTTTGCTCCTTTTTTTAGAATTATATTTGAGAGTTAATCCTCATTAGAATTACTAGGTAAGATTTGAAGTACAAGAATGCGATCGCAAATAAATAAAGTGCCACTTCCCACACAAAAAGGAATCGTGAGTAAATTAACAAAGGGAATACTAATTAATAATAAACTGATTAAACCAAATCCAGCACTAGCAGGTAAACTTTTTCTAATAATAGTTAATTTTTGGCGAAATTTTAGCCGCCTTCTTTCTAGAGTAGCATCAAAAAAATCTAGACAAATAATAGTTGTTGTTAGCATAATTCCCCCAATAGTAGAGACTAATGTGCCTAAACCTGGAAAAAAATTAAGTAAAAATAGAGGAATTCCTATACTAATAAATAATAATATCTTTTTTATTTCAAAGAGAATAGATCGCCAAATATCTCGAATAACTCCTATTTCTATCGATTCTACCTGACCCATGCGTAATCTTTCTAATTCTTCTGATAATTTGCCATACCAAGGCGCACCTAAAATAATGCCAAATTGAAGTAAAATAAACCCAGTAATAAATAATAATAATATATCTAATAAAATTGGTAATACAAAACCTAATCCCATTACTAAATATTCTAATCCCACTAACCAACTAGGAAGATTATTTAAGATTAGATCTATTTTATTAATTAAAATTTCCATTAAAGATTGACTAATTTGCCAACCCCAAATAACTAACCCTAGATAGAAAATAATAGCCAGAATTACATTAAGGAGAATAGGAACAATAATATAAGACCAAAGACTGGGATGAGAGTAAAAAAAAAGAAGAAGACGAAAAGGGTAAGTTGCCCCTAAAAAAAAACCAAATCCACTGATTATTTTTTGCATTGTTTGTTCCTTGAGTTGCTTTATTTATCACTTAATATATCATAAGCTTCAAGAGGATTAATACGACGCGCCCTAAAACTTATTAGTTTTCCTTCAAAATCCTTAAAGTTTAATTTGTTCAATCATAAACTGTTCAAGCTTTTGAATTAATTCGTCTAAATTGTTAGGTATTTGTTCAAAACAAAGAGGAGGAGAAGGATTAGATTTAAAATGAATTAGTTTAATCTGTCCCGTCCCAATACCAATAATAGCAACTTCTTCTTGAGGATTATAACCATCTAAAATACCTAAAACTTCTTGAATTTGTCGATCTACTTTTTTGTTAAGATCTTCAATAGCTTGTCTAGAACAACAAATAAAATGGGGTTGGGGTTTTAAATCAATTCCTAATACATCTTTATTTTCTCCCCATTCTAACTTTAAGCCCCAAGCTAATGCAGCTAAAGATTGTTGATTGTCTTGAACAAACTTATCAAGTTGATATCGCCATTGGTTAGCTTGATCATCCGGTGGAACAGTTCCAAATTTCATCATAATTTATCCCCTAAAACTCCTTATTATTATTTAAAATAACATCTATTCAAAAATAAAAAAGACTTTACTATTAACTAAAAATCTTTTCTTCTGCCTTCTTTAACGTCTATATTCATCGCCACAATCTCCGATCAATTGATATAAATTTGTAGATTTTTGTAAGACAGTTTCAATTTGTTGATAATCTTCAGCATTAAAACGAATATTAAACACTTTTTTAGTGGCTTCAATATGTTCAGAAATGCCCAATCTTACCCCAATAATTACCCCCGCTACCATAGGTTGTTCTAAAATATAAGCAGCAGCGACATTAGCAATACTAACCTTATGTTTATTCCCAATTGTTCTTAGAACCCCTAAAAGTTCTTGGAATAAATGCCATCCTCCCCAAATATCAATCATATTTTTATATTTCCGTAAACTAGCAGTATTTAAACTTGATAATATGGGGTCAGGATGTCTCAAATATTTTTCACTTAATAAACCTCCATCAAGGGTTCCATAAGTCAACAATTTAATATCATGTTGTTGACAAAAAGGAACCATTTCAAGCAAAGGACGACGATCAATTAAAGAAAACTGAACTTGGTTTGAGACAATTTTAATACCAGATTCAACAATAATTTTTAAATGTTCTGTATCGAAATTAGTTAATCCTAAATGTTTAATCTTTCCAGCTTGTTGTAATTGACTTAAATATTGTAAGGCATCTAAATAACTTTCATTACTATAATCCCACCAATGGAATTGTAATAAATCAAGAGTTTCTACCCCCATTCTAGTCAAAGAAATATCAATATTTTTTTCAACAATATCTCGCGTTATTTTAATCGGACGAGGAACCCATTTAGTAAAACATTGTAGGTTATCTAACCCCTCCCCACCGCGACGAATTAACCATTGACGACGAAATTGTCCGATAAAGTCTTCGGCCGGACCATAATTATCCGCCATATCCCAAGTAGTAAACCCCGCATCCACATAAGCAAACATACTCTCGATGGCTTGGGTCGGATTAATTGTACCATGCGCCCCAGAAACTTGCCACATCCCATTTAAGACGCGACAAATATTTAAGTCAGATGTTAACTGAAACCTCGTCAAATCATTCATATAGTTACTAATTTTAAAGATTTAGTTATTCGATGATAACTGTTTTGACAATAATTTCTCTATCTTGACTTAATTTTTTTAGATTATTAATTATCCCCTGTAGAGGAAATTCATGAAAAGTGCAGTTAGAAAAACAAAGCCCGCGAAGGCAGGGTTCGTTCATATAGCCTCAGCCTTTAGGCTGAAGGAATTTTTTACACAACAACTGACACCTTGAAAAGTGCAGTTAGAAAAACAAAGCCCGCGAAGGCGGGCTTCGTTCATATAGCTTCAGCCTTTAGGCTGATAGGCTGAAGGAATTGTTATATTTCTGGAGGAACTTTTATATTTCTGAAGGAATTTTATATTTCTTCTACTTCCAATTTAGCCGCAGTAATAGCATCAAAGGCAAAGGCGAAAACTATCGGCATAGGAGTCTTGAAGACATAACTCAGCATCACCGCGATCGTTGACACCATTACCGCCCAAAGTACCCAGCTTTTTTCCTCTGAACAAAATCCCTTATTGACCTTAATCAATCGTAACACATCGGATGGAATCGGTTCCGGCATGACTGCACCAGGAGGAAATGCCCAATAATTGTTGTAACGTTCTATAACTAAATCTGTCCATCCATTATCGTCACACCATTCTCTAATCCAGTCATCACAGAAATGTTTCATAGCTCGTCCAATAATCTAATCTTGATGGGTTTTCACCAAAAACTCACACTTAATACAAGTCATGTGAGATTTCATCCTAACAAACCTATTTCAGGTTTTCTTCTGTAATTCATAAATCTTAATAATCAAACCAATCCATTTATAGCCTTAAGCATAGATACTTATAATCTGAGATTCTGTACAAATTGCTTCTAAAGGTTTATCCCAAGAATCAACTGGAAGGATGGGAAGATAAGCAAAGTCAAAAATAATGCCAATAGTAGGAATATTTTGCCATTGAGGAGAACTTAAGAGACGATCATAAAAGCCCCCCCCATATCCTAAACGATAGCCTCTCTTGTCACAAGCAACGGCCGGAACTAGGATTAAATCTACTTCTGAAGGGGTTAAAATAGGAGACTGAAAATGGGGTTCTAAAATGCCATAAGTTCCCTCATTTAATCTATTTCCAGGTGTCCAATGATGCCAAATTAATGAACCATCAACACAACGAGAAAAACCCCAACGATGATCACTTTTAAACATAGAATTTAGATCAGGTTCTTGACGAAAAGGAAAGTAAGCTAAAATAGTTTTAGCTGCTTGAAAATAAGAACAAGATTCAAGGACTTGACAAAGTTGTAAGCTTTTTTCCTGCCAAGTTTCTTGGGTTAAAGATTGACGTTGTTGTAATATTTTTTGACGTAATTGTCTTTTACTAGATACCAAAGTAATTAAGAATTATTAACTACAAAAATCTACTAAGATCAAATTCTTCATCAGAGGAATGATGAGAGAATCTTTCCGCACTAAGAATTAATAATAATCGTTCAGTATAATCTACTGAGCCTCTTAATTCTTCTCGCAGTTTTTCTAATCCACCATTAGCATATTCTTCAAAAATATGAATTCGCTCACTTTCAGATTCTGCATCATAAACTGAGAGAATTTTAGGATCGTTTGTTTCGGAAACTGCTAATAATTTAATCACGGGATCATATCCCCTAGAAACAAAAATTTCTAAACTGATTGGGGCTGGTTCTTTAGATATAATATTTAAGGGAACACGCTTTTTGGATTTAGCTCCCAAGGTAGCAGCAAAGGTCATGACATCAGCGTAGGTCTGAAATACACCAGTATTTCCGTTTCCCTCAACTAAGGATTGAACTAATTCTGCTTTATCTTTAGCGATTCTAACACGATTAAATGCCATATTTATCCTCAATAATTGAGTGTGTTGATTAGGAGTAATTTCAAGAAATAAGAGAGAAAGAATTTAAAAAAGTTCCATTATTTTAGATAATAGCATTTATTTTACTCATGTTTTTTAATACACTCAATAAAAATTAATCATAAATCATCGTTAACTTTGGTAGTGTTGGAAATGCTGACAACTTCTTCTTTACTAATAAGTACCGAAGCAAAATTAATTGCACAGCCTCCGGCGCGGGTTTTGATATAGTCGTAATGGTTGAGTAAGAAAGGTAGTAGGGGCGGGTTTATCTGGTTTTTTTGTCAGAGTAATTGATTGATGTAAAAAACCCAGGGCGGGTTTATCTAGTTTTTTTGTCAGAGTAATTGATTGATGTAAAAAACCCGCCCCTACTACAAATTTTGTGTAATTAATTTTATCTACCTACTTAAAATGGAACAAAGAATATTATTTGTTCAATATCGGACTATAAGTTCCTTAACTATCGTTAACAATTTAGTCTAAAAGCCCCAAAAATAAGTCAAAAAAGGAATGACCGCCCTTGGGTTAAGTAGAAATTAAGTTTTAACCTGAGTTTAGTCTGTCATGTAATGGTAACTTTTGCTTCAATCTTAAGATTTACTTTATAAAATAATGATTTTACTTATCTTTGGGTTTTTCTTTGGGTCTTTGCACCAAATTGAATCATATTATTTGAGTTTGATGGAATAAAACCCAACAACCTGATCCGGATTTGTTGGGTTTACGGCTAATCAATAATGAACTTATTCTTCAACTAATTCAGTGTTAAATTCATTAAAGCTACGGCGTTTTAATTCTACAGATGCCTCACGGGGTAATAAATCAAACACTTCTCGTAAAACCTTATCAACCGCCTCATATTGAACTTGTCCTTGACCATCAAAGACAACTTTGCCCTCTTGATTTAAAACAACTGTTTGGGGAATAATTCCTTTGTAATAGTAGCCAGCTTCTTGAGGGGTATAATTATCCTTAATAGGAATTCCATCCACACTAATAGGAATAATATTCGCCGCACGGCCGTAAAATTCTTGCCATCGATTAACAACAATCGCAAATTGCTTACAATCGCTACTGTCATCAAGATAATACACTAGAATAGTGGGCATTTTTCGTGCCAAAGAATCACTTAAAGTCAATTTAGCCGGAACCAGAGAACCGTTACCCGCATAAACGACAAAAATATTGCCATCAAGGCGATCATCATCGATACTAGCCGCAGCAGGAACCATTCCCCACAGCCCTAAACTGAACCATAGCGTTAGTAAACAAGCGATACATCCTTTAAGTAAGGGTTTCCAAACAGATTTGGGGTGAGATTGCATTAAATCTATGAACATTGATACCTTTGTTGTGGACTTTCGTTACAATAGACAGCACAAAAGATAGTTGAGAAAATCTTGTGACTCAGCAGCAGACTACAGCACAATCAACCTCACGGAAGATTCCCGCTCAGACACGGTTTGCCAGTAGCTACTATGCTATTCTACGGCTTCATCCGTCCGCTTCCGTTATGGAAATTCGACGCGCTTATCGGGAGTTAAGTAAACTTTACCATCCTGATACGACTAATTTGCCCTCAGAATTGGCGATCGCTAAATTTCAACGGTTAAATGAAGCTTATGGAACTCTGAGTAATCCAGAGCGGCGATCGCTGTATGATCTTAAAATTGGGTATTCCCGTTGGAATGTGATTCAATCTCCTACGGAGAATGATTCGTCTGCTTCTGGGTATCCTACCTCTAATTCAGCTTATCTTGATGCTAATGATCGTCCTCTATCGGCCGGTGAAATTTTTGCCCTGTTTATTCTTGGACTGACATTTGTGGGATGTTTGCTCTTGGCGATCGCCATTGGACTTTGGCGAGGGGATGAAATTATTCCCCCAAGTGCTTTACCTCAAACTTATTTATCAATTCAAACCTCCTTAATTTTTCGGTAAAATTTACCCAAAAAAGAGGTTTCAAACCTCCTCTTTCAAGGGGATAGAAATAAAAATATTGCTTGTTTTAAGCTACCGACTTGTTGGCGGTAGTAACTGATAACTGATAACTGGTAACTGGTAACTGAAATGACACTTCCTCCCTCAGACACTCCTCTGTATAACCATCCCCTTCCTGACATTGAACAATGGCTATCGGAGTTGGGTTGTCAACAAGATCCAGAAAATCTTAACTGTTGGATGGTTAAATATCCCAGTTGGCACGCTCAACTGAGCTTAGAATTTGAAGAATTAGCCGTATGTTATCTCCATGCCGCAGAAGGCGGACTTAATATTAATCGCTCGTTTAAATATTCTTTGAGTCGTAAGGATATTGAGGCGGCAATTTTTTCGGGACCCTAGAGGGGGTGATGGGGTGATGGGAAAATTGTCTTCTCACATTCCCCGTACGGGCGGGTTTTTCGCAAAAATTTAAGCTTCTAATCAGTATGTTAAATAAACCCGCCCCTACACCCACATCTCCCATCCCATCAAATTTTCTGTCTTAACCGAAGAATATTGGATCGGATCTAGGCGAAAAGAGTAGTTTGGGTCTACAATAAAGTACAAGGAGGCTACTATTCTCAGGAGAATAGTAGCCCGTCACTGGAGATTTATCAAGTTTACTCATCTAGTTAGCGTTGTTTAGTTAGAGCCTAAACAACGCCATTTTTTTGGCTTTTGAACCTTCAAGTTTAAACAATTAACTCTGTGCATTATTCTTCATCCTCATCAAATGCACCTACTTGTTTGAGATGAATATGTTTACGACCTAAAGTAATTTCAAATTCATCTCCTGATTCTAAGCCCATTTTTTTTGTGTAAGCAGAGCCAATCAGAAGATTACCATTAGACTGTACACTAATACGATAGCTAGCGGAACGTCCACCTCTTCCTATTCCTTCTGAGGTGCTATCTAATTCAATTCCTTCAGCATCAATTAAGGCATTGAGGAATTTCATCATGTTGACTCGTTCTATCCCATTTTTTGTTTGAGTATAGTAGCCACAAGCTCTGGCTTTTTCCTCTTTACTGAGGTTTCCTAGCTCTTTGACTTTATCAACTAAGGCGGTACCGATTAGGGGAGTGTTTTGTGTCATTAACTTAAACAGTAACTAATGAATAAAAGGATGGACGGATTAAGAATTGAGTCGGCATAGCAGCAACACAAAGAAATTTGCGGTTTGCTAACTGTCTCTATCCCTATCTTACACACAACAAGTGAAATTTATCCACCTTCTGACTAGATCAATCTTAATTCATTGTTCTCGATCTTTAGAAAAGAATGGTCAGAGAATTTACAAATGTTTGAATTTTCTGCTTTAACTAGGGAAGGGAGTATTATAAATTTAACTAGAGACTTGTGAACAGTTCTCAATCTTTTGTCACAAATTGGCTCAAAAATAAAGGAAATGAAGTTAACAACTCGTAGTCATTATAGTGTTAAAGCCTTACTAGATCTGAGTTTACAGCCTAACTATGGTCCAACTTCAGTAAAAGCGATCGCAAGGCGACAAGATTTACCCGCCCCTTACTTAGAAAAATTACTGATTGAAATGCGTCGCTTTGGGTTAGTAAACTCTCTGCGGGGTTCCCAAGGAGGCTATCAATTAGCCCGTCAACCTAGTCAAATTTCTTTAGGGCAAATTCTGGAGGCAGTGGGAGAAACTATTGAACCTTTACCTTACTATCATCCTAATAGGGATCAAGGCTCAGATTGGGTTACATTTAGTTTATGGAAGCGACTTCATGAGAAACTAAAAGAAGCTCTTTATAAGATTACTCTGGCTGATCTTTATTATGATGCTCGCAGTTGGCAAGCCTCTCTTGGAGAAGCAACAAGTTTTGTTGTTTAAGGAGATAATTTTATTGACAATGATGCAACAATGTATTACATATGAAGGGGGCTGTCATTGCGGTGCAGTGCGCTTTCGCCTGGAGGTTAATATTTATGAAGCCCTGGATTGTAACTGCTCAATTTGCGGAAAAAAAGGGTTTTTACATTTGCTGGTTCGGCCGGAACAATTTACCTTACTTCAGGGATCTGATCAGTTGACGACTTATACGTTTAATACCAAAATAGCTAAACATACTTTTTGTTCTGTCTGTGGTATTCATTCTTTTTATCATCCTCGTTCCCATCCTGATTGGATTGATGTTAATATTCGTTGTTTAGATGGTGATCTGTTATCAAAGTTTAAAATTATCCCCTTTGATGGGGTACATTGGGAAGAAAATGTGGAAAATATTACAACTCTTGAGTCAGGGAGTTAGCAATAAATCTCTCAAGAGAATAGAGGCAGTGTGAACACGATTGTTACCCCAATCATTTTAGCTCTGGCTGCGATTCTTGACTATATAATTGGTGATCCTTGGGGCTGGTTACACCCTGTACAGGTGATGGGTTGGGTTATCTCTAGATCTAGCCAGTTTATTTTATCTACCTGTCAGGGAAAATGGCAACGTCGTTGGGCGGGAATTGTGCTAGGGTTAGGGTTAATTATTGGCAGTGGAATAGTGGGATGGGGAATCGTTGAAGTAGCCCGGAATTTTCACCTGATTTTAGGTATTGGTACCCAAACTATCCTCTTGGCTAGTTGTTTTGCCCTTAAAAGTTTACGCTTAGCTGCTCAAGATGTTCTAGAACCCTTAATAAAGGGAAATATTGACCAAGCTAAGATTAAATTAAGTCAATATGTGGGAAGGGATACAGAAAATCTCTCGGAAACAGAAATATTGCGAGCGGTGTTAGAAACGGTGTCAGAAAATGCAACGGATGGGGTAACAGCCCCTTTATTTTATGCGATCGCGGGTGCATTTTTTCCGCCAGTAGGGAGTGTACCGTTAGCTTTGGCTTATAAAGCAGCCAGTACCCTAGATTCGACCATTGGATATTATAAAGAACCTTTTACAGATTTGGGATGGTTTAGTGCCAAATGCGAAGACTTTTTGACTTGGTTTCCCTGTCGTCTTACGGTTCTAACTTTAGCATTAATGTCAGGACGACCCCGATCTATTTTATCAATTTGTCGTCGAGATGCTCCTCAAGATCCTAGCCCTAATTCTGGTTGGAGTGAGTGTGTTTATGCTGCTATTTTGGGAGTTCAATTAGGAGGTATTAATACTTATCAAGGGATTATTAAACAAAAACCGTTACTGGGAAATCCTCAATATCCCATTACAATAAAAACTATTGAGCAAGCTTTACAATTGACTCGCCTATGTTTTCTACTGTGGTTAATTTTAGGTATGGTGGGTCTAAATTATGAATTATGAATTATGAATTATGAATTATGAATTATGAATTATGAATTATGAATTATAAATTATAAATTATGAATTCAATAATCAAATTGAATTGAATAATGTAGGGGCATGGCATTAACCAATCATGATACATTTGGAAGGGGACACGACGACAGGAAAATTATGGTTCAATTATTTAATTTCTAATGTCGTGTCCCTACATTTTTTTTGTGTCTGTTCTCATTTTAAAACGTCATAATTCATAATTCATAATTCATAATTCATAATTTATAATTCATAATTCATAATTTATAATTCATAATTCATAATTCATAATTCATAATTTAAGGATTGAGCCATTGAGCTAAGATACCTAAATGATGTTTCATGTCATCTAATTGATTTTGTAAAGGTTGTAAAGCTTCCTCATAGAGACCTAGACTCATTTGCATTTGAGCAACCTTAATTTGAGCCTGTTGCCAATTTTCTTGTTCAGTTTTGAGTTGTTGAGTTTTACGATTTTGTTCGTCATCAAGCTGATTAATCATCCGTTGAATTTGCTGAAGACTCTCTTTTAAGGGCTGAATTTCTGATTCTAATTTTTGACGCTCTTGCTTCGTATTATCTTGCATTTCCTGTAACTGAAGTAAAACAGGCTCTACATTAACCGTAGAAGAACCGCCATCAAAATCTATCACCCCTTGACGGCGACGTAAAACTCGTAAGTGTTCCCAAAGAATTCCTTGCCGTTCCTTAAGATTACGGCGTTGACCGACTAAAGTTTCATCCAAAAACTCTTTCCTTTCTTGTTCTTCAGTTAATTCATTTTCAATAGTAATCCGATCATAGGCCCCGGCCTTAGCCAAGTTTTCTTTTAAGGCTTGAACCGCTTCACATTGTACAGTTAATTCTTCTTCTTGATCATTGACAAATTGGACTAATTTATCTAACTCCGCTTGCAGACTATTAATAATAGTTTCTAACTCCCTTAAAGGCATATTCTCCAAAGCCACTAAATCCACTTTCAAATCTACTTGAACGTCTCCTGTGCCACTGGTTATCTGTTCTAAAGTATCTTGTAGATCTTGATTAGTTTGTAAATCTAGGGTAATTTTTCCGAGGAGTTCCTGCTTATGATTGAGGATATGTTGTTCTAGGGCAAATTGAATTTTAGACTGTTCTAAAGAAATACGAGTCCCTTCTAATTCCTCAAGACGTTGGTTTAGCCGTTCTCCTTGATGGGCCAATTGTTGTTGCTGTTGGCCTACTTGAGTTTTGAGAGTTTCAAGTTGTCGCCAAAACCCATTGAGAATTTGCTGCTGAGTCTCAATTGCTTCTAAAGTCAGTTTTAGGGGTTGATCCAAAGCATCTGTTCCTTGGCCACTGTCAGCTAAACGGTTCATCAACTGTTCGAGTTTTTGCTCCTGTTCTGGAGCCAAATTGAGCATTGTGCCAAAACGAGATTGAAAAGCTTGAACACCTTGCTGAGTTTGTTGGATTTTATCCCAAGGCAAGTTAGCCTCTTGACGACGACGTTCAATTTGGGCTAGATCTTTTTCTACATCTTCTAACTGTTCAAAGCGTGCCTCCATTTCCATTTCTCGACGGCTCAACTCCTGACTTTGGATAGTCAGAGATTGTTTCCATTGTTCAATTTCTTCTTGTTGATCCTTTAATTTTTCCGAAAGACGGGATAATTTTTGTAATTGACGAACTAATTCAGGGCCAGCCAATTCAGGCCGGCCTTGAATTTGTCGATTATTGCCCAAGTTGAGCATGAGTAAAGCCCCTTCCCCAAGTTGGTCAAGCTCTTCAAGAGATACTATTTCCTCTCCTGGGACAGCACTCCACGTTTGATCATTGTGTTGACAAGCCAACAGTTTGATTTCTGTGCGAGAGCTACTCATAAATGCTCTAGTCTGCTTTTTTACTTCTGCAAGGTATAGCACGAACTACAATCCTCTCGATATTGCTGTTGCCTGTGATAGTAAAATTAATTTCCTAGTCTCATCGCCTTGATTAATCATTTTGACATAATAGTAAATCCTAAAGAAAGGATTCATAAAAATTGAGCAAATTTCACTTAATTTCAAATTTTATGGATTTGGATTTGACAAAATAGAGAGATTCCTTGGGATGCCATGAAAAAGCCAAAGCGATTAAGCAAGTCATTCTCAACCTTTTACCCTAATATTTATCTTTTTTGATCCTAGCAGTAATTATAGCGATCTCCATCATCCTTGTTGTATCTAACCGAGAATTTTGCCTGAGTTAAAGGGAGTTTTCCCTAGGAATTTGGTATGATGTGAGAAAAACCCTCTATTCCTCTTGAATTCCAGATTAACTGAGATAATCAACAAAAATTGCAAATAATTTTTAAACAATGGCTTAACCGATTATGCAGGGAACCCTAAATGAAATAGATCTTCGTAGTATCCTGCAACTGATTGAACTCGGACAGCGCACAGGGGAACTATTAGTAGAAGCTTATGGAACCTCTCCCTTAGAGTATATTCAAGGGGATCAAACTTCTGGCGGAAACTCGGTTACTCCTATTGCTTCTGGGAGTTCGGGAGAGTTTTGGTTAATTTTCTTTGTCAATGGTCAAATCGTCTATACTGTCGAGGGTAGTAGTCATCAGGGTAGTCGTTTACGGGATTATCTCTATCGCTATAGAGCAGAGATACCTTTAAATAAATTAGGGAATTCTACTCTCGAAACCAATAATGATCTTGAATATGCTTATCTGTGGCAATTAATAGAAAGCAATTTATTGACCCCTGATCAGGGTCGTAACCTCATTCATTCAATGGTACATGAAACATTATTTGATGTGTTGAGTTTATCTCAAGGTGCTTTTATTTTTGAGATGGGTATGGCCTTCGATCCTCTGTTAACTAATCTAGAAATTTCTCCCCTGGTAACTCAGATAATGAAAGAGGTACGACAGTGGAAACAGTTACATCCTCATATTCAGAGTTCCAACCAATATTTAGTGATCACTGATGGAGTAAAACTGCAAAAAGCCTTACCCGAAAAAGCTTATGAACAATTATCAGGTTGGGCCAAGAAAAAAACCTCTCTACGTCAAATCTCACGCTATCTACAACGAGATTTAGTTCCCTTAGCTAAAGGTATTTATCCTTATGTGGAACGGGGATGGCTACATTTAGGGGAAAACTCTGATGATAGGCCTTTAGGAAGTACATCTACCTGGGAATGGACTCAAACCAGACAAACCCCTCATATTGTCTGTATTGATGACGATCTCACCATCGGCAAAAAAGTCGAATCCATCCTAACTCATAACAATTATCGTAGTTCTATCATCAGTGATCCCCTGCAAGCCTTAAGTCAAGTGTTTGAACTTAAACCCGATGTAATTTTGTGTGACATTGCTATGCCAAAATTAGATGGTTACGAAATTTGCACCATGTTGAGGCATTCGAGTACTTTTCGACATACACCGATAATAATGCTGACAGGGAAAGAGGGATTTACTGATCGCATTAGAGCAAGAATGGTAGGATCTACAGATTATTTAACCAAACCCTTTGGCGAACAAGAGTTACTCCTGCTCTTAGAAAAATATGGAAAGCCTTGAAAGAGGCATAATGCAGTATTTCGGGGGCAAGAGGTAAGAAAAGGGAGCAAGAGAACAACTGAAAAATTTTTCTGCGGGACTGTGTTGTTTTACCTTCAAATTTGGGCAAATTAAATATATACCTTGAAGTATTGAGTTGTAGTCAAAATGCCTAAACTAAGTCCTATTAAATATCGATATCCTATGATTATAACTACCCCTAGTCTATTAAGTGCTGCGTAGCTCAAACTTATATTTTATTAAAACCCTCTAAGGAAATAGTTATGAGAGCCGTTTTATTGGTAGAAGACAGTCCAGCGCAACAAGCAATGATTTCACGTATCCTCAAAAAAAATGGATGGCGCGTAATTGTTGCTAATGATGGGTTTGAGGCCCTAGAAAGCCTTCAAAAAGGGAGTCCCGACCTCATTGTCTTAGATATTGTCATGCCTGGAATAAATGGTTATGAAGTGTGTCGTCGTCTCAAATCTGACCCAAAAACGCAAAATGTCCCCGTTGTTATGTGTTCTTCTAAAGGGGAAGAATTTGATCGTTATTGGGGCATGAAACAGGGAGCAGATGCCTACATTGCTAAACCTTTTGAAGATATTGAACTAGTGGGAACCATTAAACAACTTTTACGCCAATAAATACACCATTATTGAGATCACGAATAAACAACATGGTTGGAAATCCAGAATTAGTAACGGGAAACGGTCAAGAAATATCGTCTGAAATTCAGACCTTACAAACTCCTGAAGGAGAATTGCATTTACGCTTTAATCTCCCTTCTCATGACGAATTTGCCCTTCCTGCCACCGCCATTCGAGAAGTGATGCAGCAAACCCCCGATCGCATTACCCGCATACCTAATGCTTCTCCCTTGCTGTTGGGAACCCTTAATTTACGGGGTCAGATCATTTGGGTTGCGGATTTAGGACAGTTTTTAGGTGATTCCACTCCCTTAAAAACTGATCGCTCAGAAATCCCTGTCATTGCCATTGAAGAACAAGAAACCATTTTAGGGTTAGCTATTCATCAGTTAGGGGATATGGAATGGCTCGATATCGAACAATTACAAATGCCCAGTAATGTTTCTGACAACATCGCTCCTTATGTCCAAGGAGAATGGGTATTTACACAACATTCTAAACAAGTATTACGTTTACTTGATCATATCGCTATTTTACGGTCAGCCCGATGGGCTACTTAATTGTTTCTTATAAAAGGTTCTAAGAGTTATTTCATTCATTACTCATAAATTAACGCTAATAACTGATAAGATTAGGAGATAGGCAATGGTATTAGGGACAGATTACGCTAAATTATACAATCAAGCTTATGTGGCTTACGGACAAGCCAATTATGAGGAAGCAGCTACCCTTATTGAACCAATGGCGGAGGCTTTCCCTGAAGATCCCAACGTTCTGCTGTTGCGGGGCCATATTTATTTTAGTTTGGGGCAGTATCAAGGAGCTTGTCAACAATATCAAGCAGTATCAGAATTAACTGATCGCAAAGATTTACTCGATTGCGCCCGCCAAGGTTTAGAGCAAGCTCAACAATTATTGGCTCAAAGTCAAAGTCCTACGGTTTCTCAGTCCCCAAGTCAGTTTATGACCCCGCAAAAAGACACTGCTTATCAGGTAGAAGACGATGGAAAATTTGACCAGTGGCAAGAGGATTCTGAGGAGGAAAACTGGGATAAGGATTTTGGGATGGATGGCCTAGATTGGGATAGTGCGGTCTTTAATGAGGATGATTTTGAGCAACCCACTTTAGGACAACCCCTATCTGATGATAATCCCTTCGACAATAACGGACAAACATCTTTTAGTATGACACCCATGGGAGACCCTGCGCTTTTAGGTTCCCAGACGTTTCAAGAGGCTGATCTAGACGATGCACAATCTTGGCTTGATCTTGATAATGATCTGGGTGATTTTTCCTTTGAGGATGATGATCTTAAAACGGAAACCAGTTCAGTTGCTCCTGGAGGTGAGAATACTTTTGTTGTTTCTTCTTCCTTGGCCCCTTCGGTAAGATCTCCTGATGAGGATGTTTATACTTCTACTCCTTCAACCAATCCCAACAGACAAAAATCTGGGGGTAGTTGGTCTAATGATCCGTCACAGGATGAAAGTATTATTCAAGTTAATCCTAATCTCTCTAGCCAACTTGAGGGAGAAGATAGTTTCTTAGATAACTTAGAGGCATTTAATGATCATGATTTAGATAACTTGTCTAATTTAGATTTTACCGAGATGGGCAATGAGTTACCAGACGCTGATCTATTTACTCAGGGTTCGGAACATCTCATGGGTAATCTGGGTTTATCTACTTCTGATCTTATGGCTGGCACTGGCACAATAGGAAATGTCAGTTGGATGAAACCTGATGATTCCCTGATCAGTGATCTTCCTGATACTTCAAGTGCTTTAGTCAAACCAACGGTTGAGATCTCTCAAGGACGTTTGGCTGTCTTTCTCAATGCTTCGGTGAAATCAAAAGCCTGGATAGTGGCCGGAACTACGGGAATGGCCTCTTTTTTGGCGGTGTTATTGATCAGTGGTTTTACCTCGATATTGTCTCCTAAACCTAAACCAACTCCATCTGCTTCTAATACCTCAGAACAAGTGGCTAATCCTGAAAAACCTGGCTCTAAGGCTTCTTCAGCAGAAAATTATCAGAAACCTTCCACAGATAAAGCGGCTAGTTCCCAACAGTCTCAACCTAATAGTCAAAAACCTGTTAAATCAGGAATTCCGGTACTTTTACTAGCTTTATTTGCTGGGTTAGCTAGTTTTAGCACTACTCTCTTATTCGGTTTGTTGATGGCCCAACAAATTAAGCGTACGGTAGAAAATCTACAAAATCAGTTTGATGCTATGTACGCGGGGGATTTTAATGTCAAAGCGACGGTTTATTCTCAAGATGAATTAGGTCAATTATCCGCTAGTTTTAACCAGGTGTCACGGGTCATTTTAACGACTACTAGAGATGCTCAACAACGGGCGGCGGAAATGGAAAAAGCTAGGGAAGAGTTACAACGTCAAGTGATTCGTCTTTTAGATGATGTGGAAGGGGCCGCTAGAGGAGATTTGACGGTTGAAGCCGAAGTCACGGCGGATGTTTTAGGGGCAGTCGCTGATGCTTTTAACTTAACTATTCAAAATTTGCGAGAAATTGTCGGACAAGTCAAAAGAACGGCGAAACAAGTCAATAAAGGCTCGACAGATAGTGAATTATTTGCTCGGAATAATTCGAGTGATTCTTTGCGTATGGCTGAGGAATTAGCCGTTACCCTTAACTCAGTCCAAGTTATGACCGAATCTATTCAACGGGTGGCAGAAAATGCCCGTGAAGCCGAAGAAGTGGCTCATACCTCCTCCGTAACTGCTCTTAAAGGGGGTGAAGCGGTAGAACGAACGGTTGCGGGTATTCTGCAAATTCGCGAAACAGTATCGGAAACTGCCCGCAAAGTAAAAAGACTAGCAGAAGCGTCCCAAGAAATTTCTAAAATTGTGGCTTTAATTTCCCAAATTGCCTCTCGTACCAATTTACTTGCTCTTAATGCCTCTATTCAAGCAGCAAGGGCAGGAGAAGCGGGCCGAGGATTTGCGATCGTCGCAGATGAAGTACGTCAGTTAGCTGATCGTTCGGCCAAGTCTCTTAAAGAAATTGAACAAATTGTGTTACAAATTCAAAGTGAAACGGGGTCTGTTATGACAGCTATGGAAGAAGGTATCCAACAGGTTATTGACGTAGCTGATAAATCAGAACAGGCTAAACGTTCTTTAGAAGATATTATTGAGGTATCTAACCGGATTAATGGCTTAGTGCGATCTATTGGTACAGATACGGTGCAACAACGAGAAAATTCCCGCGCTGTGGCCCAAGTTATGCAGTCGGTGGAATTAACGGCCCAAGAAACTTCTCAAGAATCTCAACGGGTTGCGGGTTCCCTACAAAATCTGGTGGGCATTTCCCGTGACTTACTTACGTCTGTGGAAAAATTCCGTGTCGATAAGGAAGAAAAATAGTCTTATTTGGTGTCTGGGTTAATAATGAAGAAACATTATCTATAACCAAAAACCCATATTATGAGTAACTCAAATGCTAACCGACGAGGACTAGGTATCTGGTTTGAAAGGTTGTTAGCTGCTGTCCTCTTAGGAGGTCAGGTATTTTTTCATCTCCTAAAAACGAGAATACACCGTCGTAATACTCTCGAACAAATGAGTATTGTTGGCCCAGAATCTGTGACGATTGCTTTAGTCACAGCAGGGTTTGTGGGCATGGTTTTTACCATTCAGGTTGCTAGAGAATTTATCCATTTTGGGGCAGCAACTACCGTAGGGGGAGTGTTGGCGATCGCTTTGACCAGAGAATTATCTCCTGTACTGACGGCGGTAGTAGTTGCAGGACGAGTGGGGTCGGCATTTGCGGCAGAAATTGGCACGATGCGGGTAACGGAACAAATTGATGCACTTTATATGCTCAAAACTGATCCGATTGATTATTTAGTTGTCCCTCGTGTGTTAGCTTGTTGTTTTATGTTACCTATTTTAAATTTGCTCTCCCTCCTCACTGGAATGGCCGGGGGACTGTTAATTTCAGATGGATTTTATGGTATTTCTCCTCACGTTTTTTTGACTTCAGCACAGAATTTTTTGGAACTTTGGGATCTCTTAACTTCGGTTATTAAATCTATTGCTTTTGGGGCGTTAATTGCGATTATTGGTTGTAGTTGGGGACTGACAACATCAGGGGGGGCTAAAGGGGTAGGACAGTCTACTACAACTGCAGTTGTGACTTCTTTATTAGCTGTTTTTGTGATTAATTTTTTCCTCTCTTGGTTGATGTTTCAAGGCACTGGTTCTGCTTCTATTGGATAATTTTAATTTTTAGATACTTGGGGTTACGCTTATTGGCTCTCCCGACATCTTGGTATAAAATGTATAATCAGCTACAATATTCAAGATGGTGGGTTACGACGCGCCTTAAAACTTATTAGTTTTTGATCAAAATCATAGCCGCATCTAACCCACCCTACGAATTATAAGCTTTACTTATCACCACAGGTACGGGAGAGCCCTAATTTTCTCTTGCGATCATCGTATTTAACTTTTCTTTCTTTTCTTACTGATGAATAATAATTGTATCACGACTCAGTTCAATATAATCATGATACTTAAAAAAATCAATAAGCATTAAGAGATTATTGCTAAATAATTTCTCAAGTTCGCTATTTTTAATATTACCTGTTGTAATCAAAAGCAGTTTATACGGTTTTTGAACTGTCATAAAAGAATCTACAAAATTTGAATCTTTGGTAATGACAATGCGCTTTTGCTGCATTGAAACCTCATTAATTACAGTATCAGAGGTTGCATTTTGTTGCGGTAAGTCCTTAGTATGTAGAGTATCATAGCCAGTAGCTTCTAAAAATCTGGCTAAACGAATGGGTAATTGAGCATCAACTAGAAACTTCATGAAGCAATTTTATGTATACTTTTAATTTGGCTAATTCTTGCAGCAAAAAGCAAAACTGCTTGTATATCTTCTGTTTCTAAGTCATCATAATCTAACAATATTTCTTCTGTAGTCATTCCTGAACTAAGTAATTCTAAAATGAATTCTACTGGATAACGTAATCCTCTAATACAGGGTTTCCCATGACAAATATCAGGATTATGGGTAATACGTTCTAATAAATTATTGTTCATGTTATTAATCCTCAAATTTAACAAGGGGATGGGTTTAACATTGTTAAAACCCTACATTTCATCATAATTCATCATGTTGCAATCGCAGTCTAAATCTCAATACTGGGTTTTAAAAAATCTACCGAGGTTTCAATATGGATTTTTTATTGTTTACCGATGACTAAGGCTGTTTCTTGGGGATTAATTAATTTTCTTTGGGAAGCATTCAGAAATTCAATGCTAATGGGTTCTCCTGTTTCATCATAACTAATAATAATTCCTCCTGCTTCTGAAATAGCATTAGATGGGGGAATATCTTTCATGATAAATATTAAAATATCTGATTCTGGATCGTATTTAACTTTCATAGTTGTTCTCCTGCCAATATCGGTTAATTTGATTTGTCCAATATAACGTTAAAATTCGCTTACTGTTGCCGATGTTTACAAATACTATTCTTAATAAACCGTTGCCTTTTTTAGCTTGGGCAACAAAGACTTCATTTTCAATTATAATCTGTTGCGGATTATTTAATACATTTTCGACTTCCTCCCGTGTAATTCCTAATTTTGATTGCCACTGCTTTTGTCTTTCTTCTGCATGGTGTGTCCAAACTATTTCCATTCATTCTTTCTCCTCAAGTTTAATAATGGGATGGCATGTATCATAATTGGTTAATGGGCATGGCATTTTATAATTTAATGTAATGTATCATAATTTGTTAACGCCATGCCCCTACAAATGTAAAATGGTTTTCTACTATTATATTAAAACATAACTTAGAATCGTTTTTTCGGTCGATAATTTGCTACAGATTCTACTAAACCCAAAGCAATAAAGTTAGTCAATAAAGCAGATCTTCCATAACTTAACCAAGGTAAAGGAATACCCGTAATTGGTGCTAAACCAACCGTCATACAAATATTAACCACCACCTGAAACGCCACCATTGACAACATTCCAATAGCCAATAAAGAACCAAAATTCTCTTTAGCTTGACAAGCAATCATGACTAAGCGAAAACAAATTAACCAAAAAGCAATTAAAACTAACATTCCACCAACAAAACCAAACTCCTCGCCTACTGCCGAAAAAATAAAATCTGTATGTTGTTCAGGAATAAAATTAAGTTGAGTTTGAGTCCCTTCAAATAATCCCCGTCCCCACAATTCTCCTGAACCAATAGCAATACGAGATTGAATTAATTGATAACCCCCACCCAAAGGATTTTTTTCCGGTTCTAAAAATAAAGTTAATCGATCTTTTTGATAACTTTTTAATAATCCCCACAAAATACCGCTTAGTTTTCCTGCCGCAAAATTGACCGCCATCGCCCCAATAGTTGATACAAAACGCAACGGCAAAGTAAACCAGCCAATAACTCCCATAATTATCGCCCAAACAATCCAACCAGGAAAGAAAATATTAAACAAAATGGCTGAAATAATAGGAGATATCAACAAAACTAACCATCCGGCCGGCATATTTGCCCAATACAACATCCCTAAAGTTATCGCCCCAAAAACTAACCCCGTTCCCAAATCAGGCTGTAACATAATTAATACCCAAGGAACAGCCGTTATCCCCAAAACCCTTAATAAAACGGAAATAGTAGTGGCTTCTTTTTGATGTAATAAGGCAGCTAAAGTAATAATCAAACCAACTTTGGCAAATTCTGAGGGTTGAATATTAAAACCCCCAATTTCAATCCAACTTTGGGCCCCGTTTGCTGCTACCCCAATGATAATTACCGCAATCAGGGAAAGATTGGTAATAGTATAAGTGACCCAATGCCATTGTAAAAAAGTTTCATAACGAAAACGGGCTAAAAATACAGCAATAATGACTCCAATCCCCCCAAATAGCCAATGTTGCCACCAATCAACCGAAGTTTCATGGAGTTCTGTACTCCGAATCATCAAACCCCCTAAACTCATCAACCCTACCACCAGGATGAGTAATAACCAATCTACTTGAGGTAAGGAGGATAACCACAGGGGTAAACGGTGTCTTTTTATAGCCCTTGAAATCATGATAAATTATGAATTATGAATTATGAATTATGAATTATAGATTATATAGTATTTCTTGGACTCATGAGGTATTCCCTATTTACCCTCTGTTGCCAAATACGCCGTTCCCTAATTCTTATCCTTATTTCCTATTGTTTATAAATTATAATTTACAATTTACAATTTATAATTTACAATTTATCCATTCAATATGTTCTGGTAATAATTTAGCTAAATCATAGGTTTCTTGGACAGTTTCTCTAGCTTTGATTCGTAAATCCGCCATTTTGTTCGGATGATTTAACACTTCTTCAATGCGTTCGGCGATTAATTCTGGAGCAAAAAAATCTACTAATAATCCATTAACTCCATCTTCAATAACTTCCTTAACCGGAGGCGTATTTGACCCCAAAATAATACATCCGGTAGACATAGCTTCTAACATTGACCAAGATAACACAAAAGGACGAGTTAAATAAACATGAACAGAAGAAGCTTGTAAGACTTTTAAATACTCAGAATAAGGTAATGATCCGGTAAAATGAAGACGGGATAAATCATAAGAAAACGTCTCTAACATTAATTGTTTATAGGTCTTTCCGTCAGGGAGAGATCGTCCATAAGCTACCCGATCATCACCTACCACAACCACATGACAAGTAGGTCGTCTTTTTAATAAGATAGAAACCGCTTCCATAAACTGAGGAAAGCCCCGATAAGGTTCCATTCCTCGCCCTACATAAGTAACAATTTCATCTACTTCAGATAAGTCTAAATTGATATTTTGCAGGATTAATTTTGCTCCTGGTATAGGTTGAAAATAGTTAGTATCTACACCATCATGACGTACCGTAATTTTAGCATGATATTCTGATGGAAATTGTTGCCTTTGCCAATAAGTTGGAGATAAACCGCGATCGCAACTATATAAATCAATTAAAATGGGACTATTTTTAATCCGAATGCGGGCTTCATCATCAGCATTTAAAGGTTCTTTAGGATCAAAATCAGCATCAGTTCCATGAGCATGATAAAACCATTCAAAAAAGCATAAAAGTTCCGCTTTAGGAAAAATATCTTTAATAAATAGGGTAGGCCCCCATCCCGAATGTCCATAAACAACATCAGGAACAACCCCTTGCGCTTTGAGTTGTTCGGCTATACGATATACCGCTTGTCCTTGTAAAACAGCGTTTTCTAGAGGTCGAACATAATGATGAGTTTCCCTACGGGCTTCACGGGAGGGGGTGTATATGACTTTAGAAACCCCTGGAATTTCGACTTCTTTGCGCTTTGTGCCAAAGAAAACTTGATTTTTAGGATTTTTTGCCAAAACTGTAGCCACATGGCGAAATTGAGCCGGAAAATTAGGATGTAAAAAGAGAATTTTCATAGAATTTAGAGTTAAATTAATTCATGATTCATGAGAATAGTTAACATTTTTTCTCCTAAAATTTCTGTTTTTTCCACCATAGACATATGACCACAATTCGGCAGTTCAATGACATTGTTTCCCTGAGCATCAAAAAGTTGATGAAAACTGGCTAAATAACAAACATATTTAGGTTCCATAACTTTATCTTTTTCTCCAGCAAAAAAGTAAACTGGTTGTTGTAAACGGGAGACAATTTGAGGTAGTAAATGAACTTCTGTTTCTGTTGTAGAATCTAATAAGGAGCCTAAAGCCGCTTTTGTATCGGCTCTCATTAAATCTAATAGTCGTTGTCTTCCCCATCGTTTTTCTAGGGGACTGGCTACCATAATTCTAGAGAAAAGAATATCAAGAAAAGGCACATAAGACAACCAACCAGGACGACGTTTAACTAACTGTTCTCCTGCTGAACGAAACCGTTCAAACTCCTCTTTTAAATAAATTCCGCCACCTGCATTAAGACAAATAACCCCTTGAACAGTTTGAGGACAAATATCCGCCCCCCAAAGGGCAATACCACCACCCAAAGAATGGCCAATGAGCCAAGCTCGTTCAATGTTTAATTTTTGCAGTAAAATACTTAAATCTTGGGCATAACTGCCTAAACTATAAGGAGTTTCCCGGCAAAACTTGTAATTTTTTTCTGGTGATGGTTGGTCTGAGTGAACATCCAGGACTAAAGGGGGGGTTTCCCCTACTGGTTGAGAATCCCCAAACCCTCTAAGATCATAGATCAAACAAGGATAATCAGGGGATAATTGCTCAATTAACGGATGCCAATATTGACGACTCAATAACCAGCCATGAATAAAAATTAAAACAGGTGTGGATGGTTTGGAAGAGGGGGATATTAGCTCGTAAGCGTGAGGAACCCCTAAAATATCGATGTTGGGCATATTTTTATCCTAGCCGATGGGAAAAACCATTTGCTCGATACAATGATTTAATGGACATTTACCCCTAAAATTATCTAAGTCCAGTATAAATTAAACAGCACATCAAAGCTGAGCCTGATTGGCATGGTTTTTTGGAAACGATTGTTTAACCCTGATTCACCTAACTCTAGTGAGATCCCCCAGTTCGATGGGGAACTTGTTGAAGTTACGGCCCCAAGCGAAAATCCTTCGCGCATTTTTTTTAGTACCGAAAGAGAAATCGATCTCTACGAACTCGAAGAATTGTGCGATGCTGTAGGTTGGGCCCGTCGTCCTCTACGTAAAGTTAAGCGCGCGCTTAGTTATAGTTTCTTGGTCGTCTCTATGTGGGAAGTCCGAGGAAATAAACGCCGTTTGATTGGATTTGCCCGCGCAACCTCTGATCACGCTTTTAATGCCACTATTTGGGATGTAGTTATTCATCCGAAGTTCCAAAGTCAGGGCCTCGGAAAATCGATGATCAAGTATATGATTCGTCAACTCAGAAATGAGGATATTAGTAACATTACTCTTTTTGCTGATCCTCATGTGATTGATTTTTACCGTCGTTTGGGGTTTGTCCTAGATCCTGAAGGTATTAAGGGAATGTTTTGGTATCCTGATTAAGTCTGGTTTTATGGGGACAAATGTTAAAGTTTTGTAAATATTGTCAAACTGAATATCCGCCAAGAAAATTTTGAGGTAGCTAGTGTCGTTAAAGGAAAAGTTTATAAACGGTTAAAATGTCGAAGTTGTAAGCAAATTCAACAAAATAAGCGTAGAGAGCAAGTATATCTCTCGATTGCTCAATATAAACAGACTTTATCCTGTTTTAGATGTGGATTTGCTGATTATTGTGCTTTGGATTTTCATCATCTTAACCCTAATGATAAAGATTTTGCGGTGGCAGATTTTGTGTCTAAAGGCGCATCATTAGCTAGAATTAATAAAGAAATTCAAAAGTGTGTTGTTTTATGTGCGAATTGTCATAGAATAGAACACGACGGCAACGGGATGTAGCGCAGCTTGGTAGCGCATCGCATTTGGGATGCGAGGGTCGCAGGTTCAAATCCTGTCATCCCGATTAAATTAATATCATCAATCAGACTGGATTTATGCCTTTGATATCCCGCTAAAATCGCTCTGTTTACTCAACTATAACGACTAACATATTAAGTTTTAAAATCTTAATCAGGGTTTGCGATCGCCGTTTTTGTGTTAATGCAGGGGTCAACGGCCCTTGACCCCTACCAAACGCAAAGGGGTTCTCATTTTCAAAGGGGGTATGAGAAATATAAAATACCCTTTCAGTTTTTAAAAACTTAATTAGGGTTTGCGATCGCAACTTTCAGGACTTGGAATTTTATCTCAATACCTAAATTTTGGGTTTAAAGTTAACCCTCTAATTTTGCAATTAATGACTCAACTCTGTCTTTAACTTCATCTCTTACCCGATGAAAAGTTTCTAAAGGTTGTCCATCGGGATCATCTAATTGCCAATCTTCAAAAACCTCTCTTAAAACCCAATCTTGAGGCAAATTAACTCCACATCCACACAGAGAAATTACCACATCATAATCTTCTGCTTTAAACTCACTTAAGGGGTTAGAAGTTTGATCAGTAATATCTATTTCAATTTCTTTCATTACTTGTATAGCAGTGGGATGAACACGACTAGATTCTAATCCAGAACTTGTGACTTCAATTTTACCTTTTCCCAATGTTTTGGCAAACCCTTCTGCCATTTGGGAACGACAAGAATTCCTCTGACAAACAAACATTACTCTTTTCATTATTTTTTCCATAATTTAAGTTATTTAGTAGCTTTACTTATAAAGTAAATTCATTAATTTACTCTACGAATATAGTTAATTTTTAGGAATATTTTGTAACTCCTGTTCTTTTTCTTTACGTTCACTATAGCGGTCAGTTAAATAATCAACCTTATCCCGTAATAACAAAGTAAACTTATAAAGTTCCTCCATAACATCAACAACTCTATCACGATAAGCTGAGTCTTTCATGGTTCCATCTTCATGAAATTCTTGATAAGCTTTAGCCACAGAAGACTGATTTGGAATAGTAAACATTCGCATCCATCTTCCTAAAATTCGTAAGGTATTTACCGCATTAAAAGACTGAGAACCTCCACTTACTTGCATCACCGCTAAGGTTTTTCCTTGAGTGGGACGAACTGACCCAATATTTAAAGGTATCCAGTCAATTTGATTCTTGAAAATACCTGTAATATTACCGTGCATTTCTGGAGATGACCAAACTTGTCCTTCTGACCATTGACTTAATTCTCGTAATTCTTGAACTTTCGGATGAGACTCGTCTACTTGTCCTCTTAAGGGTAATTCATGAGGATGAAAAAATTTAACTTCTGCCCCCATATGTTCAATAATTCTGGCTGCTTCTTCAGCAACCAAACGACTGTAAGAACGCTCTCTTAATGAACCGTAAAGGAATAAAATACGGGGAGGATGATCAACATTATTCATTGAATTTTTCGCTTATTTATACTGCAAAGAATCAAGACAACGAGGATCTGGTAAAGTAGCTTTTTCTGGTTCACGGGGAAACCAAGGGGCTGTTTTTTTGCAAACTTCTACTAACATCAACATCACCGGAACTTCAATTAATACTCCGACAACAGTTGCCAAAGCTGCCCCAGAATTTAAGCCAAATAACATGACCGCAGTAGCAATAGCAACCTCAAAATGATTACTAGCACCAATTAAGGCGGCAGGGGCGGCATCTTCATAGGTTAAATTCAGTTTCAATCCTATCACATAACTAATTAAAAAAATAAAATTAGTTTGAATAAATAAAGGAATAGCAATTAACAAAATATGCAAGGGGTTGTTAACAATTAATTCTCCTTTGAAAGCAAATAATAAGACCAATGTTATTAATAAAGCACTAACCGCAACTGGACTTAAATATTGCATAAATTCTCTTTCAAACCAGGGCCGTCCTTTATGTTTAAAAATCCAATAACGGCTATAAATTCCTGCCGCTAAAGGTAGCCCCACATAAATTAAAACAGAGAAAACTATTGTTTGCCAAGGAACAATTAAATTATTAGCTGATAGTAACCATTTTCCTAATGGTGCATAAAGAAAAAGCATGGCTAAGGAATTAACAGCAACCATAACTAAAGTATGACCTTGGTTACTATAAGAAAGATAACCCCACATTAAAACCATCGCAGTACAAGGAGCAATTCCTAATAAAATACATCCGGCAATATAAGAGTTAGCTAATGTAATTTCTTGTCCTCTAATGACTTCAGTTGCACTTAATAAAGGAGCAAATAACCAGCCCAAGAAAAACTGAGCAAATATGACCATTGTAAAGGGTTTAATTAGCCAGTTAACCACTAATGTTAAAATAACAGGCTTGGGGGTTTTAGCGGCTTGCATTGCTTGGGAAAAGTCTATTTTTACCATGATGGGATACATCATAAAAAATAAACAAATAGCAATGGGAATAGACACATTATAGATACTCATAGCATCTAATGTTTGTGCTACTCCAGGAAACACTCTACCTAAGAAAATACCGACTACAATACATAAAAATACCCAAATTGTCAGGTATTTTTCAAACACATTGAGGGTTCCCCCTGCTTTGACCGCTTTGGGGTTGGTACGAATAGTCATAATATATCAAGTTTATTTGATGAGTTAAGTTTATATCAAATAAACTTGATGTGTCAAGCCCTGGGGCAAATCCCGTGTATGAGTACGAAAAATTATTCTTCTGCCTAATAAAAATCATCAGGGGTAGGCATTCCTACCCCCTAAATATTAAACTGTCCCCAGAACAGGATAAGGATGAGTTAGCTTATCTAACTGTTGAAGTAATAAACTGAGGAATAACCCCACATCAGTGACAATGCCCACAGACTCCACTGAACCGCGATCGCTCAATTTCGTCACCACGGCTGGATTAATGTCCACACAGACCATTTTCACCCCTGCAGGAGTCATATTTCCCACCCCAATAGAGTGCAACATAGTAGAAAGCATCAAAATCATATCGGTTCCCTGTAACAGTTCTCCATATTGAGTTTGCGCCTTAATTAAATCCATTTCTGTATCAGGTAAGGGGCCATCATCTCGAATAGAACCAGCTAACACAAAAGGAACTTGATTTTTCACACATTCATACATCACCCCTTTGGTAATGACTCCTTGTTGGACTGCTTCGGCGATGCTACCATAACGACGAATAGTATTAATGACCTTGAGATGATGACGATGACCCCCACTAACAGGAACTCCTCGCTGCATATCTACCCCTAAAGAGGTTCCCATTAACGCTTGTTCTATGTCATGAACGGCGATCGCATTGCCAGCTAATAAACCATGAACATAGCCTTCCCGAATTAGTTTAGCTAAATGTTGGGCCCCTCCGGTATGAATGACTACCGGACCAGCAGTTACAATGATTTTGCCACCCTGATCCTTAATTTGGCGCATTTCCCAGGCTATTTGTTCTACTAATAATTCAACTCGCCGTTCACTGGATACACCAGAACCCATAAAGGTGAATTCTTGTTTGCCACTGCGAGGTTCTCTAGCGTCTACTTGACCTATTTTACGGATGCCGTTGACTCCCACCATCACGCGATCGCCAATTTTGAGATCTCGTAATAATTTACACTCGGCAGTCATAGTTTGAGGATCAACCACAATGGCGGCATCCATGCGTTGATTGCTGACTCTGACCCATTCACAATTAACCCGTACTTCTGTAGGATAAATGGTGCTAACGTAGAAGTCATCGGGGGCTACTCCCTCTTTATTAACCAATTCTACGTTGATGTCACAAATTTCTTGAGGGGGTGCAACGGCCCCTAAATCAATCAACTGACTAATAATTTCCTCCATCACTTGTGGAGAAGGTGCAGAAACTCTTACTTCTGCTGCTGACGTACTTTGACGTTCTGTGCCTAAATTGAAGTTAAGCACTTTAAAACTACCGCCATTGTCCACAATTAAATCGAGGGCTTTATTCATAATACCCGCGTCTAATAAATGCCCTTGCAAGTGCATAATACGGCTTTCTAGGGCAATATTAGCATGAACATCTTCTAAAACTGATTCTGTCACCCGAAGGGTTAAACATTTGGCCGCCCCTCCTGCTTTAAGAAATTCAGATAAAGGAGTTTGTACCACTTCAAAACCAACCTGAGTAAGTCGTTGTTGCAGACTTTCACTCACCTGATTCATAATGATGATTTGGTTGATATTAACGGCGTTACAGGCGAATTTTACTGCGTCTGGTTCTTCAACAATAATCCGTTTTTCCGCCGGAATACGCATTTCTATCAAACGGTTAGAATAGGAATCGAAGGCGGGAGGATAATACAGTAAATAGCCCCCAGTCAAAGGACAGAAACAGGTGTCTAAGTGATAAAATCTTTCATCTGTTAGACGTAAGGATAAAACCTCTGTATCTAACCATTTAGCAATATAGGGGTGAGAATCGAGTTCTGAGCGAAAACCATAGCCCGCCCATAGCCAGCGTCCTTCACGGTCAAACAGGGCATCTCCTGCCCCTTCAAAGGGCAAATCCTTGGGTAATTCGTAGACGGTGAAGCCATTATCTTCAAACCATTTTTTAAAGTAAGGTTCTTCTCCTTGCCGTTCTTTGTGAAAGAAGCGACTGAGTACCACATTATCTCCTAAGACTAACCCAGCATTGGCGGTAAATACCATATCGGGCCATCCTTTTTCGGGGGCAACTAAATCGACGATTGCCCATTCTTTAATAATATGATAGAGTTTCTGCCATTGCTCTACAGAGCGATCACGGCTAGATTTGTGTATATTCCCCTCCATCCAAGGATTTATAACATAATCCACATCATAATGGTCAGGGGCGCACATGAGAATACGAATTGCTTCAGTCATAATAAGTACAAAAGTTAAGATTAAACGTCGCCATCACTTTATGGTCAATTTACTTTAGCTAGGATCAATTGACAACGCCTCACTCCGTTTTCTGATAAGCTTCAGGGTTTGATTAGACCGATTTATTATTTTACCTTATACTGTATCTTTTCTAACAATGAACTTTGAAACTAATCTCAAAAAGTGGAAAATTCTTAAGTCTAAGTTTGTCATTAATAATCAATGGTGTCAAGTTCGACAAGATCAAGTTGAGTTACCTGATGGAACGGTTATTGATGATTATTTTGTCAATGTTCGTCCTGACATTGCTTTAATTTTACCGATTACTCCTGATAATGAGATTGTTTTTGTTTGTCAATATCGTCATGGAATACAAGATATTTTATTGGAACTTCCAGCAGGGACTTTTGATCCAAAAGTTGAGGATAGTTTAAGTGCAGCTAAACGAGAGTTAGAGGAAGAAACAGGTTATATTGCTCAGGAATTAATTTTTATGACAACGATTTATGATAATCCAGTCAAAGATGATAATAAGATTCATATTTATTTAGGTTTAAATGTTACGAATACAGGTCATAAACATTTAGATATTACGGAAGAAATAGAAGTAGTTTTAGTTCCTATAAATGATGTTATTAGTCAAATTATGTCTGGTAAAATTTGTGTGGCGGGAACTATTGCAACAATTTTTATGGGGTTGGAATTTTTGAGCAAGCGTTAATTAATTTGTGGAATGTCAAGACTATGAACAATACACCCAATTCTGAAACTAACCAAAACTTAGAAGAAGACCTACTTTCTGAATATAATTTTGATTATACTAAGGCTCATCCTAATCGTTTTGCTACTCAAATAAATGAAACTAAAATAACTGTTACTTTAGAATCAGATGTGGCCAAAGTTTTCAAGACTTCTGAAGATGTGAACAAAGCACTCCGAGCGATAATATCTGCTATTCCTCAACAATAAATATTAGGGCTTAATGATATTAAGCATCTGGTTAGATTCAGTGCTGTTGTTGTCTAACATAAGCATCTACTAAATTACGAATCATAGTTTGATATGAAGCATTATTAAGTTTAGCTTCCTGTTGAAAAAATTCAATACTTTCTTTGGTAAATTCCATTGTTACCAGTACAGTATTCTTTTTGGGAATTAACTGCTCTGGTGGTGGTAAAAAATCTTCTACAATTGTCACATTACCAATCGGTTCTGCGGGATCAGGGGTTGTGTTCTTCATAGAATTTCCTCCATTTGCGCCATTGAGAAGCCCCAAATATACGAATCACTTCACCACGATAAGTAAAACGCACCGTTAAAACACGATCTTTTACTTTGCCAATACAAAACCAACGTTCCTCTGAGTCGCTATGTTTGGCATCATGGACAATCAAACGATGTGGATCAAAAAAGGCATATTGAGCAGTTTCAAAGTCCACGCCATGTTTAGCTTTATTGTCAGCTTCTCTTTGACTATCCCAATCGAAAGTGATACTCATATTATTCTACCATATAAATTATAATTTATGCCCATTTAACAATAATTTTAAATCCTTGCTCTTAGCCATATACTATAATAATATTTAAACTAAAGCTAAACAATCAAACATTTTATTAATTATGAACCTAGATGATTTATCCCGTATCAAAAATTCATTATTCTTACCTAAATTATACTTTATCGAATTAGAAAAAGGTTTACCTGGAGGATTATTACCCGATCAAGAAGAAAGTGATGTTATCACGTTTATCGGGTATCAGAAGAAACCAGTCACTCCTTTAATACCTCTGAATTCTGTTTTGCTTGACTATTTCACCCCAGGAGTATTAGTCAAGCAGATTAAATTTAAAATGCAAAATAGCGGACAAGTTCGTCTCATTTTAGATTTACCTCTGACTGGTGTTGATCTAAAACAAAAATCTTATACATTGTATAAAGACTATGACCTAAAAGAAGAAAATTGTCTAGGAGAACAATTACCTGTATTACAACTTTGGCCTAATTTTCGAGCCGACAAATGGCAGGACTATTATGTGTTTTATTATGATTCAGAATTAGGAATTAGAACTTTTGATGTAAGTGTTTATAATGATAAAGATTCTTGCGACTTTAAGTTAGGATTTGGCAAATATACAATCATCCGTTTAGAAGACTTTCCTACTCATATTAATTGTGTTGATAGTCAAAGAAACCCCATAGGAATAATTCTCTTGAAATCTCCTAACATAATACGCCCTCATAAAAAGTGTAAAATAGGGGTAGATTTTAATACAAAATTTACCAATATTTATATTCAGCATAATAATAGTTATCCTGAACCTTTAAAACTTAAAAATTTACAGCTTCAGATAACAACGGTTGCATCATTTACGCTCTTAAATGCTTTATTTGAAAACTTCATACCTGAAAATTTTATACCTCAAGATAAACCACAAATAGACAGTGTTTTAACCACTCTAGGAGCTAATCCAAATCATAACTATAAACTTCCTATTTTTGATGGAAGAATGTATATTCCTAATAATAAAACATTTAAACCACAGGAAGAACATATAAAAACTAATCTATCTTGGACATCATCAAACAGAGAATATGTTGAATTATTTCTTAAACATTTAGCCTTACATATTAGTGCTTTAGTAGTAGAACAAGAAATCGAAGAAATTCAATGGTGTATATCTTATCCATCAACTTTTGACAAGAAAACTAAAAGAACATATGCTAAATTATGGCAAGATATTACTCAAGAATTAAAAGTAACAACAGGAATTAAACATATTTGTCCTGATTATAAAGATACTGATCATTATCGCTCAGAAAGTGTAGCCTTTGCTCAATATTTTAATGGCAGAGAACGAGAAGATTTGATTTATACATCCTGTATTTATTTCTTAGAGTCTACTTCAGATATTTCTGTTTGGGACAGTGGAAAACAAATTTATCAATACACAATAGATTTTGGTGTAAAAGATTTATTGCATGAGATTTTACAAGAAAATCCTAGATTTATCAAAGACAGATTAAAATATAATTTTGGAGGTTGGGACAATTTACATACATACGCATTTAATACTAAGTTAGATTTGTGGTTACGTCTGGAAAGTGAAAATTGGCTAAAAAAAGAAAGAGAACAAATAGCAGATGAAGAAGACATGAGAGGATTAATAACAATAATGTCTATTGGAGTTGCTGGATTATATTATTATATTGGCATTGTGCTTAAGGTACTACATCAACAAGGAATATATGAACGAGGAAAAACCACACCTGTCTATATTGGTGGTAGAGGTTCTCATCTATTAAACTGGTTAGATGACCGAGGAGAATTTTCTCATGATTCGGAAATTAATAAAATATTCAGTCGCTTATTAATTAAGAGTTCAGGATTTAATGATTATCCTCAAGATACCCATTTAAGTAAATATATTGGCGATGAAATTGCTTGTGGATTAGTATTAAATGATACAAGTATTAAGGGAATTAGTGAAACAGAACAAAATTATTTTATTCCAGGAGAAAATTGTTTAATTAATGGACAGAAAATTGATGCTTATTCTCGTATTAAACAACAGAATGAACAAGAAATAAATGACTTTAAAATTCCTAAATTGATAGAAATACCTGAGTTTCTCTATGAATTTCATAAAGTATTGAAGGAGTTAAATATTGAGGAAATTTCCGCTTTAAAAGACTACAAAACGAGTCCAGATACTAAAGATAATTCTGAACTGTGGAAGAGAACACAGCGTGCTTTAGAGGATATCTTAATCAAAGAAATGAAAGGAAAATCTGAAGAAATTCGCTTTGAACCGCCGTTTATTTTAGGATTAAAAACTTTATTAAGAGTCTTAGCTAAAGATTGGGCAAAATCTTCATCTAGTAAAAAATAGTTTATATTATTTACAATTGAGATATAAATGCTATATAATATAATTAGGTGTAATTGGAACTTAAATAACAAGATGTTACAAACAATTTTAGCAACAGTAAGACAAGGAAAAATTGAACCTTTAGAACCTATTGAACTTCCCGAAGGAACAAAAGTTATAGTAACTTTATTACCGGAATCGGAGAGGGAATTTTGGACAGAAATCAGTCAAATGTCCTTAAATACTGTTATTGTTAGTTAATCAGAGTTTTTACGACTAACCCTATTAACACACTTTGGGGTCTGTTTGTGGCGTTCGCTTCTAATTTTGTAATATAAATTAACATAGTGCTGCTTATTTATGTCCGACTACTTAGAACTTTAGAACCTATTCATAATTCATAATTCATAATTCATAATTCATAATTCATAATTCATAATTCATAATTCATAATTCATAATTCATAATTTATCGAGGAATCCCTTGAATTACAGGACGAATACCAGTTCCATCAAAGGGACCAGGATTACCACCCCAGTTAAAATCACTAATGCGTAAACTAATAGATCCTACTTTGAGAACCGTATTATAACGCAAGAGAATACTATAAGTACGACGACTATATTCTAAGAATAAATCGGTGTTAATTTCCTCATCTGTATCAATATTATAAGCACTTTGTACACCAAATCGTACTGGCCCATAAAGTTGTTGAGTCAATCCCCAAGATATGACTTTAAGATCGGCAAAACGATCAAACAGAAAAGGAGAAGGATCACCCCGTAAAGCTTGGCTAAAAGTGAGATTAAACCCTGTATAATCAAAAAATGGACGGGAAAAATTACCAAATTGACCTAATAAGCCAAGACTGCCTGAGATAGAGGGTTGAGAACTACCATTGCCATAGATACTACCTACCGCAGTGACACCAGTAGAAAACTGTAAAAAGGGTTGGACAGGAGTTGAAGTATATTTAAGTCCCTCCTCTGGGGTTGGGGGAAGGGTTTCACCCACCCAAAGCCAAAACCCCCGACTCAAAGAGGCCGCCCCTTGAGAACGAAATAAAGTAACACGATTATTATCTCTATTAGGACTTAATAAACTCGCCCGATCTGTATCAGCATTCACATTCTGAAAAGACGCTTGATAACTTAATTGTAATCCTGAATCTTGTAAATAAATAGGGGGAGAAACTATAATCGCACCCACACTATTTCGTACTGTTTGAAAGCCCAAAGAACCATTAAATAACCGTTCTCGATAGTTATATTCAAACCGTAGATCGTGGGGACGGTCAAGATCTCCGATGCGATGCTGGACAAAAGTTTTAGCCCGAAAAGCATCTTCAAAATCGCTCAACTCCAGAGTGCTTAAGGAAGTACGAGCAAAAAAGCTAGTTCGTTCGTTAAATGAGGCCTCTAACTGACTGGTAAATCCAAAAGTAGGAGGACTCACCGGATCAATATCGTCCTTATTTGTCTCAAATAAATCAGTATTAGAGTCATCAGTGGTTATACTGTCAGGAAAAATGCCTTTTTGTATGTAATATTGAGGCTTAATTTCCCAACTGACTGGAAGCGTATCAATAACCTTAAAACCCCGTTCAACAAATAATCCCCCGCGATCGCGATCATCATAACCAAAAGACACTACTCCTGGTTGGCGATCGCGTCTATCTAAAATCAATCTATCTTGAGTGGGAAAAGAATTTTCTTGATCAAGTACCACTCGTGAATTGGTTAGTTTAACTTCATCGACTAAAGGGGCAATATTGCGATAAGTGGCCGTTTCTGCTTTAATTTCTAACTCAGGGGGAGAAAAAGGATCATTAGTTAAACGAGCATTAGTGGCACGCCATCCATCTGCATCAAACTCCATTCGTTCCGCTTGGAAGCGAATACGGTTAATTTGTCCCCCTTTAGGTGGAGCAGAAGTACCTGGAAGTTGGGGGATAGGGCCTCCTGGTTGAGAGTCTTCCCCAATGCCAAAAGAAGTGCCAAAACTTACCCCTTGAGTAGTTACAATGCGTTGTAGGGGCTGATTATTAGCCAATCGTTCGTTTAGGGTTAAATTAGGAATGCGTCCGGTTTCCGTATCATTGGGTAAAATTGGGGCAAAATCTCTGCCCGTAGTGGGTTGATAAATTTCCCCATTAGCATTAAAAATTACTCCACTATCTTGCACAAAAAAATACTCAAACCTTTCCCCTCGTAGGATTTGCTCCCCTCGTTCTAAAACGACTTTACCCTCAGCCACCGCAAATTGATCCGGAAGATTGACCCGCAGACGATCAGCTAAAAGTACCCCATTAGCAAAGCGCATGACCACATTTCCCTCAGCATAGACCACCTTTTGCACAGAATCGTACTCTTGACGGTCGGCAATTAATTCCACAATGCCTACATTTTGTTCAGGGGTTGGGGTTCCCTCAGACGGGGTGGGAGTGTCAGGAAAAATCTCAAACTGTCTTTGAGAAACTTGAGACGGTGACTTAATATCCGTTGGAGGGGCCGAAAGAATAAATTGACGTGCTTTACCCCCTCGTTTTCGGGCAACAAGACGATGAGATTGATTAGGATTAGCAATTTTAGCCTGAGTTAGTCCTAGAATCACTTCAGAAGCAGAATTTGACCCTTCTGATGACACAGATTGAGAGGGATCAACCCCCTCTGACTGCAAAGGAGGTATAGCAGGGGAATTATTTTGAGAAGATCCCCCGACAGAAATAGGATTACCCAGTAAATTAGCCGTTCCGTCCCCTGATGGTGGTAGAGGGGATAAAGTCGGATTAGGAATTTCTTGAGGATTAGACAAATAAAACTCAACAACGGCTGGTGCAGGAGCATTATCCTGAGTCGTTGATTGACTAAGTAAAAGTGGCTCTTTGACCCCAGAAGGCATCTGAGAGATCAAAGTATAGGGGTTCATCCATAATGATGGCCCCCCAATAAACGTCCCTAAAACATCTTGAGGAAGTTTAGAGACGACAAGTTGAATTTGAGCAGGTGGACTAGGTGGTGGAACGAATGGGGGCATCTTTTAGATAAAAATCAGGCTCGAAGGTTTAATGGCTACCTGTAGCGTGACTCAGTAGATAAAGTCGGGGACGAGCCGTATCTCGCTCCGGTCGTTTTACTCACCCAAGTTAACACAAGCTGATTTGACCTTACTCGAAGTCTTTCCGTCCAGGGTTACGGGTAGGATCGCTCGATAGTAAGCCAAAAATAAACAGAGACAGGAAGAAACCGACCACAATATAGACAACGATTTTGAGTGTTAGCATTTTATTGAATCTCCTTATCAGGGTAGACCCCAGTCATAGGTTAAAAGTTCTCGTTTGCTTACTTTATCGCATTTTGGCATCGAAACCAATCTCTCAAATTTAACTGAATTTTGTTAACGAATTTCTGCCATAATTTAACATGATCCGCAATATAAAAATCGAAAAACGTTGCAATTATACTCTTTCGATTCCCAATAAACCAATGACTTCTGGGGTGATTTCAGAAGAATTGACCAACCTAGACCCATAAACGATTAGTTATGACTCAAGTATCTGGTTCCGATGTTCCTGATATGGGGCGTCGCCAATTCATGAATTTACTCACCTTTGGTACGATTACCGGAGTAGCGGCCGGTGCTTTGTATCCCGTGGTGAAATATTTTATCCCTCCTTCTAGTGGGGGTGCTGGTGGTGGTGTCACCGCTAAAGATGCTCTCGGTAATGATGTGATTGTCAGTGAATTTTTGAATAGTCACAGTGCTGGCGATCGCGTTCTGGCTCAAGGTTTAAAAGGAGATCCCACCTACTTAGTGGTTCAAGGGGATAAAACCTTGTCTAACTACGGAATTAACGCAGTTTGTACTCACTTAGGCTGTGTGGTTCCTTGGAACGCTAGTGAAGAAAAATTTATCTGTCCCTGTCACGGTTCTCAGTATAACGGTGAGGGTAAAGTGGTTCGCGGGCCCGCACCTTTATCTCTGGCCCTTGCTCATGCTGAGGTAACAGATAGTGATAAAGTTGTTTTTACTACCTGGACAGAAACCGATTTCCGTACCGATGAAAACCCCTGGTGGTCATAATTGGTCATGCGGTACACTGCCGTTGTACGGCAGTGCCTGGGCGTAACTCGCATTGCGCGAGTCAATTTCCTCCATCCTTCGTGATTGTCACCTTTAATATTTACATAGTTTGACTTAGCAATGAGAACATCCGATTTTTCGGCAATTTGGTCAACAGGAAAGCAAATTCTAGGACGGACACTTTTGATAGGTTTTGCCACGCTTGCTGTTTTCCTTTTCAATGGGTTTGCTGCCCCTCAAAGCGCAGCCGCTTATCCTTTTTGGGCCCAACAAACTGCTCCAGAAACCCCACGGGAAGCGACGGGAAGAATTGTTTGTGCTAACTGTCATTTAGCGGCTAAACCTTCTGAAGTAGAGATTCCTCAGTCGGTTCTCCCTGATACAGTGTTTGAAGCTGTGGTTAAAGTTCCCTACGACCTCAATGCTCAACAAGTTTTAGGAGATGGGTCTAAAGGGGGTCTGAATGTGGGGGCTGTCCTCATGTTACCTGAAGGCTTCAAAATTGCCCCTCCTGAGCGTATTTCTGAAGAACTGCAAGAAAAAATCGAAGGTCTGTATTTCCAAACCTATCGAGAAGATCAAGAGAATGTGGTTATTGTTGGCCCTTTACCTGGAGATCAATATCAAGAAATTGTTTTTCCAGTTTTGTCTCCTAACCCCGCTACCGATAAAAATGCTAAATTTGGCAAATATTCGGTTCATTTAGGGGCTAATCGTGGCCGTGGTCAGCTATATCCTACTGGAGAACTAAGCAATAATAATGCTTTCAAAGCGTCTCAACCTGGAACCATTACGGCTATTAGTGAACAAGAAGAGGGCGGTTATACTGTCACCATTACGACTTCTGATAATCAAGAAGTGGTCGACACAATCCCACCTGGTCCTGAATTAATTATCGCTGAAGGTCAATCTGTTCAAGCTGGAGATTTCCTCACCAGTAACCCCAATGTGGGCGGTTTCGGACAAAAAGATACGGAAGTTGTCTTACAAAGTCCTGGCCGCATCAAGGGCTTAATTGTCTTCTTGGCTGGTATTATGTTAGCCCAAATTCTGTTAGTTATTAAGAAGAAACAGATCGAACGGGTTCAAGCGGCTGAAATGAACTTTTAAGTTCCTTTTTCCCTAAATTTAAAACATTGCAGACAGGTGTTTTCCTGTCTGTTTTTTTATGCTTAACCAAACTTGTGGTGATAAAAAAAACTTATACATCTATCAATTATTTATTATCCATTAGCACAAAGGGGTTGACGAAACCTAGTCTTTAATTGTAAAGTGGTATAGAGATTAAATTATGGTTTAATTTAAAAAAATAGATATAACTCTATGAACAACTGGTGAAAAATGTGATTGATGGCTTGGACACTGTGGAAATCAAATCCCTCAAACACATACAAGAAAACTAAAGTTTTAATTTACTAAAAATATCGTGTTAGAATCATTCATTTTTGCCACCATATTGATCGGATTTTTCGGCATCATCTTTAAACAAAATCTGGTAATGAAAATTGTATCAATGGATGTTATGAGTACAGGAGTAATTTCCTATTATGTGTTATTGGCTTCAAAAAATGGTTTATTTACTCCCATTATTGGTAACAAAGACAATATTTCTTATGCCGATCCTGTGCCTCAATCGGTCATTTTAACCGCCATTGTTATTGGTTTATCGATTCAATCTTTAATGTTAGTCGGAGCTATGAAATTAGCTAAGAATAATCCTACTTTAGAAACCCGTGAAATCGAGAAAAATAACACACCATGAATACCCTAACTATTATCTGGATAGCAATCCCTTTTTTTATTGGATTTAATATTTATTTACTCCCACAATTTGACCGTTACCTGGCTTTAGGAGTATGTATTATTTCGGGGGTATATGCTTTACAAATCTTTAACTATTCATCTCCTATAAACCTAAATTTATTAGATAATTTTGGGGTAATTTTAGTTGCTGATCGCCTGAGCAGTTTTTTCATTTTAACCAATTCAATAGTCACAGCAGCCGTCATTTTTTACTGTTGGAATCTTGAAAAAACAGCATTTTTTTATACTCAACTGATCATCTTACATGGCAGTGTTAACGCAGTTTTTGTTTGTGCTGATTTCATTAGTTTATATGTTGCTTTAGAAGTGATTGGTATTGCGGCTTTTCTGCTTATTGCCTATCCTCGCAGCGATCGCTCTATTTGGGTTGCCCTGCGTTATTTATTTGTTAGTAACACAGCCATGTTATTTTATCTGGTGGGAGCAATATTAGTCTATCAGACTCATCATTCCTTTGGGTTTGCAGGACTTAAAGGATCACCACCAGAAGCGATCGCGCTCATTTTTTTGGGACTTTTAACCAAAGGGGGCATTTTTATATCAGGTTTGTGGCTACCTCTAACCCATTCTGAAGCGGAAACCCCCGTCTCTGCCATGTTATCAGGGGTGGTGGTGAAAGCCGGGGTATTTCCCCTTGTCCGTTGTGCTTTGATGATAGAAGAACTTGACCCGATCATTCGTCTTTTTGGCATGGGAACAGCCCTTTTAGGAGTAGGTTATGCCATCTTTGAAAAAGATAGTAAACGGATGTTAGCCTTTCACACCGTTTCCCAGTTAGGGTTTATCCTTGCAGCACCAAAAGTGGGAGGCTTTTATGCCTTGACTCACGGGTTAGTCAAATCGGCTTTATTTCTCATTTCCGGGGTATTACCCAGTCGTAACTTAAAGGAACTCAAAGATCAGCCTATAAATACCCCGATTTGGATCGCCTTAGTAGTTGCCAGTTTATCCATTTCTGGTTTTCCTTTATTATCGGGTTTTGGTGCCAAAGTATTAACCATGAAAAATATTTTATCTTGGCAAGAGATCGGTATGAACTTAGCAGCTTTTGGCACAGCTATTTCCTTTGCAAAATTCTTTTTTTTACCCCATGATTCCCAAACTGGAAAAGCAAAGGTTCAATCAGGATTTTGGGCAGCTATGGCTCTGCTTTTAGGTGGTTTAGTGGTGGCTAATGTCTTCTATACCCAAGCTTATACGGTTACGAATAGCATTAAACCCTTAGCTACGATTTTCTTGGGATGGGTAGCTTATTTCTTAATTTTTCAACGATCTATTATCAAGTTGCCCCGTGTGATCGAACAGTTTGAACATTTGATCGGAGGTATGAGTCTGATGTTAATTCTACTCTTTTGGATGGTGTTCTCATGATTGGCTATTTAGACTTAATTTTACGCCTGACTATCTGGTTTTTGTTAACCTCTGATCTCAGTTTGGCTAATATTATTATTGGGGTCATTATCGCCTTTTTGTTGCCCCGTAAACTTACCTCCCCAGGGAGGTTAAAAGATTGGTTAAAGGCTTTATTTGAAGTCTTAATCGCCATTCCTCAAGCCTATTTTGAAGCATTTCAAATCATGTTTCGTCCCCATGATGAGGAAGTAGTGACAATGGAAAGAGTTAAACCTCAACGAAGTCCTGGCTTGATCTTTTTAGATATCTTTTTAATTACCTTTACCCCAAAAACCATTGTCTTGAAATATCACGAAGCAGGATGGTATGAAGTCCACCGTATTGAACCGAGGAAAAAGCCATGAACTGGATACTAATCACCATGATTTTCGCTTTACTTATACCCATTTATGAAGCTTGGCAAGATGAGGATATTTGGCAAAAAATGTTAGCTTTTGCCAGCATTGCCACAAAAACATCGGTGCTGATTTTGGTTATCTCTGTCCTACGAGATGATTGGATGATCGGTGTGGTAGGAGTGATTATCCTCAGTGTAGGTAATGCCTCTTTAATGTTATTAGCGCAAATTTTAAAACGGATGAAAAATGTCTAGTAAGTACACGAAATTAATTTTACAAATAATGGACTTTAACTCTAAAGAGTTAAGCTATACAAACAAAGGTTGCCTACGCAACCTAGAATTTAGTCCGCGAAGGCGGACTTTGTTTATATAGCATAAGGCTTTAGCCTTTTATTCATTATTAATTTAGCCAATAATATTAAGTCCCTACACACAGATAAAAAACAAAAACAACGATATGATCAATTTTTTAAGTTATGCTTTGATTAGTTTAGGAATCGTCTTCTGGTTTTGGGGAACTTGGCCCCTAATAGGCGATCGCTCAGTATTATTTAAACTCCATACTCTCTCTGTGGCTGATACCTTGGGTTCAATGAGTATTATGGTGGGATTACTGCTAAAAATCCCCAGTGAATGGCCCTTGCTCATTTTAGCCCTAATTTCCTTAGCCATTTGGAACACAGTCTTAGGGTACGTATTAGCTTATTGTTCTAGTAGTGAGGCCAATCATGAATGATATCTACGTCTATGTCATAGCTGCCTTATTACCGTTATCTGCTGCTTTGGTGGTTTTACAAGTCAACCCTTACCATGCTTTAGTCATTCGTGGCATTTTAGGGGCATTGGCCGCCTTAACTTATACTATGTTTGGGGCAGCAGATGTGGCTTTAACGGAAGCATTAGTGGGAACCATGTTAGCTATTACTCTTTACGGAGTGGCAGTGCGTTCATCAATGGTTATGCGTCTGGGAATAGTTGAAAATCAGACAACAGAAGCAGATAAAACCAATTTTCAAAAATTGATCGATGGTTTGAGAACTGTCTTAAATAAACATCATCTACGCTTAGAATTAGTTTCTTATGCTGATCAACAAGACTTACAGCAAGCATTACTAAATCAGGAAATTCATGGCACTTGTGAACCCGATTTAGAAAGCGATCGCAACTTAACAGAACAACCCTATCACACTGTTACTAGGGTTCAACGTCTTTATGAGATCATGAAACCGGAAATTTCCTCATCGGTAACTCGTTTTACTTATCTTGATACTAAGGAGAAACAGTCATGAAATGGGTTTATCTTGTGGCAGGAATCGCCTTTTATGTAAAAATGCTGGTAGTTCCTAATCCTGGGGTGGAGTTACCCGATTTTTCAATTGTAGAAACTATAGTGCAAGAGACTGGTATTCCCAATGCAGTATCAGGCATTATTTTGAGAAATCGCCTCTATGACACAATTTTTGAGGTAGTTGTGTTTACAATTGCTATTATGGGGGCTCGTTTTTTATTAGCCAATGATAAACCCCTAACTCTGATTTATCAATTTAATGACCAACCTTCTATCGTCTTAGCAAGACTAGGGGCGACCATTTCGGCTTTGGTGAGTATTGAACTAGCCATTAGGGGGCATCTTAGTCCTGGTGGGGGGTTCGCGGCCGGAGTGGCCGGAGGAACTGCCATCGGACTGATTGCCATTACCTCACCTTCAGAATGGATGCAAGGCATTTATCAACGTTGGAATGCGGCCGCTTGGGAGAAGATTTCAGTGCTGGTTTTTATTGTACTATCAGTTATTACTTTAACTGGATTAGAATTACCTCATGGAGAATTGGGCGCATTGTTCAGTGGTGGGATGATCCCCTTACTGAATATCTTAGTTGCTATCAAAGTCGCCTTGGGATCTTGGGCGGTTATTTTAGTGTTTATTCGTTATCGGGGGTTATTATAGGTCGGTATTTTTGAGCAAAATTTTGCTTGACTAGGTTGACTTGACATGATATTATATAGATAATGGAGAATATGTGCGCCTGTAGGGTGCTGTTAGAAAACACAAATAAAGACAATTAAAACAATAGATTATCAACACCATGCCATGGCCAAATCAGAGAATAAATGTAGGGGCATGGCAATGATAACCTGTTGATAAAACCAAAATTTTCAAAATGCCATGCCCAAATCAAAATAATTGACATAAATAGTGAATAGTTAAGTGACTTGCGCTCCAGGTTCAGCAATACTGCCATTGATAGTATTTCCGACAGTTAAAGGAATAGTGGTAAATTATGGCTCATTGAGTCGGAAACTGTAGTTAACAGGGTTACTAGCATTAGTTCCTTCAACCGTAACTAAATAAGTACCATTGCGACGAAGAATTATCTCCCCGTCAAAATCAAGGGTCTTAGAGGTGAAAATTTTACCATCAGGACGGTAGAAAACGATCGAACCATCTCCGGTAGTCCCTAAACTATCCAGGAATAGGGTTTGATTCTTGGTTCCGGTAAATTGGTATAAGGCAGTTGATGTACCAGGGTTGAGAGTTTGAGTAATGGTAGTATCGAAGGGGAGATTCTGCGCAGTTGCCCCCTCTAACAAACGGAAACTATAAGCCCCTGTGGTTGCATCACTGCTGTCTAGACGTATTTGATAAGTGCCACTTTCGATTAAAGTAATGGGAGCGCGATTACCATTGGAATCTTGGAAGCTAAAGAGGGATGCACCACTAGGACTGAGTAAACTAGCATCAATAAAGGAGTTACCTGTCAATCCATCGTAATAGAGACGTTGGCCTGCATTGGCAGTGAAGGTAAAGATATCAATTTCCCCTGGTTCACTAATATTGCCGTTGACGGTTTCTCCTAGGTTAATGGCCGTTGTGCTAGTTTCAGGTGTTACCATCTCAAAACTGTAACTGATTGAGGTATTATTAGAGCCAGCAGCCACTAAGAAGTAAGTACCATCAGATGTCAGGGTGATTTCTCTATCGGACGTAAGATTTGTGGAGTTAAGGACTTGATTGTTAGGTCCGTAGACGATGAAAGAACCGCCAGATTGAGTGCCTAAACCATCAAAGAATAGTCTTTGTCCCGCAGTTCCCGTAAACTTGAAGACATCGGTTTGCTGTCCAGGATTGAGCGTACCATTGGTGACAGTATCAAATGCCAGATTACTAGCACTATTCAAGTCTAACAGACGGAAATTGTAAGCTCCTATATTGCCAGTCAGCCGTAGTTGATAGGTTCCTGCTTCAGTTAAAGTAAAGGGATTGCTATCAGAAGATGTCGAACTGTTAAAGAAGACATTATTACGAGTGGGACTAAATAATTTAATATTATGTTCTAAGTTACTATCAAGTCCATCGAAATAGAGACGTTGACCCACCGTTCCCGTAAAGGTGTAAATGTCTGTTTCACCCAGTTTACTCAAGTTACTGCTGACGGTTTCGCCAAGGGTTAGTGGATTGTTGATAGTCTCAAAATGAGTCAGACGGAAACTGTAGTTAATGGTCTCAACGCTTGAGCCTCGTACCGCTAATAGATAGGTTCCATCTGTAGGTAGGGTGAAATAACCATCAAAGCCACTAGTTCGAGAAGCAATGAATTGACCATTCGGTCCGTAAACGACAATAGAACCGCCAAATTGAGTGCCTAAACCATCCAAGAATAATCGTTGTCCTGCAGTTCCGGTAAACTCGAACAAGTCAGTTTCCCGTCCAGGATTGAGAGTACCATTGGTGACAGTATCAACAGCGAGATCAGTTACATCATTCAAGTCTAACAGGCGGAAACTGTAGTTAATGGTCTCAACGCTTGAGCCTTGTACCGCTAATAGATAGGTTCCATCTGTAGGTAGGGTGAAATCACTATCAAAAATAGTTTTAAAAGTAATCAATTGATTATTTGGCTCGTATATAGAGTAGGAAGCTGAAGTATCCCCTAAAACATCTAAGAATAATCGCTGATTCGCCGTTCCTTTAAAGGTAAAGATATCTGTCTGTTTTTTAGGATCAAGTGTTCTGGTAATTGTTGTATCTAAGGTGAGAACTTCAGCATCCGCAAGATTTAATAAGCGGAAGCTATAGTCTCCTGTATTACCAGTAATTCTCAATTGATAGTTCCCGACTTCAGTTAGGGTAAAGGGACTACTATCAGAAGATGTAGATGTTCTAAAGAAGGCATTATTACCAGTGGGACTCAATAAGTTCGCTATAGTAGTAAAGTTACTATCTAAGCCATTGAAATAGAGACGTTGTCCTGCATTAGCAGTGAAGGTAAAGATATCGAGTTCCCCTCGTTCACTAATATTGCCGTTGACGGTTTCTCCTAAGTTAATGGCCGTTGTGCTGGTTTGAGGTGTCACCATCTCGAAACTGTAACTGACTGAGGTATTATTAGACCCAGCAGCCAGTAAGAAATAAGTACCATCAGATGTCAGGGTGATGTCCATATCCGACGTAAGATTTGTGGAGTTAATTAATTGATTGTTAGGCCCGTAGACGATGAAAGAACCGCCAGATTGAGTGCCTAAACCATCCAAGAATAATCGTTGTCCTGCAGTTCCGGTAAACTCGAACAAGTCAGTTTCCCGTCCAGGATTGAGAGTACCATTGGTGACAGTATCAAATGCCAGATTACTAGCACTATTCAAGTCTAACAGACGGAAATTGTAAGCTCCTATATTGCCAGTCAGCCGTAGTTGATAGGTTCCTGCTTCAGTTAAAGTAAAGGGATTACTATCAGAAGATGTTGAAGTGCTAAACAAGGCATTATTACCAAAGGGATTGATTAAGCGAGCCGAAATACCTGAGTTACTATCGAGTCCATCAAAAAATAGTCGTTGTCCAGAGGTTCCCGTAAAGGTGTAAATGTTTTGTTCTCCAGGTTCACCCAAATTACCGTTAACTGTAGCACCAAAGTTTAACGCCTCAGTGATATCAATTCTTACCGTTAGAACGGAAGATAAACTACTGGTATTTCCTGCCACATCAGTCGCTGTTGCTGTGAAATGATAACTGCCATAGGCTAAAGTTTCTAAGGTAAATTCAGCTAATCCTAGCTCATTTGCTATGGTTTCTCTTATTTCTATGCCATTTTGGAATAATTTAACCGTACTTCCTGCTTCTGCCGTTATTTGTAGAGTCGGTGTTATATCCTTGGTTAAATTATCGGTATTACTGACCCCTGTATCACTACTCGCCACTAAATCTAGAATCGGTGCTTCTGGTGGCGTTGGTACAGTTGCTGAATTAAAGAGTCGGAAACGGTAGTTAACAGGGTTACTAGCATTAGTTCCTTCAACCGCAACTAAATAAGTACCATTGCCAGGAAGAATTATCTCCCCGTCAAAATCAAGGGTCTTAGAGGTGAAAATTTTACCATCAGGACGGTAGAAAACAATCGAACCATCTCCGGTAGTCCCTAAACTATCCAGGAATAGGGTTTGATTCTTGGTTCCGGTAAATTGGTATAAGGCAGTTGATGTACCAGGGTTGAGAGTTTGAGTAATGGTAGTATCGAAGGGGAGATTCTGCGCAGTTGCCCCCTCTAACAAACGGAAACTATAAGCCCCTGTGGTTGCATCACTGCTGTCTAGACGTATTTGATAAGTGCCACTTTCGATTAAAGTAATGGGAGCGCGATTACCATTGGAATCTTGGAAGCTAAAGAGGGATGCACCACTAGGACTGAGTAAACTAGCATCAATAAAGGAGTTACCTGTCAATCCATCGTAATAGAGACGTTGGCCTGCATTGGCAGTGAAGGTAAAGATATCAATTTCCCCTGGTTCACTAATATTGCCGTTGACGGTTTCTCCTAGGTTAATGGCCGTTGTGCTAGTTTCAGGTGTTACCATCTCAAAACTGTAACTGATTGAGGTATTATTAGAGCCAGCAGCCACTAAGAAGTAAGTACCATCAGATGTCAGGGTGATTTCTCTATCGGACGTAAGATTTGTGGAGTTAAGGACTTGATTGTTAGGTCCGTAGACGATGAAAGAACCGCCAGATTGAGTGCCTAAACCATCAAAGAATAGTCTTTGTCCCGCAGTTCCCGTAAACTTGAAGACATCGGTTTGCTGTCCAGGATTGAGCGTACCATTGGTGACAGTATCAAATGCCAGATTACTAGCACTATTCAAGTCTAACAGACGGAAATTGTAAGCTCCTATATTGCCAGTCAGCCGTAGTTGATAGGTTCCTGCTTCAGTTAAAGTAAAGGGATTGCTATCAGAAGATGTCGAACTGTTAAAGAAGACATTATTACGAGTGGGACTAAATAACTGAGCATTAGTTGCAAAGTTACTATCTAAGCCATCAAAATAGAGACGTTGACCCACTGTTCCCGTAAAGGTGTAGATGTCTGTTTCACCCAGTTCACTCAAGTCACTGCTGACGGTTTCGCCAAGGGTTAGTCGATTGCTGATAGTCTCAGAATTAATCAGACGGAAACTGTAGTTAATGGTATTAACGCTTGAGCGGCTTTGTACCGCTAATAGATAGGTTCCATCTGTAGGTAGGGTGAAATCACGATCAAAGCCAATAGTTTGAGAAGTAATGAATTGATTATTCGTATCGTAAACGACAATAGAACCGCCAAATTGAGTGCCTAAACCATCCAAGAATAATCGTTGTCTTGCTGTTCCTGTAAAGCTGTAAATGTCTGTTTCTCCCACTTCACTCAAGTTACTGCTAACGGTTTCTCCTATAGTTAAAGGATTCACCATATTAAACGATACCTCAGACACTTGGAAACTATAGTCAACAGGGAAGTTATCAAAATAAGTACCTTGTACGAATAAGGCATAAATGCCATCCCCGTTTATGGTGTATTCTCGGTCAAGGTCAATTCGTTGAGAACCAAAGAACCGATTATTGGGTTGATAAAGGATAAAAGAACCCCTAGAATCTGTTCCTAAACCATCGATCAGAATCTTCTGTCCTGCTTGTAGATTGAGTTGATAGAGGTCGGTTTCCTTGCTAGGATCGAGACTACCGTTGACGGTTGACCCTAAAGTGATATCTGTTGCGTTTGCTAAATCTAACAGTCGGAAACTGAAATTTCCTGTACTACTAAATTCTTCATCAATAATTAACACGTAAGTTCCCGTTTCTATGAGACTAAAGGGATTACTATTAAAATTAGTTAATTTGCCAAACAGAGAAACTTCTGAACCACTGGGACTAATTAAAGTAGCCTTAAAGCTAACGTTAGTATCGAGTCCGTCAAAAATCAATCCTTGTCCTGCGGTTCCCGTGAAAGCATAGCGAATTTGATCCCCTGGGTTGTCAATTGAACCATTGACTGTATTACCTATTGTCAGGGTTGCCTCGGTAATATCGACCGTTTCTAGGCGGAAACCATACTCGTTCAAATTTTGTGCTATCAAAACATTTTGTGCTATCAAAACATAGGTACCGTTTTGAGATAGAGTAATAGAGTAATCACCAAAAGCAGAAAAACTGACCAATTCATTATTTGGCCCGTAGAGATAGTAGTTAGGGCCGTCAAACGACTCGTAAAGATCATTAAAGAACAATCGCTGATTAGCCGTTCCCTCAAAGGTAAAGACATCTACGTCTTGTACAGAATCAATGGTTTGGGTAATCGTTGTATCTAAGGTGAGAACTTCAGCATCTGCGAGATCTAATAAGCGGAAACGGTAACCCACCATCTCATCATCCTCATCATACTCATAACCATAAACAACAGAAATTTTCAGTTGATAGGTTCCTGCTTCAGTTAAAGTAAAGGGAGGAATATCAGAAGATGTCGAAGTATCAAATGAGACACCATTACCACTGGGAGACAATAAATTACCATTAAGGATAACGTAACTCTCTAAGTTCTGAAAGTAGAGTCGCTGTCCTACCGTACCTGTAAAGGTGTAAATTCTCGTATCTATCGGGTAATATAAACTATCATCAACCGTTTCTCCCAAAGTTAAGGGGCTACTCCTGATTAGGGTTTCGGGATTGTAGATACCGAAAGAATACTCTACATCAGTTTCATAACCTGTTGCTGTCAGTACATAAATTCCATGTGTGCTGGTGTCAAAATAGGTGCTAATGTTTCTATTAAGGACAAGTTGTTGATTATTTGGCCCGTATATAGTGTAGTAAATGTTGGAAGCATCCTCTGAAACGTCCAAGAATAATCGCTGATTCGCCGTTGCTTCAAAGCTATAAAAATTCACATATGATTGTTCAGAGAAAGTAACCTCGCCGCCATAGCCACCTTCTTCCAAGTTTAAGGGAATCTTAATAGTTCGAGGATCAACGATACGGAAACTGTAATTTACAGGAGTATTATTATAACCAGAATCCTGTACTGCTAATAAATAAGTGCCTGTTGCCTTTACATTCAAAGGGTTATTATAAATCAGATCAATTCTAATAATCTGTTGATTACTTGGCCCATAAATAGAGATAGAACTATTATATTCAATCCCGAAGCCATCGAAAAATAGTAGTTGTCCTGCTGTTGCTGTAAACTGGTATAGGTCTGTTTCTCGTGCTGAATCAAGCGTTGTTTTAACCGTAGTATTCAGAGTAAGATTGGTCGCATCTGCTAAATCTAGCAGTCGGAAATTATAATCTCCTGTATTGCCAAATCCTTCTACAATCAGTTGATAAGTTCCTGCTTCGAGCAAACTGAAAGGACTGCTATCAGAACTGGTAGAAATATTAAACAGAGAAACGTTTGTACCAAAAGGACTGATTAGGCGAGCCAAAATACTTGAGTTAGTATCGAGTCCATCAAAGAATAGTCGTTGTCCAGGGGTTCCCGTAAAGGTGTAAATGTCTTGTTCTCCAGGTTCACCCAAATTACCATTAACTGTAGCACCAAAGTTTAAAGCTTCTGTGGTGGTATTAATTCCTACCGTTAGAACGGAAGATAAACTACTGGTATTTCCTGCCACATCAGTCGCTGTTGCTGTGAAATTATAACTAGCATCAACTAAAGTCTCTACAGTAAATTCAGCTAATCCTAGCTCATTTGCTATGATTTCTCCTATTTCTGTGCCATTTTGGAATAATTTAACCGTACTTCCTGCTTCGGCTGTTATTTGTAGAGTCGGTGTTGTATCCTTGGTTAAATTATCTGTATTACTAACCCCCGTATCACTACTCGTCACTAAATCTAGAATCGGTGCTTCTGGTGGCGTTGTATCCCTTGCTTCAATGCGTCTGAAACTTCGATTCGCTTCAATAGTATTACCCGCATTATCTATTGCTTGAATCGTAAAATTATTATCTCCCAGTTCTAATTCAATTCCACTAAACTCGAATTCTCCTAAGTCATTGCTAATAGTTTTCTTGTCCGTTCCTACCAAAGAAACTGTCGTATTAGCGGATGTTGAACCTATCAGTGTTACTACTTCTAGAGTTGTTTCTCCATCTCCCAATGGTTCAGAATCAGAGGCAGCAGCTAAAGCCAAATTTGGTAAATTAGGAGCCGTTTTATCTAGAGTAAAAGTAATATCAAAAAAACTATTATTTCCCCATTGATCTTTGGCGGTTAACTGTAATGTATGTTCTCCCTCACTTAAGGGATTATTATTATTAATTCTTTCTAATTGACCAGGGGTAATAGAAAAAGTGCCATCAGCATTTAATAATCCTCTAATATTGATAAAATCATTAATCTCTGTATTATCAAATCCCGCCCGTAAACTGGTAATTTGACTGCTATCTGTTACCGTTCCTGTAATGGTAGCATCAGCCGTAATTTTATCTGTATTTAATCCAGTATCATTCAATAAACCAACATTAAGAACTGGTGCTAAGTGATCTGTATTGCTATTAATTTTCCGTTGTAACAGAACAATGTCAGCCCCACTAATTCTACCATCCAAATTAAAATCTCTAGGATCATTGGGCCCCATTAAGGGATCTCGACGGGTTTGATTTAATAAATTAGCATCTGCTTGATCAACATCTTCATCTCTATCCACATCTCCTTGAAAAACAAAAGGAGTTAGTACCGGAATTTCTGAATCTAAAGGAATCAATTCTGGGATAGAATTTCCTAAACCTCCCGCAGAATTAGGTAATATTTCCAAGATATTATTATTGTTTATTCCCAATGGATGAGAATTATCTAAAGGCAAATTAGTATTTAAAATTTCCATTTTATTTTACAACCCCAAAATGGTATATATTTCTATTAATCTAGTTTTTACTCTGTTTATTTACTTAAACAATTGGGCTTTTTTAAATACAATTCTGCTTAAAAACATCAACCCCAAAAATCCTAAATTAAGGGAAGGTTCAGGGATTTTCGTTACCGCAGAATTAACCCTAACAGAACTGTCTGTAACAGAGTTAATTGTTAACGGAGCTAGTTGACTATCTAAAATCTCTGTTATACTGATATTTAAGGCACTATTCCCTACCCCTATCCCCTTAAATGAGAGAGTTGCTAAAGTAAAACTTCCCAGTTGTAAAGTGTCTAAATCAGTATCTGAATCTCCTGAAGCTTCCCAAATACTAACTACTCCGTTTCCAGGAATTGTAATTGGTGAAGTTCCCAAGTTATTTAAGTTTAATTGATTTCCAAAAATGGCATTATTAAACGATAAAATACTTGGATTAAAATTGATATCTAAATCATAAAAAGATAAAGATGGTGGTACTTTATTTCCTAAATCTGAAATGACGACAGCAACAGTCACATTTTGGCCAACCGTAATATTGGTCGAAGATGGAATTAATTGCAAAGAAACTGCTTGAGCAATTTGTCCCATCAAAACAGTCGGTAAAGATGCCAATACTAACCCTACACCCCAATTTTTACCCATAAAAATTCCTGGCGACATTAAATGTACTTAATTATTAGGTTTTCTGAATAAGTTTCATAGTACATGATAATTTTCTCAGGGAAGACAATTTGTCACAAAAATTAATACTTTATACTGAAAATTCAGTTTGAGGAGTCTAAAACTTGCCCAATTTCAAGAATAAACTTGGACAAAATTAGACATTACTACGCAGTGACTGAGCTTTTAAATAAATTTGCCGCCATTCATTCATGATCTGAGTTTTTTTCCAGTTCATAGATTTGGCAATTTCTTCTAATGATTGATTCTCTTTAAGATAATCAAGAATTTGTTTTTGCTCAGTGCTTAATTCTTGTCGAAATATTTGCCATTGTTGCAAAGTTAATCCTAAATTATGTTCTTTAAGAGAGATTTCTAACCAATTAGCTACTAATTCAGGATTTTCTTTAAGAGCAAATACTTGAATCGCATGATATCCGACCTTTTCCCTAAGTCGATAAATAGTTTTAATTGGCATTTTTAATGCTTCAGCGATCGCTTCTTGAGTTTGTCCTTGTAGATAAAGTTTAAGCCATTCAACCGCTTCTTGTCCTAATTTTTTAGCTAAATAAGTTTCAAATTCCTCTTTAACATTTTGACGTAAAACTTTTTTTTCTTCCCATTGCTGTGCTTCTTCATAATCAGCAACAGCTTGAGAATCAAGTAAACTAAAGGAATTATCAGATTCATTAGTGATAATTTCTTCAGAAATTAGATGGACATTTTGTTTTTGAGGAACTTGGGTCATTCCTCCCTTTTGAGAACGACGTAAATAATTAACAAAACGATACACTAATAAAGGTTGATTGCGAACTGGACGCAAACAATATTCTTCAATAATAGTTAATAATAAACTGTTCCTTAAACGCTCATCTGATGTACATTGGGAGATCCAGGTAATTTGGGACTGAATATAGTGATCACTATGCAACATTTCTTGTATAATATCTTGTAATACATCCGTTACGGCTCTTTGGCGATCGCGGCTAAGAGATATCCAAGTACGAATTTTATTGCGTAAGACAGTGACCGACCCTAAACGGTTCATGAGGTTACGATAAGCTTGGGTGGGACTTTTCCCTATATAACGTTGTTGTAAAACGCGATAACGGTACTCCATTCCTTGTTGAAGTAGCATCAGTTTTTCGGGTGTGAATGTCTCCCACTCGGTTGTATCTTCCCCTAATAACCAATTAATAATACTGTCTCGGACATCTTGGTTTTGGGTTATCTCATTTTCTAATAAACGGGTGTGCCAATTTTGCTTTAACTGATCTACTATATTTGTCATTGATTTATAACATTGACCCTATATTATGATAGAACTTCAAGTTCTTTTCCTAATTTACTATGAAATTGTCCTTCTTTTTTGGGTTGCAGTATTTTCAGTATTTTTTCTTAAATAAGACTTACGCAAGTCTTGTAGAAACTCAGTATTTTGCTAGGGTCAATTTATGAACTAACCCTACAGGTAGTATTCAAGATTACATTCTAACTTCTAATTAACTGATTATGACTGAACTAGCACACATCTATTTAGGCAATATTTTGAGTAATGAGAAACTAGGTAAGCGAATCATCTCAGAACCTTATTTAGAAGTATCTTTAAGTCCAACTGATAAAGGGAAAGGACGGATACATACCCAAACTCATTGTGGTCTTGAAATTGGTATTATAAAAAGTCGAGATTGGTCACTTCAAGAAGGAGATGTACTAAAAACGATCCAGGGACAGTTAATACTGATTCATTTACAACCACAAAAGGTAATGGTACTTAGTTTTACTCAATTAATGTGTGATTCCCCTCTGAGTTTAATTCATTTAGGTCATACTCTTGGTAATCATCATTGGCCAATTATTGTACAAGATAACAAAATTTATGTTCAATTAAGTTTAGATGAAAGCGTCATAGAACATACTATTTCTCATTTTAAAATTCCTGGTTTAATCATTGATTATGAATGGAGATTATCTGATCAAATATTAAATTTTACAGAAGTTAACCATCATGACCAAGATGGTTAATGAAGTCGCCAAGTCGCCAAGTTCCTTCGGCGCGAGTGCATCGGAAGTTGTTTTTGTAACGGGGATTTAAACCACTTTACAAAAACGTTTCGCCTCAAAAAGCGAGGTTTTAGACCCAATTATTTTGATAAAATGTCAGTAAATATCTCCCAAAAACTTACTTTAATGCAGCTATCAGATTCTTTCTTTCCTTCTGGTAGTTTTACTTTATCTCATGGTTTAGAAACCTTAGTTCAAACTGAACAAATACAAAATACTCAAGATTTATTAATCTTTTTGCAACTCTTATTACGCAATAAGATTGGGCCAACAGATGGGGTAGCATTGCTTCATGCTTATCGAGGAAGTGTTAATAATGATCTCGATAAAATACGTCAAGCAGATACTTATTTATTAGCCCAAACTTTGATTGAGAAAACCCGTGAAACAGGGCGAAAAAGTGGACGTGCTTTATTAATGATTGCAACTCAAACTTGGCCCGACCTTCAGCTAACTATCCTTACTCAAGAAGTAGCCCAAGGTCATATTTATGGCTTACATCCCGTTATTTTTGGGGTTGTGGGGCGTGTTGCTGGATTAAATGATGCCGATACCATATTAGCCTTTTTACATGGCTTTGTGACAGGTTTATTAGGGGCAGCAATTCGTTTAAGTGTCATTGGACATCGCCAAGCTCAACAAATCTTACAACAATTAGTGCCTGATCTTGAAGCAACTTATCAGATTATTATTAGCTTAAATCTTGATCAAATGTGGTCTTGTACTCCTGTAATCGATCTAGCTCAAATGGGTCATAATAAGTTATCTCGTCGATTATTTGCTAATTAAACAATAAAAATTAGTAATCACTTTTAAGGGAAAATATTGTCAGAAAAAATAGCAATTTCTAACTCTTGTAAAGCTTTTTCTAGGTTATCATTAACGACAGTTTTATCAAAGTCTTGACTCGCGTTTAATTCCTCTTTTGCCCTCTCAAGACGACGAATAATAGCCGCTTCTGCGTCATTTCCCCTTCCTCTGAGACGGCGTTCTAATTCCTCTACAGAAGGGGGAAGAATAAAAATTCTCAAGGCATCAGGAAATGTCTGTTTAATGGAGTTGGCACCAACCACTTCAATTTCTAAAATAACGGTGCTTCCTTGGTTAATTTTCTCCTCTACTTTAGCGCGAGGAGTTCCATAATAATTCCCTGCATATTCGGCCCATTCGAGTAACTGTTCTTGTTGAATCATTTTCTCAAATTCGGCGCGAGTGACAAAATAGTAATCTTGACCATCAATTTCCCCAAAACGGGGAGAACGGGTGGTAGTAGATATCGATAAGTAAAGGTGGTCATGGCGTGCTAATAAAGCACGAACCAAGGTTCCTTTACCTACGCCACTCGGGCCAGTCAGTACAATGAGTTTTCCTGATGCCATGAGTAAATATTATACTTTAGTTACTATTGACAGTGGCTTCTTTACTGCTGACAAACCGATGCGCTACGGTTTCAGGTTGAATGGCAGATAAGACCACATGACTCGAATCTGTAATAATTACAGCACGAGTTCGCCGTCCATAGGTAGCATCCACCAGTTGACCGCGTTCGCGGGCATCTGTAATAATACGTTTAATGGGGGCTGATTCGGGGCTGACAATAGCAACCACCCGATTCGCAGAAACGATATTTCCAAAGCCGATATTGATCAATTGAATGCTTTCCATAGTGAGTAACGGCTATGCCGTGTGAGAAGCAATTAATAAACTACTTTTTCCATGATATCGATAAAAATCAAGAGTTACAACGTTTAAACTGATTTAACTACTTATTTTTTAGTTTTTTTTCAGCTTTTTCTCATATTTTTACCAAAATTACCCACACCAATCCACATTTAGTCCCATAAAAATCTTCAAATTTAGATCAAAGATGCTAGTTTTTTAGACAAAGTTTCTGGACTAAACTGTTCTAATGTTGACTCTCTTAACCAAGTTCCTTGACAACGTTGGTCATTTCCTTGGAGAATTTCTAGACATCCTTGGGCTACCGCCTCGGCATCTCTGTGGGAAACTCGCCAACCGACTCGCCCATCTTGTAGGGGATCGGCTGAACCATCAGCATCCCCTGACAATACAGGAATTCCGCAAGCCATGGCCTCTAAATAAACTATGCCAAAACCTTCTTGAGAGGGCATAATATAAGCATCGGCCACCCGATAATGCTTGACTAGATCTTCTGTGGGAACAAATCCCGCAAAGACGACGCGATCGCTAACTCCTAGATCTTTGGCTAATTCCTCTAACCGAGGGAGATCGTCTCCTCGTCCTATGACAAGATACTTTACATTAGGACGGGATTGTAAAATTTTCGGTAAGGCTCTAATCGTAACATCGACCCCCTTATAGATGTCTCCTGACCATAATCGGGCTACCGTCATTATTATTTTAGCATCTTTTAAACCATATTTTAACAATAATTCTGGAGGTTTTTCTCCGGGAGTAAATTGATTTCCCTTGACAATACAAGGTAAAATTTCTACGGTTTTGGGATCAATTTTATTGGCTTCACAAAGGCGATCTCTACTATAACGACTAATTGTCCAAATTGAGTCGGCATTTTGTAGGGCTTTTTGTTGGCTTTTTGGTAAAGGTTTCCAAACTTCTTTTCCGTAGGTTAAAATTGTGTAAGGAATTCCCAACGGTTGACAGAAAAATTGAATTAATGTAGCTAGATTTATATGGCCACAAAATACTTTTTTAGGACGGGTTTTAATTAAATGATTTAGGAGAGAAAATGCTAAATTTAACCGTCCTTTCCAAGGGGGAATAGTTTTCAGATAATGAAAGTTAATTAAGTCTGTTTTGAAAGGGTTATCACAGTCTGGACTATCTCTTAATAAGAAAATATCCGTAGTTGGAGGGTTTTGAGATTGTTCAATTAAAGATATATAAGCAAGTATGACATCTTTAACATAAGCTTGTATTCCTCCTTCTTGGGAGAAGATTTCTAGGAAGACAAAAGTATAATTGGATTGTTTAGACATTTTTTCGGATTATCAGTTAGGAATAGGGCAAGGATTAATAATTTTACTAATTCTATAATAACTCAAATTTGTTCTTGACAACCTTGACTTGACATGATATTATATAGATAATGGAAAAGCATTGCGCCTATAAAATGCTTCTAAAAAAATGCCATACCCAAATCACAATGATTGACAAAAATATGGGGCATGGCAACATTAATATTGTGGTAATTTTCACAGATTGTTAATGCCATGCCCCTACAGGGTTAAACTTGTTAAACCCACCACCACCGGGAGTTTCTATAATAAAAGTATCTTCATGATTCATTTCAACTGTATCCGTACTGCTTAAAATTTCCTCAGTTCCATCATGACGTTTTACCCAATTTTTACCAACTTTCCCTGGTTCACCTCCTGCTAACCCAAAAGTCGAAATTAAACGATGATTAGAAAGAATATTAGCGGTCATATTTTCCAAGAATTTAATTTTTCTAATAACTCCATTTCCTCCCGAATATTGACCCTTTCCTCCACTATTATAACGAATGCAAAAATCTTCTATTAATACGGGATACCGAAATTCTAATACTTCGGGGTCAGTCAAACGAGAATTAGTCATATGAGTATGAACTGCATCAGTTCCATTAAAGTTAATTCCTGCACCAGAACCCCCACAAATTGTCTCATAATATTGATATTTTTCATTACCAAATGTAAAATTATTCATAGTTCCTTGAGATGCAGCTAAAACGCCTAATGCGCCATATAAAGCATCAACAACTGCTTGAGAAGTTTCTACATTTCCAGCAACAACTGCGGCCGGATATTTAGGGTTAAGCATACAACCTTCAGGAATAATAATATTGAGAGGTTTAAGACATCCAGCATTAAGAGGAATATTATCATCAACTAAGGTTCTAAACACATATAAAACTGCTGCTTGTGTCACCGCTTTAGGTGCATTAAAATTATTATTAAGTTGCTCAGAAGTTCCTGTAAAATCAATAATAGCACTTCTATTATTAGCATCTATGGTTACTTTAACTTGAATCTTTGCCCCATTATCTAACTCATAAATAAATGAGCCATTGCTTAACACATCAATTGCTTTTTTGACAGATTCTTCAGCATTATCTTGAACAAACTTCATATAAGCTTGAACAGTTTCTAATCCATAATTTGAAACCATTTTATGAAGTTCTTGGAGTCCTTTTTCATTGGCAGCAATTTGAGCTTGAAAATCCGCAATATTTTGCTCTGGATTTCTAGCTGGATAGGGATTATCTGCTAAAATCTCCCTTAACGTTACTTCTTGAAATTGTCCTTTATTAACTAAAATAAAGTTATCAAATAAGATACCTTCTTCTATAATAGAAGTTGAATGAGGAGGCATCGAACCTGGAGTAATGCCCCCAATATCAGATTGATGTCCTCTAGAGGCAACATAGAATAAAATCTGCTGATTACTATCATCAAATACAGGAGTAATAGCGGTTACATCAGGTAAATGAGTTCCGCCATTATAAGGGTTATTTGAGAGATAAACATCTCCAGATTTTAATAGATTACCTTTATCTTGAATTAAACTTTTAATACTTTCACTCATACTCCCTAAATGTACAGGAATATGGGGTGCATTAGCTACTAATAATCCTTGTTGATCGAAAATAGCACAGGAAAAATCAAGCCGTTCTTTGATATTAACAGAAGATGCTGTATTTTGTAGAGTAATCCCCATTTGTTCCGCAATAAACTGATAGAGATTTTTGAATATTTCGAGATAAATGGGATCGGGTTTAGAGAGAGTTTGCATTTTTCTATTGAACAAATTCGATTCAATGGATAATTAACTATTCATTATCCATGATCAATTGTTAAAGTAGGTGTAGTTCAAGCTAAAGCTGAGGTTCCCAAATCAGGAGGAATATCTTGCCAACGGCCTGGCCCGATAGCGCGTAAAGCTTCTGATAGATTAACGTCTCCCGTATATAAAGCTTTTCCGACAATGACCCCAGTTACTCCCAAAGGTTCTAAAGCGAGTAACCCTAATAAGTCGGTTAAGGAACTAACTCCACCTGAGGCAATAATGGGGATACTAAGATGATTGGCTAATTCCCTTAATGCTTCATGGTTTGGCCCGCTTAAAGTGCCATCTCGATGAATATCCGTATAAATAATCGCCGCTACACCTAATTTAGCCATTTCTTGAGCTAAACTTGTTGCTAAGACTTCAGAAGTTTCTAACCAACCTCTAGTGGCCACTTTTCCGTTACGAGCATCAATTCCCACAGCGATTTGTCCAGGGAAGGCACGACACAGTTCTTCAACTAAAGAAGGATTTTCGACGGCTACGGTTCCTAAAATAGCCCGTTCTACCCCTAAATTAAATAACTCAGCCACACTAGGGCGATCGCGTAATCCTCCCCCCACTTGTACTGGAATGGAAATTGCCTTAACAATGGCTTCAATAGTCCCTAAATTGACTGGTTTCCCTTGTTTTGCTCCATCAAGATCCACCAGATGTAAGCGGGTTGCGCCTTCGGCGGCCCATTGTCGGGCCACTTCGACAGGGTTCTCATTATAAACTTGGGATTGTTGGTAATCTCCTTGATAGAGACGTACACAGCGTCCGTCAAGAAGGTCGATCGCGGGGATAACATCCATTGTTATTGATTCTTGGAATTCACTCCTCCCATTATAGATATATTTTAGATTAGTAAATGTATATTGATAATTATTCAGAAAGAAACTGTAAATATATTTGCAGAAACTTTACCGTTAAATATTTATTAATTAATTGGCGATCGCCACCTTAAAAATTAGCCTAATATTGCTGTGGTCATTTATCATTCAGAAGGAAGCATACCGCTTAAAATCGGATGCTATGCCTTACGCTTAAAGATTAAGTGCTTTTTTCTCAACAAGCTGTTTGATAACTCTATGGATTTTTCGGCTACTATAGCAAGTCAACTCAATGCAGGAACAATTGTTCCCGAAGGAATTGTCATTATTACCCTGATGATCATTCTGATCGGTGATCTAATCGTTGGACGCAGTTCTAAAACTTGGATACCCTATGCGGCGATCGCGGGGTTACTAAGTTCTATTGTCGCCCTTTGTCTGACCTGGGATCTCCCTAACCCTGTAGGGTTTTTAGGGGCCTTCAATAGCGATAATCTCAGTATCGTTTTTCGGGGTATTATTGCCCTTTCTACCGTCGTTACCATCCTCATGTCAGTCCGATATGTGGAACAAACCGGAACCTCTTTAGCTGAATTCATTGCCATTATGTTAACAGCCACTTTAGGGGGAATGTTCCTCTGTGGGGCTAATGAACTGGTAATGATTTTCATTTCCCTAGAGATGTTAAGTATCTCCTCTTATTTAATGACAGGATACATGAAACGAGATCCTCGTTCTAATGAAGCGGCCTTAAAATATCTCTTAATTGGGGCCTCAAGTTCGGCGATTTTCTTGTATGGGATGTCCTTACTTTATGGCTTATCTGGAGGAGAAACAACCCTAGACAAGATTGCGGTTAATATTACTCATCTTAATGGTGGACAATCTTTAGGTATAGCAGTTGCCCTAGTTTTCATCATTGCTGGAATTGCCTTTAAAATTTCTGCAGTTCCCTTTCATCAATGGACTCCTGATGTTTATGAAGGTTCTCCTACCCCTGTAGTAGCTTTTTTATCTGTAGGTTCAAAAGCGGCCGGTTTTGCTTTAGCCATTCGCTTATTAGTAACGGCCTTTGCTTCTGTCACCCAAGAATGGCACCTTATTTTTACGGCCTTGGCTATCCTTAGTATGGTCTTAGGAAACGTAGTAGCTTTGGCCCAAACCAGTATGAAGCGGATGTTAGCTTATTCTTCTATTGGCCAAGCAGGATTTGTCATGATTGGTTTAACCGCAGGAACCGATGCTGGCTACTCTAGCATGGTCTTTTACCTGTTGATTTACCTGTTTATGAACTTAGGGGCCTTTACCGGGGTGATTCTCTTTGCTTTACGCACAGGAACCGATCAAATTAGCGAATATGCGGGATTGTATCAAAAAGATCCCCTGTTAACCCTCGGTTTAAGTCTGTGTCTCTTGTCTTTAGGGGGTATTCCTCCCCTAGCTGGCTTTTTCGGGAAAATTTATCTATTTTGGGCCGGTTGGCAAGCTGAACTCTATGGACTGGTGATCTTAGCTTTAGTTACTAGTGTAGTATCTATTTATTACTACATTCGGGTGGTGAAAATGATGGTAGTTAAAGAACCCCAGGAGATGTCAGAATCCGTGAAAAACTACCCAGAAATTCGCTGGAATTTACCTGGAATGCGTCCTCTACAAGTAGGTCTAGTATTATCAGTGATTGCTACTTCCCTAGCAGGAATTTTGTCTAATCCTCTGTTTAACTTAGCCAATGAATCGGTGACAAGTACCCCGATTTTACAATCTGCCATTGTCAATACCCGCATCTCTCAAGGAGAAATACCGCCAAATCTTCCCCTTCAATAATCCTAAGTAGGGTGGGCAATGCCCACCTTATTTAATCGTAGGTTGGGGAACCACTCCGGTCTTGGGGTTTCCCCAAGTAGAGGAAGTGGCGTTTGAGGCACGAAACCCAACAAACCTAAATCGTGACATCCTCCCGACGCTAACTGCTAAGAGCAGTATAGCGCGGGCTTCCCCATATCACTATGAGGCTTTCGGGGCTTTTACGGGACGCTCTAGATACCTTTTTAGGGATATCCCCGATGACATCTTCCTCCACAGGCAGCTTGACCCCCAGTCCGAGGGCTGCAAGTCCACGTTGCTCAACAACCATAGCTGAAGCAACATCCCTATCGGTTAAAAAACCACAATGAGAACAATCATGTACTCGTTGAGACAGTTCTTTTTTACCAGTTACTACGCTACAATTGGGACATATTTGACTGGTAAAATTAGCGTCAACTTTCTCAAAATAAACATCTCGTTTCCAAGCAACGTGCTTCAATGATTCCAAAAAAACACCAAAACCCGCATCAAGAGTATGCTTGCATAGCATCCCTCTAGACATGGCTTTTAAGTTTAAATCCTCAGCAAAGATTATGTTCGATTGGTCACAAAGATGATGAGCTACTTGATAATGAAAGTTTTTACGAGTGTTGTAAATATGTTCATGAAGTCTAGCTACTTTTTGAATAGCTTTAAGTCGATTTTTAGACCCTTTTTGTTTTTTGGCTAGTTTTCGTTGTAGCCATTTAAGCTTACTTTGAAGTTCGACAAAAAACTTGGGTCTAGCAATCAGTTCCCCAAGAGATGTGGCAATAAATTTCTCCAGCCCCAAATCAATACCCAAAGATTTTCCTTGAGGCTTTGCAGAAGGTATTTTGACATCTGATTGAATACAAATGACAGCATACCAACCAGAAGCTTTTTTAACTATCTGAACTTGTTTAACGATAAATCCATCAGGAATAGGGCGGTGTAGATTAATTAGAACATCCCCTATTTTTGGGAGTTTTAATTGATACCCTGTTATCGGATTTTCCGTGAATTGAGGAAAATTAATTGAGCGAAACTGACCATATTTCTTAAAACGAGGAAAACCAAAACTTCGTTTCCAGAAAAAGTTAAACGCTTTATCCAAACGACCCATAACCTCTTGCAATACCTGAGATTGAACTCGTTTAAGTTCTGGATATTGTTTTTTAGCTATTGTTAAGGCTTTTTTCTGTTTATAATAGTCGGGAAAGGGCTGGTGAGCAGGTATGATATATTCAGAATGAAGACTACAAGCGTTAACCTGACATTTACGAGAATTTATCCATTCTTTTCTTTCTGCCAAGGCGTAATTATAAACACCTCGACAAATTTCTAGCCATTCAAGCAATTCTTTCTCTTGACTGGCATCAGGATAAATTCGATAAGCGTAGTTAAGGTTTAACACTTTTATCAACTGAACACATTTTCCATATTATAAAATACTTAGGGGATAATTGTCAATCCCTAGAAAGAAATCATGTACAATAATCACAAGCTTTGTTGTCAATCTCGGCCCCTGCCCTCATCCCGACACCGACCGAAGCGGTACGGTGCGGGGCTTCTCGCAGGGCAAGCTAATACGCCAAATTATCTAGTTATTATATAAATAATTCAGCCCGCGCAGGCGGGCTTTGCTTTTGTCGCTGCACCTTTCAATCTATCAGCATTTGAGGCAGTTAATCAGTCATTAATAATCCCTTTATGAGTTAATCAATAGGTTATTGATTAACTCATTGTAAATATCCGTATTTCCTCTATAATCAGCAAATTTTTTCTGATCATTTTTTTAGTCCGTCATCTCACTAAACATCTGAGATCAATAATAGATGATATGTCTAGCTTATCTAATCGCAAGATAAAATTACCTAATTCCCGTATTTTCTACAGAGAATAAAAAAACTTTTTTTCTTCTAAGTCACGCATTTATCCCATAGTCTTCTCCTTGTATAGCAGCTTATTATGTAAATGTAGAGAGGAACAAAAAGACGAAATAAATCAAGCATAAAAAGCAATGATTTAAATCACAATTTCCTCTTACATTCATCACAATGACTTTCAATTTTAAGCACCCAACAAGGAGACAAAACCATGAAATCCACTAAAATTGTCGCTGCTGCCATCACTGTTACTTTAACTCTTGGTCTTAATGTTTCTGCCTTCGCTGGTGTTGCTCCTAGCAAAACTACTCAAGAAAATAGAGTTGAAAAATCTGAAAAAAATACTGTCAATAAAGCACCGAAAAATATTAGACCCAGTCAAGATGCTCCCTCCCAAGGAAATAAAATATGTCCGAAGGGTTGGTGTTAAGTAACATATAAAAATCCTAACGATGTTAGCATAGCTGGAAATTCGGAGTATAATCAGGTCAAATAAGTTGTTAACTCAGACTAAATTTAGTCAATAGCTCGCTAAATCTTGATGAAAGCTCATGATGACAAGACCTTAAAATGTTTATATCTATTGCTGAGTACCTTAATTGTTGGTGACATCATAGCAACTCCTTTAGTTTTAGCTCAAGTTACTAGTGATGGAACCCTACCAACTCAGATAATCCCCAATAATAATCAGTTGGTTATTATTGGTGGAGTGCAAGCAGGAAATAATTTATTCCACAGTTTTAGTGAGTTTTCTGTCCCTGCTAATCAGGAAGCTTTCTTTAATAACTCTCTAACTGCTCAAAATATTATAAGTCGTGTTACGGGTAACTCTGTATCTAATATTCAGGGACTTATCCGAGCAAATGGCTTAGCGAATCTGATTTTAATTAATCCTAATGGGATTATCTTCGGCCCCAATGCCCAAATTAATATTGGCGGATCATTTCTAGCTAGTACGGCAGATAGTTTAAAGTTTGCTGATGGTTCCCAATTTAGTGTAACTAATACCCAAAACACACCCCTATTAACCATGAGTGTGCCAGTGGGGTTACAATTTGGAGGGAATCCCGGATCTATTGTTAATAATGCCACAAATCTTCAACTAAATATTAACAGTACTTTTGCCTTAGTGGGTGGTAATATTTCCTTTTCAGGTGCAACTCTACAGGTAAAAGAAGGAAGGGTAGAACTCGGCAGTGTGGGGCCTAACAGTCAGGTTCAAGTAACTTTTATCAATCCTGGATTTGTGTTAGCGTATTCGGGAGTCAATAATTTCAGGGATATTTCTTTATCGGGAGAAACACGCATTGCGGGCAATAACTCAGTCATTCAGTTACAGGGTAATAAGATAACCTTGAATCAAGCCGACATTATTAGTACAACTGAAGGAGAAAGAGCGGCAGGGGATTTAATTGTAAATGGGTTAGAATCTGTGGAAATTATTGGCAGTCGAACATCAAGCTTTGTGAGTAGTTTATCAGCAGAAGTAGATTCGGATGCAACGGGGGAGGGGGGCAATATTATTGTCAATACTCCAAAGTTAATCCTTCGAGATGGAGCAGTAATATCAGCAGGAAGTGGAGGAGAAGGAGCAGGAGGAACAGTGGAAATCAATGCCTCAGACTCTATTGAGTTAATTGGTACAGGGTTTTCTACTCCGAGTTTATTGGCAACGAATACAGTAAGTTCTGGTAATGGTGGAGAGGTTCTTGTCAATACTCAAAGGTTAAGTCTGCAAGATGGGGGACAAATCGAAGCTTTTTCCCTTGGTACTGGTCGTGGAGGAACGGTTAGAATTAATGCGGCTGAATCAATAGCAGTTAGTGGTAGTGGTATTGTCCAGAACAGACAACTGAGAGTTCCCAGTCGCATTACTGCTGAATCGGGATTTCAAGACCGACAACTGACAGGGGTTGCTCCTGGAGGTAGTTTGAGCATTAAGACGGGTCAACTAACCGTCATTAATGGGGGTATTATTTCGGCCAGTAGTTTAGGTCAAGGGAATGCGGGAAACGTAGACATTCAAGCTGGTTCTATTTTTCTTAATAATAAAGGGATAATTACCGCATCAAGTGAAGGGACAGGAAATGCCGGAAATTTAAATATAGAAGCCGAACAATTAACTCTAAATGACCTCTCAGAAGTTTCTGTTACCAGTACAGGATTTGGTCAAGGGGGTAATTTATTGATTAAAGCTCCTTTAATTTCCTTAGATAATAATAGTCAACTTACTGCTACCAGTCAGCCCATAACTAACACCAGACTAGCTGATTTAAAGATTAACCCCAATTTGGTCAGCACTAATCAATGGTCAGGCAATGCAGGTAGTTTAAGTCTGGAAACTAAGCAATTAAGTCTCAATAATAACTCTCAGGTAACAGTCAGTAGTTTTGGCTTAGGTAATGGCGGAAACATCAATATTTGGGCTGATAATATCCTGTTAGACAATAATAGTGAACTGACTGCCGAAACCGCATCAGGGGAAGGAGGTAACATTGCCATCATGGCCAAACAATTTTTGATCTTACGACACCATAGTCAGATTTCTACTACTGCCGGAACTCAAGGAGGGGGCGGAAATGGCGGTAACATTGATATTATGGCCCAGTTTATTGTGGCGGTTCCTAATGAAAATAGTGATATTGTGGCTAATGCTTTTGCTGGAAATGGGGGCAATATTCGTATCACGGCCGCTGGAGTGTTTGGTATTGCTGAACGACGACAATTGACTCCTTTAAGCGATATTACGGCTAGTTCCCAATTTGGACAAGTGGGAACTATTGGTATTAACCGGCCTGATGTTGATCCCCAAAGAAGTCTGGCTAAACTACCTACTACTTTAGTCGATCCGAAAAATTTAGTCACTCAGACCTGTAGTCCTGGCGGAACTTTTACTAAAGGAGAGTTTACCATTACGGGACGGGGTGGACTTCCTCCTAACCCCAATGAATTTATCCCAAACTCCCCCGGATTAACAGAATTAGGTTATCCTAACAGGAGTATTCCCCAAGTTGAGCCGAAGGAGGGACAACCATTAGCCCCCCATTCTATGCCTCAGTCTCGTCAGCCCTCGGCAACACAAGCAGATGCTATTGTGGAAGCCCAAGGATGGATCGTGGACGCAAATGGTAAAGTAGTGTTGACGGCTCAATTACCCTCTGTGACTCCTCACAGTCATGGGTTTATGGCACCGACTTGTTATGACTGGTCAACAAGCTCCCTCTCTCTTGATACTTTACCTAATCATGCCCCTAATAGGGGTTCTCTGGTTCACTAACTTGGACATGGAAAGATTGTTAGCTCAAACCGTTGAGATAACCCCTGTTCTGCCTCCATCCCCTCGAAACTTAGACCCCATTCCACCGACTCCCTTACCTGAGAGTCCCCTAGAAACTATCCCAATAAACCCCCCAACTCCCCAAATATTGCCCTCCAACAGTTCACAAACTATTACGGTTCAAAAGTTTCGTTTTGAGGGAAATACTGTCTTTAGTGAGGCAGATTTAGAGAGAGTCACGGTCTTGTTTACTGGTCGTCCCCTTACTTTTGGGGAATTATTAGAGGCTCGTTCAGCCGTAACTCAATTATACGTTAATCAGGGATATGTGACTTCTGGGGCTTATATTCCCCCTCAAACGATGGATCAGGGTCTGATTACTATTAAGATTGTTGAAGGTACTTTAGAAGCTATTAATATAACTGTTGAGGGTAAACTCAGTCCTAACTATGTGCGCGATCGCTTAGCTTTGGCCGGTGGCACTCCTCTCAATGTACCTCGTTTACTAAAAGCCTTACAATTACTACAATTGAATCCTCTAATATCTCAGATTTCGGCGGAATTGTCGGCCAGTCCTCGTCCGGCTAGTAATATTTTAACTGTTAAGGTGTTGACGGCCCGTTCTTTTTACGCCAAAATTCTTTTTGACAATGGACGTAACCCGCAAGTTGGAGAAATTCGACGGGGTGCTGAGTTGTCTGATATTAATATTTCTGGGATGGGTGATACTGTTCAGACAACTTATTATAACACGGATGGCAGTGATGATATTGAAGTTAATTATACAGTTCCGGTTAATGTTTACAATGGAACGCTTAAAGTCGGGTTTAGGAATTTGCGAGGGGAAATTATTGAGGAACCTTTAGATATTTTAGAGATTAATTCTGACTATCAAAAGTATTCTATAAAGTTTCGTCAACCTATTTGGGAAGCTCCTAGTCAAGAGTTAGCAGTGGGGGTTAATATTGATCATCAAAAAAGTAGAACTCGTTATTTAGAGGGCTTGCCATTTCCCGGACGAGGATCGGATAATAATGGTAGAAATTATATTTCTACCTTACGATTTTTTCAGGAATGGGTGACTAGAAGTGAAGCAGAAGTGATGGCCTTTCGGTCTGAGTTTGACTGGGGAATTGATGCTTTTGGGACAACGGTTCCTTTTGATATTGATGTTAATCCTATTACTCCTGATGGTAACTATTTTTTATGGCGGGGACAAGGTCAATGGGTTAAACTTTTTGCCCCTGATACTCTATTTATAGCACGGATAGATTTACAATTGGCGGATCGTCCTATTGTTTCTTTAGAGCAATTTTCTTTGGGAGGTTTGAACAATGTGGAAGGGTATCGACAGAATTCTTTATTAACGGATAATGGAGTTTTTGGTTCCCTTGAATTTCGCATCCCAATTTATCGTATGTCTAAAGACAATTTTGTCGTTCAAATTGTTCCTTTTGCTAATATTGGTACTGGTTGGAATAGTGGCAATGCTCCTAATCCTTCTATTGATACTTTAGCGTCAATCGGGTTAGGTTTACAAGTACAATATGGTAATGTTTTTAGTGCGCGTTTGGACTGGGCTAACCGTTTAGGAAAAGAACTGCTTCAGAATGGTAATTCTTTGCAGGATAATGGATTTCTTTTTACCATTAATATTAGTCCATAGTAGCATTTTTCTAAGAAAGTCGGTTCTATCGGACAAACTATGCTAAATTAATAATTAATGACAGAGCTTATGTCTGATCCTATAAAGACTAAGTCCGCCTGCGCGGACAGCCATTCTAGGTTGCGTAGGCAACCTTTGTTTGTATAGCTTAACTCTGAGCGAGTTAAGGTCTATAATTTGTAATAATTTAGCATAACTTGTCCGGTAGAACCAGAATCATGGATTTTGTCAAAAACCTAGGGCGGGTTTATCTAGTTTTTTAGTAAGAATCATGGATTTTGTCAAAAACCTAGGGCGGGTTTATTTAGTTTTTTAGTAAGAATCATGGATTTTGTCAAAAACCTAGGGCGGGTTTATCTAGTTTTTTAGTAAGAATCATGGATTTTGTCAAAAACCCGCCCCTACAAATTTTGGGTAATTAATTTTGTGTACTTACATACATTAATTTAATTAATGCTTCGATTACCCCCTCGCAATGACAGCTTAAATCAGTAAACAGTGAACAGTTATCAATAATTAACTAATATCATCAATGGCTTTAGGAACGGCAGATGTTAATACTTCATGGCCGGTTTCTGTTACTAATATATCATCTTCAATACGAATACCAATACCTCGCCATCTTTCAGGTATTTCTGGTTGCCCTTCTGCTGGTTTAATATCAGGGCCAATATAAATTCCTGGTTCAACAGTTAAAACATTACCTGCTTTTAATATTTCCCAGGTTTCTTCTCCTTGTTTATACACTCCCGCATCATGTACATCTAACCCTAACCAATGACCTGTTTTGTGCATATAAAATGGCTTATATTTTTCTTCTTTAATTATTTCCTCTAAATCTCCTTTTAGTAGTCCTAATTCTATTAATCCTTGAACTAAAACACAAACAGCCATATCATGAAACTCGTTATAAGGTTGACCAGGTTGAACCAATTCAATGGCTTTTAATTGTGCTTGTAAAACAATTTCATAAATTGCTTTTTGTTCTCCTGTAAATTTACCATTGATGGGAAAAGTTCTGGTTATATCTCCATTATAATAATCGTAAGAACATCCAGCATCAATTAGTAACAAATCTTGATCTTGAATCTGACGTTTATTCTCGACATAATGGAGAATACAAGAGTTATTGCCTGATGCCACAATAGAAGGATAAGCTGGCCCTATTGCCCCATGTAACCTAAATGTATGTTCAATTTCTGCCTGAATTTGGTATTCATAATGACCAACTTTAACAAACTCTCTAGCCCGATTATGTGCTGCGGCTGAAATCTCCATTGCTTGACGTAACAGCATCAATTCTGTGGGGCTTTTTATCTGACGCATTGGGTGAAGAATTTGATTAGTATCTTCAATAGCGATCGGTCCTGTTCCCCGTTTCGGATAAGTAGCAATTAATCGTTGCCAATGAGAAATAATTACGTCATTAAAGTGTTTATCTCGTCCTAAATGATAATAGATACGGTCGGCTTTTTTCAGATACTCTGGTAACTTTTCATCGAGGTCAGTAATAGGATAAGCTTCATCGGCCCCGTAAAGTTCTTTTGCCCCTTCTACTCCATAACGATATCCTGTCCAGGTTTCTTTTTCAGGATCTTTTGCTTGTACAAATAAGATAAAATGATGTTCTTCGTGATGGGGAACTAATAAGGCAACTGCTTCGGGTTCATTAAATCCTGTTAAATAGAAAAAATCACTATCTTGGCGAAAATTATACTCTACATCATTGTGCATAACTACTGTGGGCGCACTGCGAAAGATCGCTGTTCCTTGCCCAATTTTTTTCATCAACTGTTCTCGACGTTGGCGGTATTCACTCAGATCAATGCCCATAATTTATTCTATTAAACTCTGACTAATTTTTTTGATTATTCTAGTATAACAGTAGAAGTATAGATTAGAAAACTTTAAGGGTTATTTTTATTTTATCTTTGTCTCATTCTTTAATTCTAGTTATAACTTTTTTTATGTCTTCTACCTTAAAATCATATTCATGATCATCTAACACGGGAACACTTTTGCTAATATCAATTGTTTGATTTAATTCTAGCCAAGATCGACAGCCTCCATACTCTGACTGATAGTTGATTTCTCCAGCATTCGGCAATAAATAAACTTTTAATAATAATAAATAAAGAGGTTGATTTGGTTTCCAATTAAATCTATCTGAAATAAATTCTTGATTCCAAATATGATAATTAAATAAAAGATCAAGAGTTGATTTTTCTGGGATTACAAAAATATCAGTGATTTTCGTCCAACTGGTAATAGAAATAGTCTCAGGATGCCAACCAGAATTAACTTTAATCACGTCTGAGGAATATTTCGATTTTAATAAATTGGGGTTTTGATGTTCATATGTAGGGTATAATAAAACCTGATCATATTTGACATTAAAGCGTCCACCAATTTCTCGAATACCTCCTTTTCGTAATAATAAAATTGTTTGACCTTTTGCTAAGGCATTAATGGTAACATTCCATTCTTTTAAGGCGTAGTTTAATTGAGTTAGCATAGACATAAATGTAGTTGATTAGTATAAGTATTTAAGCAAAATTAATTGCACAGCCAAGGCGGGTTTTGATATAGTCGTAATGGTTAAGTAATAGGGGACGGGTTTATTTAATTTTTTTGTTAGAATCATTGATTTATGTAAAAAACCCGCCCCTACGACAAATTTTATGTAATTAATTTTATCTACCTCTTTAAAATCATAAACTTAATTAGGAGTTACAAAAATATTCTATTGTTGTGACCTATCAAGCATATAATCATTGATGAGGAAAATTCAACTGTTATCCATCAAAATTCATGAATGATATTGTAGCCGTTATTTTAGCAGGGGGTTATGGAACGAGAGTTAAACACCTACTTCCTAACCTACCTAAACCTATGGCCCCCGTCGCAGGAAAACCTTTTTTAGAATGGGTTATTAGGTATTTAAAATACCAAGGAATCACTAAAATTATTATAGCAACGGGTTATTTAGGAGATACTATTGAGGAACATTTTAAAACAAATCCAGTCCCAGAAATTAAGATATACTGTTGTCGTGAAACTGAACCATTAGGAACAGGTGGAGGCTTTATTAATGCGGTTCGTCAGATTAACTTATCTCCCAAGGCTTGGTTAGTAATGAATGGTGACTCTTTAATGGTAGCTCAATTTGTTGAATTAGCCAATTATTTAGCAGATAATCAGGTTGATGGAGTGATTTTAGGAGTAAGGGTAGGTGATGGATCTCGTTATGGTTCATTAGGGACTGATGCATCGGGAAAACTGATTAATTTTGCCGAAAAAAGAGAAGGTCAAGGAATAATTAACGGAGGTGTTTACCTATTTCGTGATAAACTTATCTATAAGTTTCCGAATCAGTTACCTTTGAGTTTTGAATATGATATTTTTCCGGCGTTACTTAGTCAAAATGTTCATCTAAAAGTGCATCCGGTTGAGGCCGCTTTTTTAGATATTGGAACCCCAGAATCTTTGCCCCAAGCAGAAGCTTTTATCTTAGAAAACTTTCACTATTTAAACAATCAATGTTAATTTCACGCGCACCAGTTAGAATTAGTTTTTTTGGGGGAGGAACGGACTACCCTGAATATTTTTTAAAGCAGGGAGGGGCAGTTTTAGCCACTGCTATTAATAAGTTTTCTTATGTAACAGCTAGTCCCTTTCCTAGTCATTTATTCGACTATTTAATTCGACTCTCTTATCGTAAGGTTGAATTAGTTAAAACTGTGGACGAAATTGAGCATAGTGTCTATAGAGAATGTCTTAACTTTTGCGGTTTAGATAAAGATATTGAGTTACATAATGTAGCAGATTTACCTGCGTTTACAGGGTTGGGTTCTTCTTCTGCTTTTACTGTATCATTATTACAAGCTTTACATAGTTTTAAAGGGGAATTTGTCAAACCTTTAGACTTAGCTTATGAGGCAATTTATGTAGAACGTCATTTAGTTAAAGATCGAGTGGGTTGTCAAGATCAATTAATGTCAGCAATGGGAGGGTTTAACTTAGTTGAATTTAGAACAGAAGATGATATAATAGTCAATATGGTTCCAATTTCTCCTGAACGTTTAGCTGAATTTGAAGCCCATATTTTTATTGTTTTTACTGGGATAAAACGTAAAGCATCTCAAGTCGTAGAACAACAATTAAAACGGGTGGGAGATAATACTGATACTCTCAAAAAAATGCGTCAAATGGTAGATCAAGGATGGGATATTCTTACCAGTAATCAACCGTTATCGGCCTTTGGTGAATTATTACATGAAGCTTGGGTAGCAAAACGTAGTTTAGATACGGTAATTTCTAACCCAGAAATTGATAAACTCTATCAAATGGGACAAGAAGCAGGGGCCTGGGGAGGCAAATTATTAGGGGCCGGGGCCGGTGGTTTTATGTTATTTTTTGCACCCCCAGAATTACATGAAAATCTCAAACAAACTTTTGCTAATCATCAGGTACTTTCGGTTAAAATTAATGCCCCTGGTTCTCAGATCATTTTCTCGTAAATAATTAATTAGCTTCTAATAAAATTATTCATTAATCTAATCCTGCTTTTTCAAATATTTGCTGAGGAGTTAAGCTAAAATTAGCTAATATATTATCTTCTAAACTCTCATTACCTCCTTTTGTTTGTGGGGTAGAATCAGGATAAAAAACAGTAATTTTTTTTACTCGCGTATCAATTAACCAAACTCTATCAACTCCTGCTTTTAAATAAGCTTCTGCTTTCTCACTAAGATCACTAAATGATTGATCAGGAGAAATAATTTCAATCACTAACTCAGGGGGAATAGGACAAGCATCATCTTCTAAAATAATCTCTCCTAACTTGTCAAAAGACACATAAAGTAAGTCAGGGATGGGACACCAATCTTTACCATTCCTTTTTAAACGAATGGCCCATTCTATACCTACTTCTCCTTGATTTTGATGCCAATCATCCAACAGTCTTGATAAAGCTAAAGTAACACGGGAATGATCTCTTTTTGGTGACATTTTTTGAATTAATTCTCCGTCAAAAAATTCGTAATTTTCGTTAGCTAAAGGAGAGGAGAGAAACTCATCTAAGGTAAGATAGGTTTTGCTTAAAGATGACATAGGATAATTTTCTTTTCTAAATCTTTATATTTTAGTTTATCTTAAATTAAATAGATGGTTATAAATAAAGCTAGTGAGTCATGCTGCAAAGATTCAGTTACCAACTAAATTAGTCTTCCAAACAGTCAATAACATAAATATTGTTAAACCGGGTAAGAGTGACCAATGTTGGGCCGCAGAAATTCCTTGTACTCCAGATATTCCACAAAATATCCAACTTCGCATTCCAGAACAGGGAATAAGAGGAGGATTTCGGGTAAAGATTAGTGAAACTAAAGAAGCTGAAACTAAGAATAATTTTTGAAAATCTTTAGCTAAATAAATTGTATTTTAAAATGCAAAAAATAGCCCTCACTCCATCTCGCCAACCGATCTTTTTTCCCTCCTTGTAAGTCCGACCATAGTAAGAAATGCCAACTTCGTAAATACGACACTCCATTTTAGCTACTTTCGCCGTAATTTCAGGTTCAAAACCAAATCGATTTTCTTTAATTCTGATTGATTGAATAATTTCTCGTCGGAAGGCTTTATAACAAGTCTCCATATCAGTAAGGTTAATATTACTGAACATATTAGACAATGTGGTTAAAAATTTATTTCCCACCATATGCCAATAATAAACAACTCGGTGAGGTCTACTGCCTTGAAAACGAGAACCAAAAACCACATCAGCTTTTCCATCCAGAATAGGTTCTATCATCAAAGGATATTCTTGAGGGTCGTATTCTAAATCAGCATCTTGGACAATAATAATCTCTCCAGTTGCGGCAGCAAATCCTGTCCTTAATGCTGCCCCCTTTCCTTGATTTTTGCGATGATAGATAACTCGACTCACTTGAGATTCTATATTTGATTGTAGCAAATCTTTTGTTCCATCTATTGAACAATCATCGACTATAATAATTTCGCAATTTTTCACAGGAGAGGCTTTAACAGCTTCCACAACTTGAGTAATAGTTCCAATTTCATTAAAACAGGGTATGATCACAGATAATCTCATCATTTATCTCCCTTAATTACTGTACAAAAATTATTCATATAAAACTGAAAATATTGGTGATTTAAGTCTTGAAATCCTACCACTTCAATCAATTTTTTGCTCAGTATTGTTCGATTGTAATATCTTTTATGATCTCGGATTTCATCTTCACTTACTATTTTCAGTTTATAAGAAAGAAACTCTAGGACTGGTTGTGACCAAACTGAAGGAACTGTGATGATTAATTTGCCTCCAGGAATCAAAATACGCTTAATTTCTTTCAAGATTTTATCTTCATTTTCAATATGCTCTAAAACGGCTAACATGGTTACTACATCAAAAGATGAATCTTGAAATGGTAACTTTTCATTAAATTCTAGCTGAGTTGTTTCAATATTGCTAAATCTAGCATTTTCGACCTTGAAATCTACTCCAAATCCTTGCTTAATATAGGGAGACATTGTTTTAAGAAAAGTGGCGGAAGTGCCACAGCCTATATCGAGAAGAATAGAATTCTTAGGAACATGAAACATGACTCTACGGAGTCGCATCCAACGCAAAAATGGCTCTAAAAATGGCTCTTGATTTCTTGTCATTACAATAATTTATTGAGTAAAAATTTACGTTATTAGTTGAGGAATCATAAAATTACCAGTTATTATATCATAAACCTGACTTTGATACTTTGTTTCCGATGCCTCAAAAATAAATATAGCACTATGCGATCGCCCCATAATTGGTTCCTGATATCCCTAAAAAAGTTTTCTACACCAGTAAAGGCTATAATTTATCGAAAAATAAAACAACAATAGATTTCTTGTGGGAGATACAATAAATGGCAGCTATCATTTCATTATTCGAGATTATTTTGCTTTGTGTTGGGGCTACTCTATTTATTGCTACTCCTGGAGTTAAATTTTCTGAAGCAGTATCATCAGGGATAGTCCTCGCTTTCATCATTCTTTCATGTATCTTTCAAACTGCTTTTTTAATAGGACAGCCAAGTTTAGCATTTATCCTAGAAGGATTCACCATTATTGGATGTTTATTAATTCTAAAAAAGCAGAAAAAATACCTGATACTATACTATCATAAATGCAAAAGCTTTTATCGTCAAAATAAATTAATTTCTATCCTTTTATTAATTAGCTGGATTTACTTAGGTTTACAAGCAATTCTCCTTCCTCCTGCTAATTGGGATAGTATGACATACAATTTGGCAAGAGTCCTTCTATTTCAGCAAGAGAAATCATTATACCTCAGCAACATAACGACATTTAGACAAGCAGTATTTCCAGTTAGCTCTGATATATTACACCATATTTTTCTACGATATTATACTGACTACGGAATTGGGATATTCAGTTTCCTCGCTTATATTTCCGTAGGATTCGGAACCTACGCTTTATCTCGAAGATATACATCCTGCGAAATTTCTTTAATGGCAACTCTAGTAATTGTTAGCTTACCTGAATTCGTCTACCAAGCCACTTCGACTAAGAATGATATCATAACAGTAGCAGCAGCAATTTTTTGTTTTTTAACTGTTCATCGTCTCTTAGAAAAGTTAAATATAAATGACCTTATTCTTCTAATTTTATGTCTCTTATTTGGCTTTTCTTCTAAGACGACTTTCATGGCTTTTATCATCCCTTTTACTTTGTTGTTTGGACTTTTACTCTTGAGAAAATATCGATTAGGAATATGGATAAAATTAATTTCACAAAATCGCTGGTCTCTTATCTTATTAATTGTTCCAGCATTTATTTTGTCACAAATATGGCTTTTCATACACAACTACAATTTCTGGGGTGGTTGGTCTGGCCCAAATAGCGAGGTATTAAAATATCAACAATCAAGCGGACTTAAAGGAGGTATCGCCAATTTAGTTCGATACATTTTTCAGACTTGTGATTTTTTAAACCCAAGTGATATTATCTTTAACAGGATTTTCGGGTTTACAATAAGTGGAACTCTGCAAAAAATTTACGAATATTTTCTAGCTCCTGTTTTGGGTGATGCTGGTCTGCACAAGGATTATTCATTTAATATATTATGGCAACTACATGAGGACGGTTCTTGGTTTGGTCCGTTTGGTTTCTTACTGATCATTCCTGGGATTATTTACTCAATTCTAACCGGTCCCAAGTCTTTAAAAGCATTAAGTTTAACCTTACTAGGATATGTATTTATTGTAGTTTATCAAATAGTTTGGATGCCTTGGAATAACAGGTTTTTCTCGCTTTTCTTCGCATCTTCTGGTGTTTGTATTGCCTATTTAATCAAATCTGTAAAAATCAGGCAAAATTTGCTAATAAAAATTATTAAGTATACTTCCATATTCATTCTGTTTTTTTCTTGTGCTATTAATAGTAATAAACCATTACTTCTAAGTCCTAATAAGATATTAACCGGTTCAGATCTTATCCCTTTTAAGTGGCCTTATACTGTAGTAAATGACAGCATCTGGGCCAAAACAAATTTGGGAAGCAATCGACTTTATTATGCAGAACGTCACTATGGAGATCAGCGAGTATCATTATTTACTAAGCTTATCCCTGTAGATTCCAAAATTGCCCTAGTCACTGGAGAAAACACTTGGATTTACCATTACTTATTGCTTAATCCTGATGTCAAATTTACTTCAGTTAGCTTATCCTCTTTAAAATCTAGTGCCTTAGAATTCGACTATATTCTATGCCTTCAGCTCAAGTGTAATCTGAATAATATTCCTCCCAACTCAAGCGTATTATGGTATTCAACTTCATCAACTCAACAAGGTAAACTCATACAGTTAAAGCGATAAAAACCGAGTTAAGATTAGCTAAGATGTTTGATTTCTAATGAATGAGTAATGTCTTAGAACTTCCTAAATCTTTATCTTTGAGTTCATGACAAATCCTTTCTTGGAGATTGCCTACCAACTTGCACAAGAAAAATGTCACAATAAACTATGGACATAAATTATCTAGACTCTATCGATGAATTATCTTATAGCTGTTGTTAGTGATCGCATCAAAGCAGAGGAAGCTTATACCGCTTTAGAAAAAGCTGGCATTCCTATCAATCAACTTGTTATACTGGGGAAAGGATATAAGACCGCCGATGAATTTGGCTTTATCGATCCCACCGAACAAGCGAAAAAAAGAGCTATTTTGATGGCTTTTTGGTTAGTTCCTTTCGGATTTGCTGGAGGATACTGCTTTGATCTCATCACAGGAGTCAATAGTTTTGACTGGGCAGGACAACCCTTTAATCATATTTTAGGAGGCGTTGCCGGAGCAATTGGTGGGGCTATGGGCAGTGTTTTTGTCGGAGGTGGAGTGGGATTATCTGTTGGCAGTGGAGATGCCTTGCCCTATCGAAATCGTCTTAATGAGGGTAAATATTTAGTGGTGGTTCAAGGTTCAACCCCCATTAAAAATCAAGCTACTGCTATCTTAAATCAGTTCCAACCCGAAACCCTCCAAGGTTACACTCAACCTCTTGTTTAACGGATGTTAACTAAAGATAAACTGCTAAAATGTCTGGAAAATCGAGAAGAAATGGCTAGATTGCTCGATCTAGCTGAAATTGCCGTTAAAACCTGGGAAGTAATGGTCAGTGATTTTTTCTCTCCTCCTATTGTGGCAGAAGCGCAAACCCTACTGAAGAAATTTACAGAGGTAGACATTTTGACCTGGGGAGGTTATCCTCAAGCAGAACGTCAACGGGTAGGTATATCCCGTACTGAAATACCTCTAGATCCCTCTCAAATTCCTCTAGCAGCCCTGGATATTGCGGGAAACTTCCTTTTTGACCCAGCAACTCATCGGGACTTCTTAGGGGCTATTTTAGGCACAGGTCTTGTGAGAGAGAAAATCGGGGATATTATTGTTTTGGGGGAAAGGGGGGCCCAGGTGATTGTGGTGCCAGAGATGGTAGAATTCTTGGAAACGAGTTTAACTCAGGTGCGATCTGTTCCCGTCAAAACTCGTGCGATCGCCTTGGATGAGTTGAAAATACGCGCCCCCAAAACCAAGGAAATGACGACGGTTGAAGCATCTATGCGCTTAGATGCAATCGCTTCTGCGGGGTTTGGGATGTCTCGTAGTAAGATGGCTGAAGCGATTACATCAGGAGATGTGCGGGTCAACTGGAAAGATATCACCCAAGCGAGTTACAATGTGGCATCGGGAGATTTAATCACAGTGCGAGGAAAAGGACGCTTAGAGGTGGGAGAGGTTGTTATTACCAAAAAAGAACGGTATCGGATTCAATTAACCAGATTTCAATAAATTATATATAAGGGTCAACGGCCGTTGACCCTTATCATAACCCCTGTTAAATAATGCACACAAAGTACCTAAACTAGAAGCTAATATGTGGGTACATTTATTAGAACCTTTGACAGCTTTTTGTTATGAGGAGGCATTATTATTATGCCAAAATTCAGATTTAGAATGGGTTGCTTGAATACCCAATTATGGGGAAGCTAATATTACAAGCATTGACTTTTGTATTATGCCATAAAAATCAAAATTATCAATATAGGCCGATGCACTGTCCACTTTTTTTGTTTTAAGTACCGTGCGCAAAATTAATTGCACAGTCGGGGCGGGTTTTGATATAGTCGTAATGGTTGAGTGACAAAGGTAAGGGCGGGTTTATTTAATTTTTTGGTGAGAATAATTGATTTATGTAAAAAACCCGCCCCTACAAAAACCCGCCCCTACAAATTTTGTGTAATTAATTTTGTGTACCTACTTAATGATAAGCAAATCTTAGAAAATTAGAAAGAGTAAAAATTATCATGAAACTAGCTGACTTATCTTTAGAAGTAATTAACGATTTGTGTAATGATGATAATTGGCGTTTAGATATTGATCCAGGGTTTGACAGTAAACATGAATTTTGGATGTGTTGGCGGCATTTTGTCTCTTTACCTAAAGAACCCTCTACTTATTATGAAAGAACTGAAGATGATTTAGCCGATTTTTTAACCTTTGATAACTTTTCGATTTTATTACCTGTACCTCGTACTCATCATAATGCCATTCGTTTAATTCGTCTTATACCTAGTATAGATCAACAGACATTAACTTTACTAATTCATGATTCATTTTATGAAGATTGGTTTAATGATCAATTCAGTGCAAGGTATGGATTTTTAGCGATCGCAGATCGTTATCAAAAATTTGGTTATGATTTTTATTTAGCTAGTTACTATCATTTTTCTTATTTAATTAATAAAGATTATGAAGCTGCCCAGTTAATTATGACGAAAAAACTTAATGATCAAAGCAAAAATACAATTAATTATTGATAAAAATTAAACATAAAAGTCTGATATAGTATTGTTATTAACTAAAAAAATAAAACCAATGCTAAAATTTTTTGTTGATCGAGGTGGCACTTTTACCGATATCGTTGCGGTTGTCAATGACTCAGAAATTATTAATAACTTATCCCAACAACCAGAACGATTTTTAATGGTTCCTTTGCCTAAAAAAGAATGGATAATCGTCTATAAATTACTCTCAGAAAATCCTGAACGCTATCAAGATGCTGTTATTCAAGGAATCAGAGATATCTTAGGTATTGCTAATAATAAAGCTATTGCCACCCAGAAGATAGAAGTAGTAAAAATGGGGACAACAGTAGCCACAAATGCCCTATTAGAAAGAAAAGGAGATCGCACAGTTTTATTAATAACTAAAGGTTTTAAAGATGCTTTGAGAATTGGTTATCAAAACCGTCCTAATATTTTCGCTCGTCAGATAATTTTACCGTCAATGTTGTATGAATCAGTCATTGAAATTGAAGAAAGATATGATACTAATGGCAATGAGTTAATTCCGGTTAATTTAAGCCAAGTTAGAAAAGATGTACAAAAAATTTATAATCAAGGTGTAAGAAGTTGTGCAATTGTTTTGATGCACAGTTATCGCTATCCAAAACACGAAAATAAAGTCGCTACTATTGCTCAAGAAATTGGATTTACTCAAATTTCAATCTCTCATCAAGTCAGTCCCTTAATGAAACTGGTTTCGAGAGGAGATACTACTGTTATTGATGCTTATTTATCTCCAATTTTGAGAAGATATGTTGACCAAGTTTCTGCACAGTTACCCAACACAAGATTGATGTTTATGAAATCAGATGGAGGGTTAGTTGATGCTCACAAATTCCAAGGAAAAGACAGTATTTTATCTGGGCCAGCAGGAGGAATAGTAGGGGCAGTTCAAACCAGTTTAAGAGCAGGTTTTTCACAAATTATTACCTTTGATATGGGAGGAACTAGCACTGATGTTGCTCATTTTAAAGGGGAATATGAGCGACAATTAGATAATGAAATTGCTGGCGCAAGAATGAGGGTTCCAGTATTAAGTATTCACACGGTTGCTGCTGGTGGTGGTTCAATTTTATACTTTGATGGAGCCAGTTTCAAAGTAGGGCCAAACTCGGCAGGTGCTAATCCTGGCCCCGCTTGTTACCGTCGCGGTGGCCCATTAACTGTGACAGATGCTAACGTCATGTTAGGTAAAATTCGTCCTCAATATTTCCCCCATATTTTCGGAAAAGAAGGCAATTTCCCCTTAGATAATGAGATAGTTACTCAGAAATTTATAGAACTTTCTCAAGAGATCGAAAGAGCAACAAATGATCAAAATAGTCCTGAAATAATAGCAGCAGGATTTATTAAAATTGCTGTTGAAAATATGGCTAATGCGATTAAGAAAATTAGTCTACAGAGGGGCTATGATGTGACTCATTATGCCTTATGTACTTTCGGGGGTGCAGGAGGTCAAGTAGCTTGTTTAATTGCCGATACGTTGGGCATTAAGACAGTGTTTCTCCATCCCTATGCAGGGGCATTAAGTGCTTATGGAATGGGTTTGGCTGATATTAGAATAATTAAAGAAAATGCCATAGAAAAACCATTAAATCAAGACTTAATTACTGAGTTAAAACAAGTTATTAGTAATCTAGAAAATAAAGCTAGAAATGAACTTGATTTAGACGAATCTATCAAAGGGGAAAAAGTCGTGCCAAAAGTCAGTTTAAAATATCAAGGTACTGATTCAACTTTATTAGTTAATTTTGTTGATAATCTTTCAGTGATGCAGCAAAGTTTTGAAGAAGAACATCAATTACGGTATGGTTTCATTCAACCGCAAAAAATCCTTATAGTTGAATCCGTTTCCGTAGAAATCATTCAAATGATGGAAACTCCAGAAGAACCTTTAATGACTCGTATTCGTGCTTTAAATGAGTTACCTAAACCGATAGAAACGGTACAAATATTTACTGAAAATAAATGGCAAAATACCCCAATTTATCAACGGGAAAATTTACAATCACAAGATATAATTAAAGGTCCAGCAATTATTATTGAAAAAATTAGTACAATTATTATTGAACCTAACTGGAAAGCCAGATTAACTGACTATAATCATTTGATTTTAGAAAAAGAAAAATGTTAATATAAAAATATTTAGTATAGACTTTAACTCTGAGCGAGTTAAAGTCTATACTAACGAAGGTTGCCTAGACAACCTATAATAAAGTCTGCGAAAGGGGACTTTATTTTTATAGTATAAGGCTTTAGTTTTTTATTAATTATTAGTTTAGCATATTAAGTCCCATAAAACCATATAAAAATATTTAATATTGAACTAAATGAATAATTAACTGGATATCATCTTCAAAAACCTTGTTTCAATTAGGCTAACAATTGGAACAAATGGGGATTATGGTGGCATCAATAAAACTAAGTACCTAGACAAAAATAAACCCTACTGCTTTATATTAAACTCAGGAGATCAGTAATTCTACGGAAACGAATAATTAATATCGTCTAAATTCGGTAATTTTTCTCACACTACTTTCCACGCATAAGCGCGATCATAGAAATAGGTAGATGTTATATTCCTTTAACTTTTCTACTAAGCAGCTAATCAAAATATTAGTTATGATGTCAATGTTCATTTAAAAAAGGAGATGTAATATCTAATACAATTTCAACGAAGCTCTCTAACTTTAAGGGCAAAAACATAGATTCAAGACTATTCTATTTTGGATTTTTCTAGTAATTACTCAATTATTGACTTTTTTGAGGGAATTAATAGACAGACCATTGTAGTAACTTCCATAACAACCGTCTTTATAAGGCGAGATAATATCATGAGTGTCATCGACTATACAATCAAAAACTTGATCTTAGGAACTTGGATTAATGTTGAACATACAGATCCATCTGATAAGATAATAACAGCGTCCCGATGGACTTTTTTTGATGGATTACAACCTCTACGTCGTTGGCTAAATGCTCAAGAAATCAGCGATCGCAATTTAGCCCATCGTGTCTGTCGTTTTATCCCTGCTCAATGTCCTTTTGCAAGAGATATCAAAGTTTTTGGGCGCGTTTTAGTCAGTATTCCCCCTCTATGTAAAATTAATCCTCTTTACGATGAACTGATGTCTCTACGTTTTCGCGCTCTTTGCTATTTAGCGGAAAAAGAGGAGGATATAAGTCAATATTGTTAATTTTTAGGTTAGAGCTAGGAACTGAGTAGTAGTTGTGTATTTAATTGTTAGCAAAATGAGCTATAATGGGTGAGTACCTGATTAGTTGAAATCCCTAACATTTATGGCCATTATCCCGCTCAAAGCTTGGTATCTGGCGCATTATGAACCAATTCGTGAAGTTATCAAGCGTCCCTATGATTTGCGATTAAATCGCAATAGTTTACTTAAATCTGCCTTACGGGCTGATATTTTAGACGATAAACAAACCATTCAAGAATCTGTCTGGTTTAAACGCTATTTAGAGGGAGATAGGGTAGAATTTTACGTCGAAGGAAGTGGAGGTTATGTTATTTCTAATATTGATCTGATGTCTCAGGAGGTTTATTTTAGTAAACAAGAGATCAATGCTATATTGGAACCGATCATCTTTTTTAGTGGTCAAACTGAGTATCCTAGTGCGACGGAAACTATCAAAACTGTTTTAACTGAGGCACTAGAAAAGTATAATCAGCGATCGCGTTTTCCTTTATCATTAGAAATAGCTCCTCGTCCCCAAGATAGTCCTTTAAGACTCAGTGATAGTCAACTGAGGAAAGTTCGTAAAAGCTTATTATTTATTGCGGATGGAACTCCAATTACGAGTATTGAACAAAATCAAAAATCTCGCTTAATTTTGAGTTCGTCGGTGTGTACGGAACTCGGATATGCACTTCCGTATAAACAAATTGGGCAAATTTTACTGATCAATTTAGAACGGTCAGATGTATCAGGAACTTGGCCCTTTGACTTACCCCAACATCAGCAACTAGGATTCAAAAATGAGGAACAGTTAAGGCAAATTTTACCCCCTGTGTTGGAAACTTTGTTACACAGGTTTAATTTAACCACCTAATGCCTGATAATGAGAGGAAGTAAACCTCAATGTGACATAATATACCACGTTGTATCAGTTTTATGTAGCAGGTTTGTTATGCCCAGAAAACCGGACGAATACGCAGTTCATCTTTTTCTGTCTAGTGGACATCGTGAAGAAGTCCGTTTTGGTCAAATTCAAGATTTTCAGAAGTGGTACAGTGGCGAACTGGTTCCTAAGTTTGATTCTGATGAATTTATAAATGTACCAATCAAAAATATTCAGGGTGAATATATGGTAGTTCGTCCTTCGAGTATTATGGCCATTCGGGTCGAACCGATCTTTTTTGGCAGTGTAGAACGGGACTAAAAAAGTAAATAAATATGAATAAATTAGGCATTATTGTTATAGTTATGTTAGGACTAATTGCAGATTTACAAAGCAAATAGTTAATTAAATATTGTCCCTAATGACTATGTTAAAGTCTCCCTATTTTCTAGCTATAAGGCCACATCAGTGGACAAAAAATTTAATTGTTTTTGCCGCTCCACTATTTGGGTTCAGTATTAATGAACAATCTCTACTAGGAAGTACCATTGCTTTTATTGCCTTTTGTAGTGTTTCTAGTTGTTTTTATCTATTTAACGATATTGCTGATGTAGAATCTGACCGTCAGCATCCAATAAAATGTCAGCGACCGATTGCATCAGGTGCGGTTAAAATTCCCACGGCGATTGCTATGGCAATTGTTTTATTAGTAGGAGCAATACTGTTAAGTTGGTGGCGTTCTCCTTTTTTATGTAGTATTATAATTGCCTATTGTATTTTACAAGTTGCCTATAATTTAAAGCTCAAACATAAGCCAATTGTAGATATTATTGCCATCGCTACTGGATTTGTTTTAAGGGCTTGTGCTGGAGGTGCAGCAACTTCAATTCATTTGTCTGTTTGGTTTCTGTTATGTACAGCTATGTTAGCCTTATTTCTGGCAGTGGAAAAAAGAAAAGCTGAATTACGGTTATTGATAATTAAAGGAGGTAAAACGCGGAAAGTTCTTAGGCGTTATTCTTTACCTTTGTTGACTCGCATGGAAAATGTTGTTACAACTGGGGCTATAATGAGTTATGCTCTTTGGAGTGCTGGACCAAGTGTTAACGGAGCATCAACTTCTTGGATGATGATTACTTTACCCTTTGTTTTGTACGGCATATTTCGTTATCAATTACTCAGTGAACCTAAAACAAAAATTTCTGGTGAAGTTCTAGATGTTCATCATCGAGAACGAACTGAAAGACCTGATGAGATTCTTTTAAAAGATAGACCGATTTTATTAACAGTTATTTTTTGGATAATTACTGTTTTTGTGATTCTCTGGTTGAAAAGTCAGGGAATTATACAATAATGTAAAAATAAGCACTATTCATATATTAATTGGATATGTCATTATGGAACATGACTATGTTATGGATAACAATTCCATTGTTGCTGTTTTTGATTTTGATGGAACCTTAACCTATAAAGATTCTTTATTTCCTTTTCTCCATCTAGTTGTTGGGAAATGGCGATTTGTCTGGGGAATGATTTGTATCAGTCCTATTTTGCTAGGATATAGTCTAAAATTAATACCTAATTGGCGTGCAAAAGAAATGGTGCTTAAACATTTTTTACAAGGTTTGAGCAAGGAACATTTACAGAAACTAGGAGAACGTTTTGCTACTGTACATATTCCTCAATTATTGCGTTCTGAAGCCGTCAAACGTCTCCATTGGCATCAAACACAAGGACATCAAACTATCTTAATTAGTGCCTCGTTAGAAGACTATATTATTCCTTGGTCAAAATCTATGGGTTTCAATTATGCTATGGGTACTAATTTAGTGATAAAACAAGGTTATATTACGGGAAAAATTTTAGGAAAAAATTGCTACGGTTCAGAAAAGACTAAGCGATTAAAAGACTTATTAGGAGACTTAAATCAATACTCTATCTATGCCTATGGAGATAGTAAAGGAGACAGGGAACTTCTGGCTATTGCTAATTATCCTTTTTATCAGAAGTTTTCGGAAAATTAAAAACAACAAATAATAATTAAATTATCCTACTTATTAGGGACTAAAAATAAAGCTGGAAAATCTCTATATTTAGATAAATAGATGATAAATTAGTCATGAATAAAGCGATCGCAGCATTTTCTCTTGGACTCGGATTAATCTTTTGCCCTCCACAAATAATTATGGCAGAAGAATTACCCTTAACTCAGGTTAAACCCACAGCAATTAATTCAGCTTGGGGAAAAGATGAACAAATATGGAAAACAGGAGGAGATAAATGGGCATTAATTCGCTCAATTAGTTACAGTTTACGTTATCTTAATACCCAAAAAGCGGCTCAAGATTACCAAAATTATCCCATTCCTGGTATTACTCTTGATCGGGTTAAAAGTTCCCTAATCCGGTTTAAAGAACTATTAAAAACAGCAAAAACACCAGAAGAATTTCAAAAAAATGTAGAAAAAGAATTTATTTTATATCAATCTCAAGGAAATGATAATCAAGGAACTGTACATTTTACAGGATATTTTGAACCTGTTTATACCGCTAGTCGTCAACCGACATCAGAATATCGTTATCCCTTATATCGTCAACCCCAAAATTTTAATAATTGGTCAAAACCTCATCCCACTCGGTTAGAATTAGAAGGAAAAGATGGCTTAGGAAATACTAAACTTCTTAAAGGAAATGAATTAATTTGGATGAGTGATCGCTTAGAAGCTTATTTAGTTCAAATTCAAGGTTCAGCCAAACTTCAATTAACTGATGGCAAAACAATTAGTGTCGGTTATGATGGCAGTACAGAGTATCCCTATGTTAGTATTGGCAAAGAGTTAGTTAATGATGGAATTTTTCCCTTGGATAAATTAACTTTGCCGATTTTAATTGAATATTTAACTAAAAATCCTGAACAATTAAGTAATTATTTACCCCGTAATAATCGTTTTATTTTCTTCCGAGAAACAAATGGCGCACCCCCACAAGGCAGTATTGGGGTTCCGGTAACAGCAGAACGTTCTATTGCCACCGATAAATCAATTATGCCACCGGGTGCATTAGCATTAATAAAAACCCCCATTCCTTATACAACAAATACAGGAGAAATAGAAACTAAATTAGTCAGTCGTTATGTGTTAGATCAAGATACAGGAAGTGCTATAAAAGGGCCAGGAAGGGTTGATATTTTTATAGGAACTGGTAAAATAGCAGGCGATCGCGCGGGTTTAATTAGTAATACGGGTCAACTTTATTATTTATTATTAAAGAATTAAGATGAATAACCCATAGTCAATCAACGGCAAATCCAGTATATTGACGTTTATAAGGGGCATGATATGCTAATACAATATCTTCTTTGGGAACACCCCATTCTACTAATTCGTTAGCAACGCCAATTTCTGTACCATCATGTTGTATCCAAATTTTGTCGTTTTTCAGGTCAATTTGCAAAACACAACCTCTTAAACGTCGATTTCCATGCCATCCCACATTCATCAGTTGATAGTGATCTCCTTGGATATCAAAGATTTTTTGGACTTCAATATCTCCATATTTAGGTTTATATTGTCCATATTTATTGATTAGTTTTTTGACCAAATCTCTATAATTTTCTAGTTTTTCCATTGTTTAATTACCTCTTGATTAATATCATAAATAATGAGCTTTATTTGATATTTTTCTACCGCTTTTTGAGTAAAAACTAGCGTAAAAAAAGCTTCATAAACATCTTCACTAATCGCTAAATAAACTTTCCTTTCTGGTTCAATATCTTCTAATACAAGGCGATAATTCAGAAACTGTCCTAAAGCTCCATGAAATTCAGAAATTAAAGAAGGACGGTTAAAACTTTTAATTTCTACAGCAATTTTTTCTTGATCTTTTTCGGCAGCAATTAATTTTTCTGCTCCTAAATCAACATACATATCAACCCCTCCATAATCAAGATAGAGAGGGTCATCAGTAATAGTCCAACCTTCTTTAATTAGAGCATTTTTAACGGTATCAAGAAAGATATCCTTAGCTGGCATAGGATAATATTATCTCTAGTTATAACTTTATTATATAGTGTTTCCAGTTGAAAGATAAACACTTGTGGAACGGGCATCTTGCCTGTGACGAACATCTTGTGCGTTCCACATCCATATCTCAATGCTTTTTAAAGGCTGTTTGTGTTAATCTTAATATTGCTTAAAAACTAATTATTTGTATTGATTATGTTAACCCCTCTTAAAACCTTTTCTGTGCTAAAACTCCCTATACATCTGTCTGATGATTATACTCATTGGTTACTCGAATGTATTAAACATAATCAAGGGGTTCATGTGGTAACTTTAAATGCAGAGATGGCCATGTTAGCGGAACAAGAACCCCAAGTAGCACAAGCTATTCAAGAAGCAGATTTAGTCATTCCTGATGGTGCAGGAGTTGTGATTTATTTAAAGTTCCGAAGGAAACAACAAAAACGCTGTCCAGGAATTGAATTAGCAGAATCTTTGATTAAACAATTAGGGACAAACCCACAAGAATTTTCTATCGCTTTCTATGGGGGAAAACCAGGAGTTACGAAAGCAGCAGCGACTCAATGGCAACAAAAAATCCCTAATATTTCTATTATAACCTCTCATGGTTATTTGTCCCCCGAAGAGGAAATAACTTGGCAACAAACCCTAAAAGATAAACAACCCAGACTCATTTTGGTGGGGTTAGGAGTTCCCCGTCAGGAATATTGGATACGTCAACACCGTTATTTGTGTCCCCAGTCCATTTGGATAGGGGTTGGAGGCAGTTTTGACATTTGGTCAGGTACAAAAACCCGTGCGCCAAAATTATTACGAGAAAACAACTTAGAATGGCTATATCGATTGTATCAAGAGCCTTGGCGTTGGCGACGAATGTTAGCCTTACCTCAATTTTTGATTAAAGCTTTGTTGAGTTAATTTAAGTTAAGTCAATGTGGAAGTAACGGTTGTTGAGCGATCGCCGGATCTAAATCGACTGATTTGAGAACATCACTCCATAAGCTTAAGGTAGTCGCGTCTTGTGGCTGAGATATCTTGAGAGTAGCTAAAGTTGTCAAGGTTTCATGCCAAAGATTTTGACTTTGATAGAGTTTAACTTTTTCGGCAGGGGTTGCGGCTTCAAGTTGTTGAGCGATGGTAGAATTAATTTGAATTGGTTGTAATAACCCTTCTACTACCACATCATAGGCTCGATCTGTTTGATTACAAATCACCGATAAATACCAATGATATTGACCCTCAACTTTAGTTAAGGGGGGAAGTTGTAGACTCATAATTCCGGCTTGCCCTTTACCTTTAAACTCTTTCTTATAGATTAATTCGTCCTTTGGCCCCCTGACAATAATCTCAATGGGAGTTAATGAAGAAATAGAAGGAACAGAGAAAAATAAGCTAGGAGAATTACTAGCAGTCATTCCCTGTAAATTACGAGGAATTAAGGCGATTACTTCTTGGGGATTAAAATCGCATCGGTTAGTAAGGGGACGACTCGCGGCTGGTTTACGTCTTTCCGGGGCTTCAAGCATATCAGCAGGAGCCGTTGTTGGAGATGGAGAGCTTCGACTAGCCCCCCCTTTACGGCGATCAGGCACAACATCCGACAAAGAATCACTGCTACTACTGGAATTAGTTTGAGCGTGAACTACTGCCGTAATATCCCCTAAAGACAGGGTTAAGATAGAAGCTACACCCATTGTGATATAGCCGATTTGTCTGTATGTTCTATTTAACATAATTTATACCCCTGACTTGATGGTTTAAATTAAGATTCGTTGAAATTATATGAGTTTTCACTTAGCTTGATGTACTTCACTGCTCTTTATTGAGTGGATTTTCTCAAACTTGGGTATATGGATTACTGGCTCATTATCAGACGGCTTAACGATCTCCCACTTTCGCAAATTTTTATGATACAGTTACATGTAATATTGTAACCTCCATTGTTGTTCTTCGTCCAATATTTTTTGGACTCAATTATTATTAACCTGATCTAACCCTACTTTAATCAATTGTCCAAATATGGGCAATTGTTCTGTAACAGAAGGTATGATCAAAATTTTATTGACCCATTATTGTAAATTCCTGTGATAGTTAAGATCCATCAGGCAATTCGTTTCCTCGTCGCGGCTATTCAAAGAACTGGCCAATTTTCCCCAGTAAGTAAGAGTGTGTCGAGTGATAGATCCCTCAAAGCGTTGAAGACTCCTTTTTGGTTATGTTACGGACCTTCCCTGATGGTGTCTAGTGTTGTGGTGACGTTACTCTTAATTGGTTTAAAACAATCAGGTCGTTTACAATTCCTAGAACTGGTAAATTACGACCAGATGGTCAGATTATTGCCAGATCTCTCCCATGATCCTCGTTTGTTATTGGTAACGGTTACGGAAGAAGATATTAAACAACAAAAACAATGGCCTCTTTCTGATCAAGTTTTAGCTCAATTATTAAAGTCTCTACAAACCCATAGTCCTAGTGTTATTGGTCTAGATATTTATCGAGACATTCCCCACGAACCAGGGACACAAGCACTTTATCAACAATTACAAGCCAATAATATTGTAGTAGTTAAGCAACTCCCCGACGGAGAGAGTCAAGAGATTCCCCCCCCACCTAATACATCTCCCAATCAAGTAGGATTTAGTGATGTAATGATTGATCCTGATAATGTGGTACGTCGCAATTTGATGTATGTTCAATCTCCTTCAGGAAAGGTCAAAGAATACTCATTCGCCCTGCAAATCAGTCTAAAATATCTAGAAAACCAAGATAAAACCTTAGTAGTCACACCCGATGCACTGCAAATTGGTCAGGCTAAATTTAATCGTCTTAAAGCTGATTCTGGAGGCTATCAACTGCCTCCAGGAGAGGCCACAGGTTGGCAAACTTTATTAAAGTATCGAGGCCCCCAGGTGGCTCGACAAGTGACCTTACAAGAGGTATTAGAGGGGCAGATTGATCCCAATTGGGTCAAAGATAAAATCGTTTTGATAGGAGTGACAGCACCTAGTAATAAAGATACTTTCCCCACTCCCTACAGTGCCACCTCAACCAGAGAGTTTGAGATGGCCGGGGTTACGCTTCATGGCCAAATGGTGAGTCAAATTCTCGATGGGGTTTTGCAAGGAGATGGTCAGTTTTGGTTCTGGCCCCAATGGTTAGAATGGCTCTGGATATGGGTTTGGTCTTTTTTGGCAGGGATCTTAGTTTGGCAATACAATCGTCTGTGGAGCTTAACTATTGCCGTAGCGATCGCCATTTTAAGTTTATGGGGTATTTGTTTCATTGCCTTGACTCAATCGGTCTGGATTCCGTTTATTTCCCCTTTATTGGGATTAATGCTTTGTAGTACTGGAGTTTTGGCTTATAAAGTCATTTATCGAACCTATCATGATCTGTTAACCGGACTACCTAACCGACGTTTATTTATTCGACAACTTAATCAACTTAATCACAGAAAAGCCTTGATAAAAGGGAATTTAGTGGCGGTTTTATTGATTGATTTAGATAGGTTTAAAACTATCAATGATGGGTTAGGCCATGAAGCTGGAGATTATCTACTCTACGAAACCTCTCAACGTATAAAAAAACGTCTTAATTCTTCTGATAATTTGAGTCGAGTCGGGGGAGATGAGTTTGCTATCTGCTTAAAATCTATTGTTAATGCTCAGGATGTGACGATTTTGGCCGAACAATTACAACAAGATTTAATCCAACCGTTTTTTTTGCAAGGAGAAGAAATTTATACGACTATTAGCATTGGCATTGCTTTTAGTCAAACAGATCAAAAGTTTAATGCTAATGAATTATTGCGTTATGCGGATATTGCTATGTATCGGGCTAAAGAATTGGGAACCGCTCGTAATGAGATATTTGTCTCAGGAATGGATACTCAAGCGGTGCAGCGTTGGCAATTAGAAACAGATTTACGTTTGGGTTTAAAACATCAAGAATTTCGTCTTTATTATCAACCAATTATCTCCTTAAAAACTAAAAAAATTGCAGGCTTTGAAGCCTTAGTTCGTTGGCAATCTTCTAAACGAGGATTTGTTTCTCCAGGAGATTTTATTCCTGTTGCCGAAGAAACTGGATTAATTGTACCTTTAGGTAAATGGATTTTGGAGGAAGCTTGTCGTCAAGTTAGTGATTGGCATGAAAAATTTCCCCATATTTCTCCCTTAATTATGAGTGTTAATTTATCGGGTCGTCAGTTTGCTCAACCAGATTTAGTTAAGCAAATTCAAGATGTTTTAGATGGGGCTAAAATTGATGGCGATCGCATAAAATTAGAGATTACTGAAAGCATGATGATGAATGATGTTGAATCGGCGATAGAATTACTTAAACGACTCAAAGGATTAGGTTTAAGGATTAGTATTGATGATTTTGGCACAGGATATTCTTCTTTGAGTTATCTCCATCGTTTTCCTATTGATACTCTTAAGGTTGATCGTTCTTTTGTCGGTCGTATGGAAGAAGGAAAAGATAATGAAAAATATATCCAAATTGTGCGGACAATTGTGTCTTTGGGTCACAATTTAGATTTAGATGTGATTGCAGAAGGCCTCGAAACTGAATCCCAAGTTAAGATATTAGAAGACCTGAATTGTGAATATGGCCAGGGATATTTTTTCTCTAAACCCCTTTCTCGTGAAGATGCTGAGGACTTATTAGTAAAAAATCCAGAATGGTAAGTTATCGGATTTCTGTAGGGGTCAAACTACCTTAAATTCTACGATAAAAGGGCTTTAAAAATGTATCCAAGGAGTTATTTTTCGACCGATAGAACGGATAAAAAATTTAGCTCTTTCTTGGGGACTACTATAATTTTTTCCGCCAAAATGACCGGCAATACCTTTGAAATCCGGTTCTATCAAAAAACGGGTAATAACTTTATATTTATCTGCTAAATTGTTGATAGCTTGATAAAATTGACTCTCAATATAAAAACAATAAGATACGGTTCCTTCTTTATGTTTTTGATGAAGTGGTTTAATAATTTCATGATAAAACTTTTGACTAAAAACTAAAAAACGAGTATCACAATTAGGTCCAGCCGATTCTTCTCCTAATAACTTTTTAAGTCTCCAACCCTGATCTTTATAGTCACACAAACAATCATAGGGTTCTGAAATACTTTCTAAAACTTGAGTAATATTTTGTAAATAAATTCGACCCGTAATTTTAGCAAAATGGGTAACAGTTTTAATTAAATTGGATTGTTCTAGTCCTTTTTCTATTAATAAACACTCCCCATAACCTTTACCAAATTTACGAGGGAAATCATTACAATTTAAAGAAATAAATTCAATTTCTTTATTATGAGGATTATTTTGGGCTACTTGTTTAAGTTTATCTAAAGGCCATCCTGAATTTTCCACAAAGATAATTTTGCGAACTTTTGGGTGATTTTGAATATAATAAGTCAAACTATTGTAATAATCTTGCTCTCGTTGTTCTGCGACAGTTGGATAAGCTTTTGGCATTCCTTTGACATCAACACTTGCTGTTAAGAAAAGAGCAAAGTCTTGAGCAATTAAAAATGGTTTGTTGAGGTTATTATTAGCCATTAAGTAAATTATTATTTTCAAATTTTATTGATTTAAAATCACCTAAGCTATAAGCTGTCACGCATTTAATTGACCTGTTGTGACTGCATGAGAGCAGGGAGCTTCGCAGCAGGGAGAGGGGGTTTTAACGTCTGTACCAAAAAATTTTGTGTAATTAATTTTGTGTACCTACTTATCAGGTAGGTGGTCATAAATTAAAGTCACAATAGAAAAGTTCGTATTGGGGGCTTGACCATCGTATTATACAAAACTTTCAACCCCTAAAGGGAACCTACTACAAATATTTGTTTATTGATAACCTCCTACTTAACTAATTTTCCGGTTAAACTAAACGCCCGAACTTCTGTAATTTCTACTTTGACTATTTTACCTTTTAATTCCTCAATATTACCATTAAAAAATGTCAATCGGTTGCCTCCAGTTCTCCCCATTACTTGACTCGTCTGTTTAGGGTTTTGATCTTCGACTAATACTTCTTCTATCCTCCCTAAATAACGTTGAGAACGTTCGGCTGCTTTTTGGGCAACTAAATGATTTAATCTTTGTAAGCGATCGCTTTTTTCTTGTTCACTTAATTGATTATCCCACAAAGCAGCAGGAGTAGCAGGACGAGGAGAATAAGCGGCAGTATTGAGTTGATCAAAGCCGATTTCTTCGACTAATTTTAAAGTATTTTCAAACTGTTTTTCTGTTTCGCCAGGAAAGCCAACTATGGCATCAGCACTAATAGAAGCATCGGGCATATATTCTCTGATTTTAGTAATAATTTGCCGATATTTTTCATGAGTATAACCTCGTTTCATGGCTTTTAAAATGTCATTATCTCCTGACTGAAAAGGAATATGAAAATGCTCACAAACTTTTGGTAATTCTTGACAAGCACGAATCAATCTTTCTGTGAAATAACGAGGGTGACTGGTGGCAAATCTTAGTCTTTCAATGCCTCGAATATCATGGACTTTATATAATAAATCTGTTAAGGTATGTTGATGTCTTCCTGTTTCAGTAACTCCGGGTAAATCTCGTCCATAAGCATCAATATTTTGACCTAATAAAGTAATCTCTTTATATCCTTGTTTTCCTAATAGTTCCATTTCCGCATAAATAGCTTCTGGTGTGCGAGATTGTTCGATTCCTCTAACATTAGGAACAACACAATAACTACACCGTTCATTACAGCCGTAAATAATATTAACCCAAGCGGTTACGGTACTATCTCGACGAGGTTTTGTGATATCTTCTATAATATGAATAGGGTCAGTGGCAACCACTTGATTTCCGTCAAAAACTTGTTGTAATAAATCTTCTAAACGGTTAGCGTGTTGGGGCCCCATTACTAAGTCTAATTCGGGAACTCGTCTTAATATTTTTTCTCCTTCTTGTTGAGCAACACAACCAGCTACAATTAAAGTTAAATTAGGATTTTCTTGTTTTCTTTTTGCTTGTCTTCCTAAATAAGAATAAACTTTTTGTTCGGCATTATCTCGAATGGTACAAGTATTATAAAGGATTAAATCGGCCCCATTGGGATCTTCTGACCAGACAAACCCCATATTTTCTAGAATACCTGCCATGCGTTCTGAATCTGCTTTATTCATCTGACAACCAAAAGTTGTTATATGGTAATGGCGTTGAGAAGTGGTCATGGTTTAAGATAAGGTGTTTCACTCTATTATAGATTGTTTTGTTGACCATTGACAGAAAATTGAATCTACATTAAAAATATTAAGTGTAAAAAATGAATAATATGAATTGATTTTCAGAGAATTAGTTGTTATAACAAGATTAGGAACAAGTGAGACTCTAATCCCATGATTTTATTTTGGCGTAGGGCTTTCCATTTACCCCAAACCTATTTGCTGATTATTGGGGCTATATTAGGATATATCAGCTTTATCGTTGTTTTAGGAATTCGTCCTTTTCCTATCATTATCGGTGGACTTATTGTCTTGGGAATGATTGGCATTTGGTTTCAACAATTATGGCAGTTTCAAAGTAATATTAGGGCTAATTTACTCGAAATTGATAGTTTTGTGAATGAGCTTAACAAAATTGAGCAAAATTTAGGACATAAATCATCTTTACCTGAATGGCAACAAGTATTAAAATGGGCTAAAGAGAGTCAAATTTTTGCTCATCGTATTTCCACGAAAGAAAGTATATTAACTCCCGATTTACTGGAAACATTATACAGTATTTTGGGTTTATTATCTCAAGTAGTTCAAGCTATTTTAGCCCTAGAACAAATTCAAACTGAAACCTATCGAACCCTAACCAAAAAACATTTACAAACCAGTTGTAATAGACTCCAAGAAACTCATCATCAATTACAACATTTACATGATCAAGTTGTTGTATCTTCCTTAGATACATTTACGATTAAAGCAGGTTTACCCTATCATCTACGGGGAATTATTGCTGATAATCAAACCGTCATTGAAACTATTATCCAAGATGCAGCAAAAGGAGAATCAGTATGAAAAGTAAGGACCCGTTATTTGAGAGAATTAAATTAACTTATCAACGGATTAAAAATACCTTTTGTCAAACATTTAAGGCTTGGTTTTTAGTAGGAATGTGTTTAACCTTATTATGGGGATGTTTAGCAGGAGTTCCCCAAGCAGACTCTTTTGATAGTGCTTATAAAATCTTACAAAATAATATAATTCCTAAAATTAATGTCCAAAATAATATTATTCCTGATGAAGTAGCCTTACGTTATGCTATTGATAATACTGCGGAACCTTTACCTCCTATTAATAAATATCCAATTTATGGGGCCCAACCTACTCAAGATACTAATATTGTCTATCTAGAAATCTTCGGTTCTCCTGAAAAAGCAAACGCAACTAAGGAAGATGAACGATGGTTTGTTGATGTCATAGAAAAGTTTAATCAACAAAAAAATAAAACCAGTTCAGGAAAAATTATTCAAGTTGGTGTGCGAAATATTCCCTCTGGAATTGGTCAACAAATGATTGCCGCTAAAGTAGTTAAACCGGCCGGTTATACACCCTCTCATGACTTGTGGATACAGATGTTAAAAAGTGCCGGAATTGAGCCAATTAATATTAATAAAGCTTTACTTCCTAGTAATGCAGGAATTGTACTTAATGAGCAAGTTAAACAAGAAATTTTTGGCAATAAAGAAGTAACATTTGATGATGTATTAGATGCTATTTTAGCTAGAAAAATTACTATTGGTTATACAAATCCTTATGCTAGTTCTACCGGACTTAATTTACTTTATACTATCTTTTGGCGAGCAGCAGGTCATGATAAAGATGGCAAACCGTTAACCATTGCTGACTTACAATCACCTCAAGTTAATTCTATTTTTACAGGGTTTCAAAAGCAAGTATTACTAACAGCATTAACCACAACAGATCTAAAAGAAATATTTCTCAGAGATCCTAAAAAATTACCAGCTTTTTCTATTGATTATCTCAGTTATGCCACATTGAAACAATTACCAGAATTTGCCAAAACCAGTTATATTCCCTTTGGGGTTCCTCATAATAGTCCCTTAGTTGGTTTCTCCTGGAATACCCCTGATCAACAAGAAGGATTAAAAAAATTGGCTCAATTTGCAACTTCTGAACAGATGCAAAAATTAGCACCACAAAAAGGGAAAGAAGTCACCGAATATTTACAAAAAAATGAATTTCCTCCTCTACCAAGTGGAAATGTTTTAACCAGGGGTCAAGCATTTTGGAAACAACAAAAAGATTCTGGTAAAACAGTTTATTTAATGGCAGTTATTGATACCAGTGGTTCAATGGATGGAGAACCTTTAAACGCTGTTAAAGAAGGCTTAAACATTGCGAGTAAAGAAATTAATACAGGTAATTATATTGGGTTAATAACCTATGGAGATACCCCTAATGAATTAGTTCCTTTGGTCCCTTTTGATGAACTCCAACATAAACGGTTGCTTGCAGGTATTGATAGTTTACGGGCTGATGGTGCAACCGCCATGTATGATGGTGTTATGGTAGCTTTATCTAAACTAATGGAACAGAAAAAAGCAAATCCTGATGGACGATTTTATTTGTTATTATTAACGGATGGAGCAGTTAATCAAGGCTTTACTTTTAAAGATATTAGTTCTATTATAGAATATAGTGGTGTGCGAGTTTATCCTATTGCTTATGGAGAAGTAAATGAACAAGAATTACAATCAATTGCTGCCTTAAGAGAGTCTACTGTTAAAAAAGGAAACCCCGAAAATGTTAAAGACTTACTCAAAGAATTATTCCAAACAAATCTGTAAGTAAAATGAATAAACTTAATCGGAAATTATTAACTATTATTGCCTCAGGATGGCTGTGTTTTATTATCACAGCCATCTTAATTAGTCAAGTGTTTGCTTCTCCGAATTATGTCTTATTAATTGATCGTAGTTATTGTCCTCCCCAACAATGGCAAACTCTCCTACAAACTTATACAGATTTGTATGAAAAACATCAGCAAAAACAAGTCACAATTGAAAAAGTTATCTTATTTAGTGACTTAGGAGAAGAGACCTTACAAACCTTACCTACTCCCAAAGAATTTAACACAATTTCTACCTATGGACGTTTTAATCCTACCCGTAAAACTGAGTTAACTAAAGCTTATCGTAACGGTAAAATTTTAACTTGCCAATAACTAATAATTTTTGTTATCTCAATGGTTAAATAATCTCAAAATCAAAGTATAATCTGTGTTGTAAAAATGAATCATAACTTACCAAAAAAAAGTCAATATAGGGGCTTAATATTATTAAGAACTTATAATTTTTCTCCGATCACTTATCTGTTATACTTGAAAATAGCGATATTAACTACCTTTTTTTTAGAAAGTCCTCTGTGGGGTAAAACCGTTAATCATCTATCTTTAGAGATAAAACCTAATTTTATCTCTCAAAATTACAGTTCAGATCCTAACTTAAATGACTTATTAATTGAAGGTATGGAAAAAGGAATTAAAGGAGATTATCAAGGGGCAATCGCTAATTTTACTCAAGTTATTACTATTAATCGTTACGAAGTTGAAGCCTATTATAATAGGGGTCTGGCCTATGGTAAAATCAATAATTATCAAGCAGCGATCGCTGACTTTGAAAAAGCTTTATCTCTTGATAAAGAATTGGCAGAAGTTTATCTAGAAAGAGCAAAAATTAGTATCATATTAGGAAATAAAACTCAAGCGATCGCTGATTTTAAAACCGCCGCCCAACTATTTAAAAAACAAGGAAATAATTATGATTATCAAGAAACGCAAAAACTGCTGAATAGTCTAAATTGATCATTGATTAAGAAGGTTCCCTTTCCCTTAAAATTAAAAAAGATAAACCATTGAGGCTAAGGAATATTTTGGATCTAACACAGACGAAAAAATTAGCAGAAATTGAAGCGATCACCCGTTCTGTAGGTTGGGGGGCCGCTAACATTCTCCGTTCATATTATCGTGGAGAAGTAAATCAAGGTAATTTAGCTATTAATGAAGATAAAAAAGATGGGCCGGTGACGGCGGCTGATATTGCCGCAAATCACTATATTTTAACTAAATTACAAGCTGTTTTCGACACCGATACCTTTGGTTATCTCAGTGAGGAAACCCACCAAGGAACTGACCCCATTGCTAAAGACTGGGTTTGGATCATCGATCCTTTGGACGGAACTAGGGATTTTATCGATAAAACGGGAGAATATGCCCTACATATTGCCCTAGCTTATCAAGGCCGTCCCGTAGTCGCTGTAGTGGCTATTCCTGAAGCAGAAAAGCTATATTTCGCCAGCAAAGGTCACGGAACCTTTGTCGAAACCCCGGACGGAACGGTTAACCAGATCAGTGTCTCAGATCGTAACCAAGTTGAGAATTTATGCTTAGTCGTCAGTCGTACTCACCGAGATGACCGTTTTCAGGCGTTGATCGAGGCCTTACCCCTCAAAGATCGTCTGTATATGGGCAGTGTTGGGGGTAAAATTGCCACTATCCTCGAAAAAACCTCCGATGTCTATATATCTCTATCTGGTAAGTCTGCGGCTAAAGATTGGGATTTTGCGGCACCAGAGTTAATTTTAACGGAAGCAGGCGGAAAATTCACCCATTTTAACGGCGATCCTCTAACCTATAACCGAGGAGATGTCAGACAATGGGGAGGGTTGTTAGCTAGTAATGGTCATTGTCACGAACTTCTTTGTCAACAGTCTTTAGATATTTTGGCTAAAATTGACGGAAAAGCCTCAAAATAGTGCTGAAATCCTCATAAGTATCCCGCGAAAATTAATTATACAGCCAGGGCGGGTTTATCTAGTTTTTTCGTGATAATCATTGATTTAGGCAAAAAACCCGCCCGTACGAATTTTGTGTAATTAATTTTGTCTATTTACCCAGGCTAATGTTACAGAAAGTCCGCGAAGGCGGACTTTGTTGGTATAGCCACAGGCTTTAGCCTGTCGGCGTTTTGGACTCAGTTGACACCAATGACCACGCCGCAAGATGTCTATGCCACTTTGACCCCTACAGGAGTTTCTAGCGAGTAGGTAGGTTTTCGCTGCCATAAGCATCCATTTGAAAACCTAAAACTCGTTTACTATAGTCCGTCGTTTCTCCGGTGACGGACTTAGCTAAGACCTCAAAAGACTCAGAACGCCAGTTTCTTTCATGAATAGGCTTGGTTTGTTCGCCTCGAAAATAAGCTTGAGTACCGATGACTGCAGCCGCCACCCAACCAACAACTAATAAAGCAATAACTAGGGTTAACATAATGGATCTCCTTTCTTAAGTTTTGTTTCTTTCTATGTAAATAAATGTAACAAAAACTTGCCAAAAGAATCAAGATGAGCAGAATAGGGTTTTCCTCAAGCTTATGACGGTTATTACGATAGGGTTCTAAATCTATGACCATCGGGTTGTACAACCACAAAGGCTTTTAGTAATTCTTCTTCAGAATAAGTCTGTAAAATTCGCTCTAGTTCGCTGTGTAAGGAATTTATAGTTGTCGGCAAAATTCGGAGATAAATGACACCAATTCCCATTCCTCTAACAAAAACGAGATTTCCATAGTCCCTATCGCGGGTAACAAGAATTCGCTTCTGTTCTTGTGCTTGCCTAAGTATTTCTTCATCACTCCCTTGTGACAGTCCAAGTTGAGCCACCAGAACTACATCATGTCCAGCATCACTCAAGCATTTTGCTGTGATAAAGTAAACATCTTGATCAAGTAGAAATTTCATGGTTAGACTGAAACGATAGAAATGTCTTCAGCCGCTATCAATGCAATTGCATAACGAAGACAAGCCCGAATATCTTCAACCTGCAAGTCAGGATAGTAATCTTGAATAATGGTATCAAAGGAGATTCCTTCCTTAAGAAGTTCAAGAATGCTCTGTACTGTAATTCGTGTACCTTTTATACAAGGCTTACCAAAGTGGATTTGAGGGTTAACTGAAATTCTTTCCATAATGCACTATGGTACTATCAAATAACTCCTTAATTGTAGGTCATAGACTGAACAGGTGACTGATTTGACCCATAAGTAGGGGGTCATAAATAAACGAATGTTTATAGTAGGTTCCCTTTAGGGCTTAAAAGCTTTGTAGAATAATGGCTAAAGCCATTACTACGAACTTTTCTATTGTGACTTTAATTATGACCACCTACTTACCCAGTTTAAATCTCAATGCCCAAATTATTTGGTTAATGAGTATGCCCCATTTGCATCGTCAGGTCATTAGTATGATCTTGACTAACAGAAACCACCTTAGCGGATATGCCTTTTTGACCTAGTTGCTCTACTCGTTGCTGAGCTTGTTGGGCATTTTGAAACATTCCTGCATGAATAACCCCCTCTTGTTGACGAATAAAGGCCAGAGGTTCAACCGCTTTAACTTTAGCTAACACAGACTCTTGTTTACCTCTCACTTCAACCCGATAAAGACCTGGTTTATCTGTTGTTGACAAAGGTTTTTGTGATACGGAAGGAGTTTCAGAAACAACTACAGGAGGAGTATTTTCAACTTCAGGGGTAGGAAGCTCAGGAGAAATAGTTTGAGGAGCTTGAAACGTATATTCTCGGACAGAGGTAGACCCTTGAGAGAGCTTATTATCTGATGTAGGGTGAGAAACTTTAGGAATAACTGGACTCGCTTTGACAGGAGCAGAAACAGAGGTTTTCGGAACCGCTAAAGTAGGGGGTGCTGGTAACTTAGTCTGAGAAACACTTTGAGCCATACTCACACTAGCACAGCTAAGCAGCAAGACTAGGCTGTATAACAGACACCGCCAACCCGAAGATTTTTGAGAGAGAGGCCGGAACAACGCAACAAAATTCTGCGTCTGAGAATTCAGAGGGGAAATAAAAGAACTATTCATGATTGTTTGACCTAAAAAAACATCCTCACACCGTCAATCCCTAGTATTGCCACTAAGGTGGTTCGGTCAATTAAATAATACCGTCCATTATAATATCAATAATGTTAGCCTGGAAGGGTAAATAATTAGTTTTTCCCTTTTTAACGAACGTTTAACAATTATGAAAAAGGTCGTCGTTGGCTTGTCCGGTGGGGTTGATAGTTCCGTCGCGGCTGCTACTTTACATCATCAAGGCTATGAAGTCATTGGTTTAACTCTTTGGTTAATGAAAGGGAAGGGCCAATGTTGCTCAGAAGGGATGGTAGATGCGGCGTTTATTTGCGAACAATTAGGCATTTCTCACCATATTGTTGACAGTCGAGACGTATTTCAAGCTTATATTATTGATTACTTAGTTTCTGGTTATGAGTCGGGTATAACTCCTCTGCCTTGTTCTCAATGTAATAAGGCGGTCAAATTTGGCCCTATGTTAGATTATTCTAAACAAAAATTAGGCTGCGATGGCATTGCCACGGGTCATTATGCTCGTATTCGTTATGATGAAAATACTCAACGTTATCAATTATTACGCGCTATTGATCGTAATAAAGATCAATCTTACTTTTTATATGATCTGAGTCAAGATGTCTTAGGGGGAACCCTGTTTCCGTTAGGGGAATATACCAAAGAAGAAACCCGACGTATTGCCACAGAATTTGGACTGAAAACTGCAGAAAAGCCAGAAAGTCAAGATTTATGTTTAATTGAAGCTCATGGTTCTATGAAGACTTTTCTTGACCAATATATCCAACAAAAAGAGGGTGATATTGTTGATATGGAGGGTAAAATATTAGGGAAACATCAAGGAATTCATCATTATACAATTGGACAAAGAAAAGGTTTAGGAGTAGCTGCGGCTGAACCTTTATATGTGGTGAAACTTGACCCTATTATGAATCAGGTTATTGTGGGAAAGCGTGACAGTGGGGGACGATCTGATTGTACCGTAGGGCGCATGAATTGGGTATCTATATTAGAACCTGTTACTCCTATTCGTGTACAAGTACAAGTTCGTTATCGTTCTTCTGCTGTTGCGGTTAATGTGATTCCTTTGGGAGATAATCGTCTACAATTATTATTTGATGACCCTCAATTTGGAATTACTCCAGGACAAGCGGCCGTTTTATATGATGGGGAGGTATTATTAGGAGGCGGAATTATTGAAAAGTAATTGATTATGACTTCTCGAAATCTGATCTATTTTAACCTGATTTCTTCTTCTATATTGTTTGTTTCTGAACCTCTATTAGCTCATGAGGGTCATGTTCATGATAACCATTCTCCCAAACATGAATTAACCCCAAAAATAGAGAAAACTCAAGATAATTCTACAACATCATCTCCGGTTATTATTAAGATAGAATCAGCAAAAAATCCTGAATTTAATGGGGTTCCTGGAATTGGGGAAATTGTGTTTATTTTATTAGTTATTTTCCCGTTTATTTTGTCTTCTATTAAGCAATGGATTCATAAATAAGTCTCAGGCTTAACAATGTGTTTTGCCCCTACTTCTATATTATATACTTCATAAATAGATTCTTAAACTCGGAATCGTTCTACACTATCCGTATAATCTAAAGGTAAAACAGCGAGTACATTTTCTGGGGGATTAGGGACAATATAATGACTGACTACGACACCTCCAAAAGAGTTTTCGGCAGCTTTTATTCCCGCTTCCATTGATCTTTCCACTTCTGAAACGGGGCCGCGTATGGCAACTAAAAATTCGCCTCTTTCTGCTAAATCAAAATAGACTAGGGTGACTCTGCCACCTTTGACCATTTCATCTGCCGCCGCTAAGACGGCAGGAAATCCTATTGTTTGAATAACACCGACAGCTTGGGGCATAATGGCTTTTTTGGGGACAGCATTCTCATTTTAATTAGAAATTATATCATACAAGGCCGCTATGGGTCAGGCAAAACTGACTATTATCCCTACCTACATCAAAAAGATGCTACAATCAAATATATTGTCAACAATAGGTTAATTTATGGCGGAAAGATTAAAACGATAGGAGTCCCCCCGTCGTCAAGGACGTAACGACAAAGGACGAGGGGGAAGCGCAAGACAACGACAACTTAGAAAGCAACAACAAATGTTACGCAAAAAGTTGAAACCAGATTCGGATTACAAAAAACAAATCAGAGATAAGGAAGAGAAGTTAAACCCTCTTCCTTTTAGTTTTTGGGGAAATTATCAATTTTTCTCACTATTATTTAAAATTTCCTTCACCCAAATCATATCCGGTTCTGACAAAGGAGGAATCGGGGGACGACTGTAATCTATTCTTAAGTCATAGCTTCCGTGATCATAAATTTCATCGAGCAATATATTAAGATCGATCATCAGTTCTGGTTCACTAGCTATTAATGGCACTGGAAACTCAGGAATCTTATCGCGCACATTAAAACCATAAAGTTGAGCCTTTGGCCGAGTTTCACTATGACTAACCATAATCCTATAATGATTTTGCCCAAAATTTCCCACCATTGCCATAGAATTTCCTTGACGTAACAAATCAATCTCAACCAAATGAGTCCCACTCCCCAAAATTTTTAGTCGCTTTGTTTCGTATTGCAATCGTCCGATTCCTACCTGTTTATTTTTGGGAGAAAGTATCTCAATAATGGTCACAACTTCCTCAGTTTTCACCCCACGAATTTCTAAATAAGCTTCTGTCATAATCTCCGGTATTGGTAACAATATCTCCATCGGTTGAGGGATTAAGGCAACCCCAACATCAGATTGATTTGATCGCCCTAAAGAGAGGGAACTTTGCACCAAAACATCGGGTACACCTACTAGAAGATTGGTGTCCCCATTCACTTCATATACCCGTTCTTCGATGGCTACAATGTACCTTGGACGAAGTTTAGGCGCGAGATCATCGGCGATCGCGGTAATTAACCGATGATGGATTCCTGCCCACAGAGAAGGATGTTCTAGATAGGGATTCATCCCTGGAAATGGAGAAAGCATCAGTAAAACTCCTATAATGTTTTCAGGGGAAATAAGTGCTTAAACAAAATTAATTACACATAGCAGGGCAGGTTTTGATATGACTCTCAGGCCTGAGTGACAACGTTAGGGGCGGGTTTATTGTACGAGCGGGTTTATCTAATTTACAGTGGAACAGGCATCTTGCCTGTTCCATATTTACCTCATTTACTGTTATTTATATCTTGATCATTCTTTTGGGAAAAATAACGCATTTTTCAAGGCATCTAAACTAAAGTTAAAATAAGATCTTAACCACCGTAAAATATCTTTGCTTCCTGCCATTTCCCAAATCCAAAGCAGTAAAATTGGATTTTTTCGCGCTGCTTTTAAAGCAAGTCTGGTAAACATTAACCACGTAGTTTTATCTTTGATGAATGTGTCTGATACTTCTGGAGGAGAATCAGCTAATAACCCAAAAAATGTGTTTAACATTTCATTAATTCTTTGCGGTGGTAAAACTTTTCCGGTGGGAACCATCATTCCTTTAGAAAATAACCAAGTAACCGCTACATTACTTTGATAAGCACGAATTTTATTGAGATTTTCGGCCGTTAAATTATCATTTTTTAAAGCTTTATCTAATAAACGAGTTAACTTTCCTAAATTACGCACTAAAGACCCAAATCCTGTAAAAATTAAAGGAGATTGCAGAGACGCAGCATCCCCAATCGCTAATAATCGATCAAAAGCAACTAAGCGATCCCGTTTTCCCATAGTAAAATGACCAGGAATATAACCAAATGTAGGCTTTTTCCAGACTAAATTTTCTACGTCACAACGACGATATTCTGGTAAAATAGTAAAGAAATCTTCATACATTTCTAATAAAGAACCAGGGTTATCAGGATGGACTTCATGATAATGAAACAGATAAAACGTTAACTCATTACCTTCTCCTGGAAATAACTCCCAAATTAATTGTCTACCGCGAGAAATATCTCCATGAGAATTTAAAACATCTCCATATTTAGCATCCCAAACTTCAGAGGATAATCCTTCTATAATTGCACCAACGGTAGGACACACACTATTAAAAGTTTGCTTACCATTTAATTGCCAAGCAATAGGAGAAGTTGTTCCCATAGCGTCCATGAGTAACCTTCCTCTTACTTGTTTAGGTTCTCCTGTATCCAAATTTACTAAGTCTAGGGTGACTCCATTGGGATCAATTTCTGCTTTGATAAATTCTGTTTTATCCCAAATTTCTCCCCCTGCTTTTAACAATTTTTCTCCACATAAACCGAGAAATTTAGTAGAATCAATGGCAATATTTAATACAGTTGGTGTATGTAAGACATCAGCTTTTAAATGAGGACTATTATTCCCATCAAAAAATTTACTAAATCCATCAACATATTCTCTCGCAATAATTGATTCAAATTCAGTTTGGGTAAATAATCCTAAGTCAATTAAACTTTGAAATTCTCCACGAGAAATATTCCATTCTCGGTTCATTCGTCCAAAAGCTAAACGTTCCACTAATAAGACTCGATAGCCTAATTGTGCCATGACTGCCGCGTGAACCGCCCCTAAAGCACCCCCAATGTAAATTAGGTCATAATCAGTCACTTGACTATTTGACCCTTGTACGCTACAAATAACTTGTTTGGGTTGTTGCGGATTTTTTACACTCTCACGCCATCGTTTTTCCCACCAGTACACCCGTCGTAAATCTGTCTCACCTTGGGGCATTTTTTGGAAAAAATGAACAGTTTGAGGGTAATAAGGAGCTAAGGCAGCAAAAATTGACTGATTGGATAAATCAAGTTCCGGGAGTTGAGGATATTGAGGGGGAAACTCTGTTCTAATCTCTTGAATTAACTGTTCAATGACTCTTTTTTCTGAGGGAAAGGGACTTTTTCCCCAACGAAAGACTTTTAAATAGGTAGTACGTTGTACTGACCACAGAAAAATAGATAAGTCATTTTCGGGAATACAAGGGACTGATGATGAGGTTTCATCAATCCCTTGCACACGAATCCCATCGGGTGTCATAATCTTGTTTCCAAGAGTCGGATTCCACTTTTGTTGTAACCACTTACAAACGGCGGTTGTTTCAGGAGTTGGTATTTCTAAATACAGAAGTTCTTTCATTTCCATTAGTTAACAAAAAGAAATTTAAGCATAAATACAGAATCCTTTTGCTTGAAAGTACGTTAGACTTTCCGTTACTGTATTTTAAAAGGCAGTTTACAAAACATTACATTTTTTTCGTTCAGATGATTTCGCCAGATTCTTAGGTCGTTTATGCATTATCCTATACCAGTTAGTCCCGAAGAAATTTTTGCTTTGCGTAGTCGCCCTGTAGACGAAGAAATGATTGCTGTGGCCATTGCAGGAGTGGTCAAACTTGCTCGTTCTCAGGGACAGTCTCTTGATGATTTAACGGCCGAAGTTCTTGAAGATGATCCTATTTTAGATCGAGTTCAACGTCGTTGGCTTAGTAATTTGGTAGAACAAGCTTGGCAAGCCTTTCCTTAATAAAAATCTGTGAGGTGTTAATAGATGGACAAAAACCTAAGTAAAACTTACTAATTTGTCTACTTAGGGATTGTCTCCTTTGAGTCGGTTTATTTGTTGGCAAAAACTCATCTCACCGCTACGCCGATAGGTTAGCGGGAGTCCTCTTTTTGCATTTTAAACACAGTTAGTAATGGCGGGAGGCGGATTTGAACCACCGACCTTCGGGTTATGAGCCCGACGAGCTACCAGACTGCTCTATCCCGCGTCGCCTTTTCTAGTATAGGGGTAAGTCAAATAAATAGCAAGCCTTTTCTCAAACTTTTTTTAGATCATGGCTAATTCCCCAATAACTTCGAGTCGAGTGTATTGACTCAAGGAGATAAACCGTTCTGCTAGAGTCTCAGCTACAGTAGGAGTAATCCAGCCTATTTGTCGTAGGACATGGATAGCCACAGCGCATTTAGCCCGTTTTGAGCCATCGGTTACTTTAATGGCTAACCCCATACCTTCACCCACTCGGCCGACACATTGAATACCTTCTGCCCCTGATTTACTGACTAATTCTCCGTCTGTCAAACTCATCAGTTCTGTATCAAAGATTCCCGGCCCAGCCACCATCATTGGATGATAAGTCATAGCCCGTAAAACTCGCTCTAAGTCTATATTATTCCCTGAAGCCAGTTGAGCATATAAATGAGCCATCTGTCCGAGTTTCATCGAATAAGTGGGGGCCCCACAGTCATCATGGGCCCCAATTAATTCATCTCCAGGCATAGCCAACAATTCAGAAATTTTGCTTAAGATCAACTGTTGGACAGGGGAGGAACGGCGTAGATAGGTATTGAGGGGCCAATTTCGTTGCTGACACACAGCTAACATCCCTGCGTGTTTACCCGAACAATTATGCTCAAGGGGACTATGAGATTTTTTAGGAATGGGACACTGTAAGGCACTAGGGTCAATATCTGATCGCCAAAGCACATTAAACACTTGTCGCGCTTGTTCTACGGCCCCCTGATGAGAACTACAGATAATAGCTAAATCTTTATCCGTCAAATCATATCGCTCTAGGGTTCCGGTGCTGGTTACTGCTAATGCTTGAAAGGGTTTGAGAGCAGACCGAACGAAAGCAGTTGTTTCTGAACTGCCTGCCACTGATAGCAGTCGTCCACGGTCATCACAGACCGTCGCTTCTACTCGATGAGTTGATTCAATAATTCCTTCTCGGAGTAGGTGAACTTCTAGTTTGGGCGCGGTGTTACGTTGTCCTCTGGTCATTCGTCGTTAAATTTTGGGGTTTAGGGTTAGTAGTATGAGGGAATTGAAGGTTTATTAAAGGCACAGCCAAACTATACCATCCCCTATCATCAATACAGCTAAAATTGTCACAGTTCTGGTTAATCTTTGCAAAATGGGGGCTACTTGATAGGAAAGAATCAGGCGATCGCGGGTTAATACTTCAGGGGGTTTGAGCCAAGTTTGCCCATCATACCATCCCGATTCTTCATAAAAGACTGTCTCTTTTTTCAAGCGATCGCCAATGTAACGCCAACCTAACCATAACTGTAATAACACTAACATTAGGAGGGCGGCCGCTCCTAGATTACTCGAAATTCCAAACAGAAGGGGAGATTTTGGCGGAGGAAAACTAGAGGCGGCAATAGGACTGACTATCAGCCATCCGATTAACCAAACTATGGCTAATTTTCGCCAATAAAGACTTTTTTCTAGGGTAGCCCAGCTAAATAACCAGGATTCTTTTAACTGTTCGTATTCGTTGATGGGTTGTTGTTCGATGGGAACAGGACAGACATTAAGAGACGATTCCCTCATAACAGTTATGATTATATAGTTTCGAGTTGGGAAAGTTCAAAACGTTCGGCATGACCCCAAAACGCTTCTAGATTATAAAATTCTCGTTCTTCGGGTAAGAATATGTGAACGATGACTTCACCAAAGTCTTGAAGTACCCAACTTCCTTCAGATTTTCCTTCAGTTCTTAGAGGCAGTTGCTCATGAACTTGGAATACTTTATCTTCGATAGCATCGGCGATCGCTTTGACCTGAGTTCGGGAAAATCCGGTCACAATGACAAAATAATCTGTTAAATAGGAAACATCGGTCACTTTTAACCCGATGATGTCAGCCGCTTTGCGATCATCTGCTGCTTGAGCAATGGTTTTCACTAAGTTTTGAGCAAATTTGTTATTCGTTACCGTTAGGGTGGGGGAGATGGTTTCGATCAATGGTTGATAATTGGTCATTAAACTTAATTTAATCCTAATTTTGCGGTTAATGTAGCTGATTTAAACTCTCAATCTGTATTGGGTTCTGATTGTTTAGCCACCGATAAAGCCCAATTACGAGTAAGGATGACTTGAGGGTGGATCATTTTTTGAGTCTTTAATAAATATTTTAGAGAATACTCACAGGTTTGTTGCACACTTTGATAAAGATTTTGACGACTCACCCGACGCATAGTCTCTAATTCTGGAGTATTTCCTCTATTTGGTTCTAAAGCGTCAGCAACAAAGACAATACAACATAGATCACTCATCTGGGGACTGCCCAAGGTATGATTACTAATCGCGCTTAAAATTTCTGGATCTTCAATACCAAACCTATCTCTAGCGACGATGGCACTAACATAAGCGTGGAGTAAGTGAGGGTTAGCAATACATACAGGATCAATGCCTGATTGTTCTTGTTTAGCCATCTCTAAGAGTTGGGCTGGGGGGAAAAATTTGGCTAAATCGTGCATTAATCCGGCTTGTGCTGCTTTTTCGGGATTAACCTGATGACAATTAGCCAAATCAATACACATCTGCTCTACCCCTAAAATATGTTGTAAGCGATGTTGAGAAACGTTTTGTTCTAGCCAGATAATTACCTGCTCTCGCATCTTGATATACTGCCGCACTTTACGACACAGATTTCTTTGAAGTTTCCCTAATTATGGTAGAATCGAATTTTGAATATTATTTTATTGTATCACAATTTATTTAAAAGTTAATTTGACATTTTACAGTTGGATCTTCCGTACCTGTGGTGATAACAAAATCTTATATATTGTAGGTTGGGTTAGGCGCAGGCCATAATTTGTGAATTCTAATCTAGTTTTCCTGTCCGCGCCGTAACCCACTTTCGATATTTTGTAACATAGAATACAGTTTACCCCAATATGCTGGGAGATCCGCTTAAATTTGGTTGTGTAGGTTTTGGGTAAATGTATTGATATTTACCTCGAATCTCAACCTAAACTCAGTCAATGGATATGATAATTGAGTAGACAACTATTTTTTATCTGTTATTGATTCCATGACGCAAATTGAAGCTTCTCAAATTGAATATGTTGATGTTATTGTAGTCGGTGGTGGCATCGCTGGCCTAGCTATTGCTGAATTTTTAGCTCGTCATAGTTCCCTTTCTATTAAAGTATTAGAAAAGGCTCCCCAATTAGGAACTTTAGCATCCGGTAAATTAGAGGGTTGGTATCATACAGGTGGTCTTTATTCGGGTCAAGATGATGCTCAAACGTTTATTAATTGTGTCAATGGAGTAGAAGATTTAATTAATCTTTATACATCTTATTTTTCTGAGCAATGTAATATTACTTTAACAGAAAAACAGCCTGATTTTTTTACTCCTTCTATTATTCCTAATTTTCAGGGTTGGTTTAATGATAATCCAGTTTATTTAATTCATCCTCAAACTGATGCGCCTGAAATTCGTTCTTCTCGTCTTAAAAGTGATGCAGTGCAAATTAATATTCAGCGTAACCGAGTATTAGGAAGATTAGAAGTTGCTTATGGAAAACAACACAATTGGTTAACTGATAGCCAATGTATTGCCCCGACATATGCTCAAGTTGAACATCATGAGGGATTAGATTGTTCTCTTAAATATACGACAGAAGCAATTGTTAATCTTTGTCGTAATTTTGATACATCTTATGGTCTAGAACCTTCTCATTATGAATTGATTAAAACTTTAGATTGTTCTATGAATACCAGTCTCATTCTCAGGGATTTAGTGGCCAGTGCGTTGAGTAATGGAGTAACTTTTGAAACAGGAATAACTATTGATAAATTATTAATGGAACGTTATGGAAAAATTCGCCTTAAAAGTTTACTATGTCAGACTCAAACAGGTTTATCTAAGCGACTGAAAGCTCAATTATTTATTTTTGCAGTGGGAGAAGGTTTTGAACCTTTTTTATCGGATTTACAAGTAAGGGCTAGATTAAAACGTAGTCGTAGTGCGATGGTAGTAGCGTCGCCTGCTTTAGTTGATTCTAATTTTGTGCGAATGTCTACTAAAAATAGGTTTCATTTTAATCATTTTATTCAACATCAAAAAATTGAAGAAGAGCAATATATTTACTCATTATTAGCGGATTCTGGTTATGCTAATGATGATAGTAATGATGGAGTTGATATTGAACCAATTTTAGAATCAGCAGAGCGTTATTTTGGCAAAGATAAGTTATACAGTCGTCAACTTTATAGTTATGAATGCGTAAAAACTGAATTTATTAGTGAAGAGGAACAAAAACGAAGATATAGTTATTGGATTGAATCTAATCCAGATAGTAATTTTTTGTGTGTTTTACCAGGCAAATTTTCCTTTTTTCCTACGGTTGCTTTTCAAGCTTATCAACGAATTAAAACTTTACTACAGTTTCAAGAAACTTCCCCTAAGTCTTCTTTTAACCCTAATTTTGAAGTACAAAAAGAGGCTAATAAATTAGTAGCAGAATCTTATCCTATACAAATTTTCAGGGCATAACATAAAAATAATGTAAGGATTAAGGTCCCTCATTAGTGTCAACTTAGTTCCAAATGCCAACAGGCTAAGGCCTGTGGCTATACAAACAAAGCCCCTACATTATCTTTATAGCTCAGGTTCAATCCCTGCCGCTCGTAATTGAGCGACTAAACGTTCAGCTTTTTGGCTTTCAAGTTCAGCCCGTTGACGTTCAGTTTCAGCTTTTTGGCTTTCAGTTTCAGCCCGTTGACGTTCAGTTTCAGCCCGTTGACGTTCAGTTTCAGCTTTTTGGGTTTCAAGTTCAGCACGTTGACGTTCAGTTTCAGCTTTTTGGGTTTCAAGTTCAGCACGTTGACGTTCAGTTTCAGCACGTTGACGTTCAGCTTCAGCCCGTTGCCTTTCCTCAACCACTAATTCTGACCCCCAGAGTAACAATTCTCCGGTTTCTGACCACCATCTTAACCAATAGCCTTTACGTTGTTCTCTCCTGCCATCCCATAAGCCTAAATAAAGCTTTAATTGAGGAATCCAATAACGTCCACTTTCATCAGATGATTGTATTTCATATTCTCCAGAGTCATTAAGTTGATAATGTTCAATTAATCCTCCATAGGGTTCAAAAATAATATAGTGAGGAACTTGCAGAATTTTCTTATAAAAAAACCATTTTCCAGGAGGATAAGTCGGTTTACTAGAATATTCGCTACCTTCTTTATCTGAGAGAAATTCCATTACAATAATAGGTGGTTCCCCTTGTAATTGAGGGGTATAACTACGCTCAATTTCAGCTTGAGGAACGCGAATAAGAGGGATATAAGCCCAATCAGGGGCTTTTACGACAATTTTGCCGTTTAATGTGGCACAGATGCCATAATTAGTCGTTGTGACTGCATTTTCAGAAATTTTTCCCGCAATTTCTAAACTGTCGGTTAAAGCCGCAGCGAGGGCAGGTTGATGAATATTATCCACAGGGTCATCGGGTAATACAAAATCTTCGGGCAATTTTTCCCATTTAACTTGATAGGAAGGAATAGTAACAGATGTCATAGATATATAGTAGAGGTTCTGGGGGCGCAACTGCATAGAATTCAATTAATCCTTTTAGGCGTTGCTGAATCAGAGTATGAAACAGCAATTCTTTGCGTTGATTCTTGGCGCGGGATAAAAATCATACCATTTATTCTAAATTAAAAATTCTTTTTTTTACTAAATTGATTAATTGATTTGAAAAATTTGGAACACAGTTAAGGTTAATTCAGCAAAAATAGTAGAAAAAATAGGCTGATTTTCTTTAAAGAATTTAACTTGACATTCGTCTTCTACTAATTGACAGATGGTTATTGTCGGTTGTTTAAAATCTCCAATAAACCGTTTTTCACCTAATACTAAATAATCAATAATCCAATATTCAGAAATACCTAATGCTTCATAATCTGCTATTGTATAAACATAGTCATCTCGCCAATTATAACTAACAATTTCAATAACTAATTTGGCTGAACTTCCTAGAGAAATTGAGGAAGCTTTTTCCCAATAATAATCATTAAGTATATTATTTCTATCTAGGACAATTACATCAGGAAGATAAGCCGTTTTATCTCGTTTTGGTTTAACAACAGCAGAAGTCGGAATAAAATAGGGTAATTGTAACCGTCTAATCTCCAATCTAATCTCAAAAGTAAGAAAGCCTCCAATTTCTTGATATTTGCCAATAGGTCGCATCATTTCGATTAATTTTCCCTCAATCAGTTCATATTTGACCCCATTTTTAGTATATTGTGCAATGTAATCATCAAAAATGAGCAATTTTGAGATAGCTTGAGTCATGACAGAATGGCTAAAGTAACGTTTTAATTGTTATGATTAATGAACTTATTAAAATCCTGTCATAGAATAAAGCAAAATCTACAAATTTAGGGATTAATCTATCCCTAATACCGATTCTTTTACCTAAATTAATGAGAGGAGATTGGAACATGAACGCATCGGAAAAAGCACAAGGGTTAGAAGTCGCTAGCAAAATTGCCGCGCTAGTTGGCCTATTTAAGTCTTACTTTCCTGATGCTAAAGCAGATCTTAAACCCTGGTGTAATGATCCTGATACTCTGGAATTAGTCGATCCACATTCGATTGATATTGGGTTTCATTTACCAGGATGGAGTCCCCGTTTTCAGAGTCGTAGTATGTTGGTACAAATTCGCTTTCATCAAGATCCTATTGAACAGTCTGAGGGATTAATTGGAGTAGAAATATCTGCTTTTAATCATCAGGGACAAGCCTGGAGATTGTCAACCGTTGATAATTGGCAATGTTTAGGGAACTATCAACCTGCGGCAGATATTGGCGAAAAATTAAAGAAATTTTGCCGTCAGGTGTTTGAATTATTTAAGTAAGCTTTTCTCAAAATTGGTGAATTTATGCAACGATATGCCGCAATTTTCTATGATGTCGAGAACCTACTAAAAGGCTATAATGCTTCTCAAAATTATCTCAATAGTATTTCTCTTAAAGAAATTTTTCTAGAGATTAAGTCGAGAGGTGATATTGAACGAATTGCTGTTCAACGTGCTTATGCAAATTGGAGTGATTCTCGTCTCAGTATCATGAAAGGAGAAATTAATGAATTAGGTATTGATCCTATTCAAATTTTTGGTTTTTCTCGATATCAGAAAAAAAATGCGGCTGATATTCAATTAGCGGTTGATGCGATGGATATTGCTTATATTAGACCATTAATTGATGTGTTTGTTATTGTTTCGGGTGATGGGGGTTTTTCTTCTTTAGCTAAAAAGCTTCATGAGTATGGTAAATCGGTTATTGGTTGTGCTTATGAATCATCTACTAATAAAATTTTTGCCTCTGTTTGTGATGTTTTTATCGGCATTAATGAACCAGAAGAAACTGACATTGAAACCTCTAGTATTGATGTAACTCTCAAAATTACGAATCCTAAAGTTTTGAGAATGTCGAGTCAAATAGACAGATTAGTTAGTGAAGATAAAAACGAAATTATTAAGCACTCAAAAGGCATTATTCAATGGTTTATTAAAGACCCAGAGACTTCTAAGGATTTAGCTAAGGATGGGATTTTTTTATCGGTAGTTAAAGAAGCGTTTAAATATGGAATTAATAATTTTGATCCTGCTTTATTAGGCTTTGCCAAATTTGTTAATTTTCTTCAATTTATATGTACTAATACAGATATTATGGTTTTGAATTCTGCAAAATTTGAGGTTAAACTAGCTTTTAGAAATACAGTAATAAATGGCTTTAATGTTTTACCAGATTTAGATGATAATTATCTCCATTCTGTGGACAATTATAAATCTATTTTAGCCCAAAATCCACCACGAATGAGGATTAGCAATTTTAATGATTTAAGAATTATTGCGGTGGGTATATCTCGTCTGGTTCAACTTAATCATACTCTAGATAGTTTACTGGAATATATTAATGAATTAAATGTTAATTTGGATAATGAAAGTGTTAATGGGTGTATTTTTACCTTAATTCATTCTGATATTTTTATCAGACAACCGGAAGAAAGTCCCTTATCTGAACAAATTTTAACTTTAAAAGATGAATATCACAATCCTGATCTTATTATCACAAAAGTTCAACAAATGATGTACAAAAAGTTATCTTCATTTTGGGGAGATTCTTTTAAGGATGATATTTTTAAAGCTTTAATTTCAGAATAAATTACTTTGTCTATCATCTAACTTTAATTTTTTATCAGTAATTATGCTGGTATATTTAAACATATAATATCATTGCAAGTACAAAGAAGCAGAACGAATCAATATATCTATTTTTGATGCTATTTTTAGCAAATTAAATTTCTAAATTCTGCCGCATTTATAATAGCAATGCCTTGATAATTTTTAAGGGGTAATAAGTGTTTTTTATCCCCTGTAACAATATAATTTGCTTTGCTCATAATCGCACATTCTAAAATAATATCGTCATCAGAATCACTTTCAATAACTTTCAAAATTCTATTAATTTTGATAATTCGAGTAAAGCTTAGTAAATCAGCGATTGTATCTGTAATATATACATCAGAAAAATTAAGTTTAACTTGTAATTTTTCAATAAGTTTATCCAGAATTTCTTTACAGGTAACAGATTCAATGATTCCTTGACGAGCTAATTCTACACAAAAGTATGGAGTTCCTTTCCAACCAATAGCAGATATTAAAATATTCGTATCAAACACAACTACTGGAATCATATTTATTCTTCATGAACTAAATCATCAACAAAGGATTCTTTTTCTTCTTCTATCATTTCTTCCCAGTTTAAACCTTTTTCTTGACAGAGTTGTTTTAACTGTTGCTGTGCATAGTCCATTCTTTCTTGGCGTTTTTTACTTGCTTCTTGCGCTAATTCCAGCAATAGAGAATATTTGTTTTCAAACGGTAGTTGTTTGACTAACTCGATAACTTGTTGATCTGTTAAACTGAGGTTAGGCATTGTTATTATTAGACTATTATTTTTAATATAATTATAGCAGAAGATGGAAAAATTAGCACAAGCACGGTTACAACATGGGGATAAAATATTGAGTGATAGTACTGAAAATATTCGGATTATAAATGACCAATACACTAACACCTTGAAAGGTGCAGTTACCCAAACAAAGCCCACCTTCGCGGGCTTTTCGGCTAAAATTATAAATATCAAATAAATGGAGATCATACCATGACAACAACTGCCGATGATGTCTGGCGTTTATTAGCAGAATTAACGACTGCTCAAAAAGAAACAGAACGGCTATTACAACAACAATCTCAGGAAACAGACCGCCGTTTTCAAGAAACAGACCGCAGAATCCGCGAAGTTAGCAAAGAAATCGGTAATCTTGGTGGTAAATGGGGGCGTTTTGTGGAAAACATGGTAGCACCTGCCTGTGAAACTATATTTTTAAAACGAGGGATTCCCGTTCATCAAGTCAGTCAAAGGGTTAGAAAAAGATTAAATGGAGAAACTTTAGAAATTGATGTTTTGGTAATAAATGAAAATCATGTTTTAGTAGTAGAAGTTAAAAGTAGTTTAGGAGTAGATGATATTCAAGAATTAAGGGAAGATTTAACCAAGTTTAGATTATTCTTTCCTGAATATAACCAAAAACAATTATATGGTGCAGTTGCAGGTATTGAAATAGAAGAAGGTGCGGATAAATATGCCTATCGTCAAGGTTTTTTTGTATTAGCACAGTCAGGAGAATCGGTGGCAATTTTAAATAATCTTGATTTTCAGCCGAAAAATTGGTAATTTTAACTTAAAAATACCAAAAAATTAGATACGATATTATTTACTTGGGATGGGTTAAACCCTTAGACTTAATCAATTTTCCAACGACTAGCAATAGGCATTCTCCAACCTGTACCGAATGCTCTATCTGTAACTTTTAGTCCTGGAGGTGCTTGTTTTCGCTTAAACTCAGCACGAATAACTAATTTTAAAACCTTATTAATGGTTTCTAAATCAAACCCCGCTTGACTAATTTCTGTAACCGATTGATGATGATGAATTAATCGCTCTAAAATTTCGTCTAGAATCTCATAAGGAGGCAAAGAATCTTGATCAACTTGATTGGGTCTTAATTCCGCACTAGGGGGCTTAATTAAGACATTATGGGGAATAACATCTCCCTGACGATTTAACCACTTACACAGAGCAAAAACACGGGTTTTAGGAACATCTGAAATAACCGCTAATCCCCCATTCATATCCCCATATAAAGTACAATATCCCACAGCCATTTCTGATTTATTCCCAGTTGATAACAGAAGATGACCAAATTTATTAGACATTGCCATTAATAAATTACCCCGAATACGGGATTGCATATTTTCTTCAGCAACTCCAAATTCTGACCCTAAAAATATCGATTCTAACAGCTTATCATAGCTGTTCATAATCTCTCCAATGGGCAATAAATAACTCTTAATTCCTAAATTTTTAACTAATGCTTCAGCATCTTTAATAGAATGTTCTGAACTAAAAAGAGAAGGCATTAATAAACCTAAAACATTATCTTTTCCTAATGCTTCTGTAGCAATAGCAGCCACTAAAGAAGAATCAATACCCCCACTTAATCCTAAAACAACTTTAGAAAAACCACATTTTTTAGTATAATCTTTTAATCCTAAAACTAAAGCTGACCATAATTCTTCTTCCTCTGTTTCTGACAATAAATTGATTATCTTGGGTTGTAGATTTTTGCTTATTTCATCAAATTCAATTACTGTAAAATCTTCTTGAAATGCTTTACTTCTTAAGACAATTTCTCCTTGACGATTAACGGCAAAACTACTACCATCAAAAATTAGATCATCATTTCCCCCTATTTGATTAGCATAAATAATCGGGATTTGATACCTTTGACTACTATGTTTTAACATTGCTTCTCGTAACTTTTGTTTTCCTACACAATAGGGAGAAGCAGATAAATTAACCACCCAGTCAACCCCAATATTAACTAAGTCTTGAATAGGATTATCTTCATAGTATTTTTCTCCCCAAAACTCCTCATCATTCCATAAATCCTCACAAATCGTTACCCCTATTTTTAAAGGATTAGAATCATTAAAATTAGAGGATAATGTAAAATAATTACTCTGTCTTCCTGGTTCAAAATATCGCCCTTCATCAAAAACATCATAAGTGGGTAAAAGACGCTTATGAAAAATTTGTTTAACTTGTTTATTTTCTAATAAGGCAATACTATTATAAAGCAGTTTTTCTCCTTTAATTTTAGCATTTTGGTTAATCTCAACAGTTCCTACTAAAACAGCTAAATTTGGCGGTAAAATTTGTGCTAATTTTTCTAATTCAATAGATACAGATTGAATAAAACTAGGATTTAATAATAAGTCACGGGGAGGATAACCACACAAAGATAATTCAGGAGTTAATAACAATCTAACATTTTGATTAGCCGCTAAAATAGCCATTTCATAAATTTTTTGAGCATTATTAGTGAGATTACCAATAATCGGATTAAGTTGAGCGATCGCAATTTTCATAATCAGTAAAAATGAGAGGTTAAACAAAAACAAAAGGTTTATCTTTTAAGGGTGCAAATGCTTCAGCATCAAACCGATATAAACTTGCCGGTCTTCCTGCACCCCTAGATACTTTTACCCCTGTATCTAAGAGAAAACCTAATTTTAATAAGCGAGAACGAAAATTAGAATAATCAGCAAAATTTTCCCCTAAAATAGTCATATAAAACTGATAAAGATCATTTAAAGTAAATAATTCTGGTAACACATTAAAAGCAATAGGACTATATTCTAATTTACTTCGTAATCGTTGATAACCATAGCTAAAAATTTCATTATGATCAAAAGCTAATTGAGGTATTCTTTCAATCATATACCAAGATGTTTTATGTAAATTATCACTAATTAATTGTGTATCTTCAAAGCGAACTAAAGCAAAATAACTCACAGAAAGATAACGCACCCCATAACTATCAGGAGATTCTCTCGGATCTCGATTCGGGCCGCCAAAAGTATATAATTGCTCTAAATAAAGATTATCAACCCTAATTTTTTCCGCTAAAATTCTGTGAGCAGCCTTCTCTAAAGATTCTCCTTTTCTAACTAAAGTTCCTGGTAAACCCCATTGATTAACAAATGGATGATCAGTCCTTTTTATTAATAACACTAATAACCGATTTTGTTGAGTATCCACAGAAAAAATAACGTTATCAACCCCAACTTTAAAATCTGCTAATACTAGCTTATTCTCCTCTGATATCATACGTAAAGTTGCTCTTGATAAATATACTTTTGGATGGGAGGAATCAACACATTTTGATTGTGATTTTCTCGATAAGCAGTAGAAGAAACTTCCGGTGCATCTAAATCAGCTACACTATAGTTTCCTCCCAATTCTTCTAATGCTTTTAAATCAGATTCATAGATAACATATCCAGGACGAGGAACCACTAAAATATTGACTTCTTTTAATAATTCATCAATGTGATACCAACGACGAATTTGACCGATTAAATCCGACCCAATAACTAATGTATAATCATGATCTTTACCCCAAATTTCTTTAGCTTTAGTCACACTAATTAAACTGCGTCTATGACTTAATAACTCAGACAAATAAATATTATCTTGAGTAGGTTTAATGTCATCAATCAATAACTGTAACATAGCCATACGATGACCTAAAGAAGTTTGATGATTTTTGAACGGATTATCCGAGGCCCAAACCGCTACTTTATCATAATGATTAGATAACCAACCTAAAATAGATTGATGTCCAGCAGTTGGGGGGTCAGCACTGGTACCAAATAAGGCAATTTTTGTCACTTTTATTCACTCCTAAAGAATTATCTAACTAAACTAATAAACAGGTTCTCTCAATATCTTTGTAAAAACTGCATAATCAGCTACAATATTTCAACTGGTGCGTTACGATGCCAATAAAAACTTATTGGTTTTTCCTCAAAATGATTGCCGCGTCTAACTCACTCTACAATCTACATTTATTATTACCACTAAACATTATTTAACTCAACTTTTCCAAATAATCCCACCCCTGAGTCAATCCCATAGCGATTAAATAACCCAAGGAGTCGGGAAGATGACACACAAATAGTTTAAAACTGGCCCGACTTTGGGTCAATCCTTCTGCGACATAGCAAGCTGTCATTGTGAGTTGATACAAGTCCCTCAGAAGGCTATATTCTTCTGGATTTAAGGTCAATTCTCGGTCTTCTGTTGGCATGATTTAACCTATGTGGGGTTGAACTTTATTATAGTAAATATCACCATAAATATTTTGTCAAGAACTAAAACAAAGTAGGTTGGGTTGAGGAACGAAACCCAACACATTAAGTACCTGAACAAAAATAAACGTTTTATATCCCTTTGAAGGGGTTAAGTTAAGCGATCGCGGCTATTGAAACCTTATTAAGTAACCTAGATCCAGATCAGTTTACCAGTCGAGATGAACAAGAAGTGGCTGGCTATGCAGAAGTTATGGAAATATTATTTAATAGTTGGGAAACGATTCCAATTACGGAAAATTATCTTAAACAACTCCATTCTATTTTACTAAAATATAGCGATAAAGATGAAAGACACAGAGGAAATTATAAATCTATTGAGAATCATATTGAAGCCTTTAATCAAGAAGGAAAAAGTTTAGGGATTATCTTAGAAACGGCTTCCACTTTTGACACCCCATTATTAATGGAGTCATTGATAATTTGGACTCGTAATGCCATTGAAGAAAAACAGATTCATCCGCTAATAATCATCGGAATTTTTGTTGTTCAATTTCTGGCTATTCATCCCTTTCAAGATGGAAATGGAAGGATTTCTCGCATTGTTACGACTTGGTTATTATTAAAAACAGGCTATACTTATGTACCTTATAGTTCCCTAGAAACCATTATTGAAGAGAATAAAGAGAGTTACTACCTCGCTTTAAGACAAACTCAAAAAAGTTTTAAAACCGACTCTCCTAATTATACCCCTTGGTTGTTATTTTTTTTGCGCTCACTGAAACGACAAAAAGATCGATTAGAGAAAAAATTAGAAAGGGAATTAATCTTTCCAATGGCTTTCCCTGAGTTATCTGTAAAAATTTTAGAATTAGTGAAAGAACAGGGTAGAATTACCACAAGAGAAATAGAGGATTATACGTCAGAAAGCCGTAGTACCATTAAAGCGAGACTGAATGAATTATGTCAACAAAAACAATTAACCCGACACGGAAAAGGACGTTCAACTTGGTATAGTCTATAAAAATTGTCTGGGGTGTTGAAAAATCACGAATTTAGCATTCAAGAGCTAAATCTTTGGTTAAAATGTGGTAATAGTAGAGAAGGGATCAAGCAAATGTTATCCTAAAAGACACATTACTTTATAAAAAGTAACAATAAACCGATTTTAAGCAAAGTATTACAAAGAAAATTCAAGATTTATATCAAAGCGAGCTAACGAAGGATAAATGATCAGATAATCAGATCAGAAGGGAAGATTAAGTTTCTCTCAAGTTAAGACCTTAAAAATTGCTCAAGAAACTTTAAATAGAGTTAGAGGCAGGTGTTATGAATATTAACCAAATGTTGCAAGGTGTCATTCAATATTTTACTGAAGGGTTTGCGCGGATTTTTAGTCCAGCTAAAGATGACTATAAAGATATTGGGGTACAACCCTATGAATGTGAACCCTATCATAAACCAGTGGATGAAATGTAAGAAAATGGATAATGAATAATTGACAATGGATAATTGTTCATTGTAAAAAGTGATTCTGATATTGATGTGTAACACAGTGTTCAGAAGTGGTGGAGTTTAAGTAAAAACCCCACCATTTAATTTGATTTTTGAAAAATATTATAGAGTTTTTACTTTTCCCAGTCAGGACAATGAAGGTCATCCCAACCATGAGGGTGCATAGCACAAACTAATAGACTTCTGCCATAAATATGTCCGTGATAGTGACAACACCCTTGACAGGCCGGATGAACATTAGAAGTGGGATCAAGTTTAGGAGAAAGCATCGAATCAGGATCAAATGTTTCCCCATCCCAAAAAATCCTTTCTTCTTCGATAGAAATCTCAATAATAGGGTCAAAAACAACTTCTAAAAATTGCTCAATATCTCTTACAATTTCATCTTGGATATCTTCGGCCACTTCTTCAGCTATGTGGCTGACTTCCTCGAAGAAATCTTCAACCGCAACTGTTACCGTTTCTACCCATTCTATCAAGTCCTTTGGCCAGTCTTCCATATCACTCATTTATATTGCACTTGATCTTAAATAATAGAGGAATTGGCCCAGTTTTTTAATAGCTAATCAAGGTTATAATGGGCGATACTGGATTTGAACCAGTGACGTCCTGCTTGTAAGGCAGGCGCTCTACCGCTGAGCTAATCGCCCCAACTTATGCTTTACTATCATAACATACCTTTCTTAAAAAATCAAAACTTTTTTTATGCCGTCTGGCCGTACCCATGATCGCATTACTTACTTAAGTTTACCCCTGATAGCTGGATTAGCCTATTTATTCACCCATCAGCCAGATTTAACCGTCATAGTAACGGGAGGTTATTTTTTTAGTGGATTGATGTTTGGCCCTGATTTGGATATTTACTCAATTCAGTATAAACGTTGGGGGATATTCCGTTGGCTTTGGCTTCCTTATCAGTCTCACCTCAAACATCGGTCTTTTTTATCTCACGGGTTCCTTATTGGCACAATTTTACGCTTACTATATCTAGGTACTATTCTGAGTTTGGCTGCTATTCCCATTTTAGCTATCTCACAACTTTTAGGAGTATTTACTTGGAATTGGCAAAATTTTAGAGATAATACCCTGTCTTTGTTCTTAAATCAATATTTTGACCAAGCGATCGCACTTTTTATTGGTTTAGAATTAGGAGCTATGAGTCATTCTATCAGTGATCATGTGGGAACTTGGCTGAAACGTTCTCAGAATAAAAATAAAAAAAAAGACGCTAAAAAACAGACTAATAAGCGAAAAAATAGTCGAAAACGTTATTAAATAAATATTCTGTATCTCAAAAACCTCTAGGGGTCAACGGTACTTGACCCCGATAAAAGTCAAAATTTGTTAAAACTAAAGATAGCAAATCAATTAAAGGAAGATATCTAAATATGCCTAGTTTAGGTGATCTGGTTCAAAAAGCACTTTATCTAGGAGTGGGAATAGCTTCTTATGCAACAGAAAAGGCTGGAGTTACCCTGCAAGAGATAAGGGCGCAAGGGCAAAAACTCGCTGATGAAATGGTAGCACGGGGAGAAATGACTGCTGAAGAAGCGCGAAAATATGTTGATGACTTAATTCAACAAGCACAACAAAACCCTCCTACAACTTCTAATACCTCTGAAACAAAGGAACCCCGTCGTATTGAAATCATCTCAGAGGATGAGGAGGAATCTAACTCTCCTCAGTCTGAAAATGTAGATGATCTACAAAAACAGCTAGAATATTTACAAGAGGAACTAAAACGGTTAAAACGTGAGAAACCTTGATAAATCCCATAGAAAAAGTTTAGGGTAAACTCACTCTACCCTAAAACCATTCACATTGACAAAGAAAAACTAAAAAATAGACCCGGTAGTTGTGATTTTAACCCCCGGCCACCGCAGGAACAATACTCACTTCATCCCCATCTTTTAGGGCAGTGTTAGTATTATCTAAAAAGCGAATATCTTCACTGTTGACGTAAAAATTGAGGAAGCGACGGGGAGAACCTGTTTCATCACATAAACGGTCTTTTATCCCTGGAAAAGTCACTTCAAGAGACTCAAGTAATTCGGTGAAATTATTCGCGCTACATTCACAAGTAGCTTTATTCTCAGTGTATTTTTGCAGAGGAGTGGGGATTAATACTTTAACAGCCATAATGATTGAATAACAAACGGATAATAATCAATTATCGAAAATATTAGGGAAAATTTCAGCCGTTAGAGTTAAAGTTTTCCTTAAGAAACCCTAACGACTATGCCTTCAACCTAAACGTTGAAGCTAGATAAACGAAGTCTACCGTCGTAGACTTTTCATCTATTAGCCCACGAAGGTGGGCTTTGTTTTAGTAGCTGCACCTTTTAAGGTGTCAGCATCTGATGAAATAGCCCTACCTTAAACTAGACTAGAACTTGTTGCCATTCGAGACGTTCTAGGGTGCGTGACCGTTCTAAAGCACGTTCAAAACTGTCAAGTTTGGGTTCAATAAATAAAGGTTCTCCAATATAACCTTGTACCGCTTCTTGAGTTTTTAATCCATTGCCGGTGATATAAACTACCGTAGTTTCTTCAGGATCAATTTTTCCCGCTTCTACTAATTTCTTCAACACTGCAACAGTTGTTCCGCCTGCAGTTTCGGTGAAAATGCCTTCAGTTTCCGCTAATAATTTGATGCCTTCGATAATTTCTGCATCATTGACACTTTCAATATTGCCGTTAGTTTTACGAGCAATATCTAAGGCATAATAACCATCAGCCGGATTACCAATAGCGATAGACTTAGCAATAGTATCAGGTTTAACAGGTGTGACAAAATCCCGTCCTTCTCTGAAAGCTGTGGCAATAGGAGAACATCCTTCTGCTTGTGCGCCACTAAAACGAACAGCTTTATCTTCCACTAATCCGACTTTAACAAATTCTTGGAAGCCTTTATAAATCTTGGTGTAGAGAGAACCAGAGGCTAAGGGGGCCACAATATGGTCAGGTAATTTCCAGCCTAACTGTTCTGCTACCTCAAACCCTAATGTCTTGGAACCTTCAGAATAATAGGGACGTAGATTAATGTTAACAAAGCCCCATCCGTAAGTATTTCCTACTTCACAACAGAGACGGTTTACTTGGTCGTAGTTGCCTTTAACCGCCATTACAGTAGGATTATAGATGAGGGTTCCTAATACCTTTCCGGCTTCTAAATCAGCAGGAATGAACACACAACAGTCTAAACCTGCGTAAGCGGCAATAGCAGCGGTAGAATTGGCTAAATTTCCGGTACTAGCACAAGAAACGGTGGTAAATCCTAATTCTTTAGCGCGAGTCAAAGCAACGGAGACGACTCTATCCTTAAAACTAAGGGTAGGCATATTAACCGCATCATTTTTGATGTAGAGATTCTTTAGACCCAGGCGACGGGCGAGACGGTTAGATTTAACGAGAGGGGTCATCCCTGTGCCAACATCAATAGGATTTTCGCTTTCTACGGGCAAAAATGCTTTATAACGCCAGATTGAGTTGGGGCCCGTAGAAATAGTTTCACGGGTTACTTGACGACGAATGGCATCGTAGTCATAAGCGACTTCTAGGGGTGAAAAGGTTTCTTCACAGACATGAAGGGCTTTGAGGGGATATTTAACGCCACCTTCTTTAGATACGAGGTGAGTAAACGTCGGGGTAAAACCTGTTTGAGTTTGGGTTGCCTGGGTCATAGTTGGGTACTCGATGGTTCTTTGTCAATCTTCTTGGATAGTAACACGGTCAAAAATGCGCGTCAAATATACCCGATAAATTTAGTCGGGATTGATTTTGGGGTAGGGGTCAAATTATTTTTTGATCGTTGTAACACTTAATTAAGGGATCAAGTTTTTAGTGGCGAAAAGTCAATATTTTGTGCTAGAAGGGTAAAAATTCTGAATACTCATTTATATATATAGCTAAGGAACACAACAATCTGGTGGAAGCATATGCAAACATTGACAAGTCTCACCAATACTTTTCTGGAATCGTTGGGTAATGCGATGAATACATTACTCAACTGGGCAATCATTTTCATTCAAATTATTGCTTCTCTTATATATTTGCTTCTTGTAGCTCTTGCTACTATTTCTGTCGAAATTTATCACTGGTTAGCTAAATCATTGCGTTGGCTTTTTGGTGCTGCAATAACTTTTATTCATTGGCTTGATGCCTCTTTGCATATTTCTGAAAATGGTTTTCTTTATGGTTTTAGCATTGTAATAGTTATTTTGGTATTTATGTTGGTACTGCTAGTAGGTTTGAGTTCTCGAACGAGGGATCTGGAGGATCAAAATCGTTCGCTTCATCAACAAAATGCAAATTTGTTGTCACAGCAACGTGCATTGGACAACAAGCTTGAAGAGGATAGAAGGGCGCGAAGGGTTCAAAACATAGTCAACGGTGCAGTGAAAGTTGGTCAGTTCTTTCTTGGTGGCGAATAAATATCTGGCGTTGCCGAATGATGCGGATCTTGTAGGGTGCGTTAATGAAATGTAACGCACCTAATTTATGGTTATTCATTAATTAATTTAATGGTGGATTACGCTTTGCTAATCCACCCTACAGCGATCAGTTGATTAGGTTATAATTTTTGTTAAAATAGGGAGTTATGATAAATTGCCAACCTCAGCACAATCTATTCAAGATGTTATTCTTTGTCAGTGGTTATCTAATAGTTATCAACCCATCAATATTTTTCGTTATGACTCTAAATTAAAAACGATTTATATTCAAGGGGGTGTCAATGATGAAATTGCATTAGTAATTTATTCTGATGGAAACTGGAGGTTTTTCTAATGGTTGATCTAACTCAAATGACCGTAACAGAATTAAAACAATATTTATCTAAAAATCGCAGTGATGATGAGAAATTTAGTGAAGCATTAGCAGAATTATTAAAGCGAGATCCAAATCCTGTAATATATTCCAAAGATATACCCTTGGAGGAACAAGAACGAATTTTCATGGAAAAAATAGCAAAACATTAGCGATCGCCGACCTTGTAGGGTGCGTTAATGAAATGTAACGCACCTAATTTATGGTTATTCATTAATTGATTTAATGGTGGATTACGCGTAGGCTAATCCACCCTACAGCGATCGCTGTAGGGTGGGTTGAGGAACGAAACCCAACGCAATAGATAAAATACTCGATTTAGAATTTTAATTAACAAAAAACAAATTTATCATGGATACTTCCTTAATTCAAAATCTTAGTTTTTCTAAACAACATCCTCACCTTCCCGAAATTCTAGAAAAATTTAAACAACAAATCAAAAATATTTATCAAGAGCAATTAGTTAAATTAATTCTCTTTGGCTCCCAAGCGAAACGACAAGCCAAACCTGAATCAGATATTGATATTTTAGTGATTTTAAAAGATAAGCTGATTAACGATGAGCAACATCAGGAAATCATTAATCTTATCTCTGATTTGTGTTTAGAATATGAAGTGCTAATTAGTTGTGTTTATGTTAGTGAAGCTCAATTTAACCAAGAAAAAAGTCCATTGCTCCTAAATATTGAGCGAGAGGGAATTATTTTATGAAAATTGAACAACAACAGTTATTAGAAAAAGCTAGAGAAAGTTTACAGGCTGCACAATTATTAGCCAATAACAACTTACTCGCCTTTGCAACCGCAAGAGCTTATTATTCAATGTTTTATATTGCACAAGCATTTCTATTAGGAGAAAACTTAACTTTTTTCAGCCATTCAGCCGTTATTGCTGCCTTTGGCAAAACCTTTATCAAAACAAAACGCCTGCCTGTAGAATATCACCGTTATTTAATTGACGCACAGGAACAACCAACAGATGCGGACTATAGCCTTACTCCGAATATTACCTCAAAAAAAGCCCAAGATATTATAGAGAAAGCTCAAAGAATGCTCGATTTTGCTCAAGAAAATATTGAAGCGGTATAAAGTGCGATCGCACTTTTCTATAATGGGATCAGTTGATTAGGTTATAATTTTTGTTAAAATAAGGAGTCTGATAAATTGCCAACCTCAGCACAATCTATTTAAGCTGTTATTCTTTCTCAGTGGTTATCTAATGGTTATCCACTCATCAATATTTTTCGTTATGACTCCAAATTAAAAACGATTTATATTCAAGGGGGTGTCAATGATGAAATTGCCTTAGTGCGATCGCGGATCTTGTAGGGTGCGTTAATGAAATGTAACGCACCTAATTTATTGGGTTATTCATTAATTGATTTAATGGTGGATTACGCGCAGGCTAATCCACCCTACAGCGATCGCGGACGAGTGCAGGTTGGGTTGAAGAACGAAACCCAACAATCATAAATATATACTATATTGAATAACTGATTTTTGCCCTATACTAATTGACTAGACAGAAAATTTCGGTAGTATGGAGATAGAATGGGACAAAGATAAAGCTGCCTCAAATTTAATAAAACATAACATTGATTTTGAGGATGCAAAAAATATTTTTCTAGACCCAAACCGCCTAGAAAGAGAAGATAAACGCAATTATGGTGAAACTAGAATTCAAGTAATTGGTATAGTTAATCAAGTAGTTTTGGGTTGGTTCACACGTAGAGTATGACATATTACTAGAACTATTGTAGTGCGGTCTGCTTCGCAGTGCCTTCGGCAACGCGGATCTTGTAGGTTGGTTTGAGGAACGAAACCCAGTAAGTTTTGTTATAATATTTTGGTCATAAAGAAAGACCTCTAAAAATAGATTTATGCCAGAAATTACTCGATTTTATGGAATTATCATTAAACTCTTTTTTGCCGATCATCCACCTCCCCATTTTCATGCGATTTATGGAGACTATAACGCCCTATTTAACCTGGAAACCTTAGAAATCATTGAAGGAGATTTACCCAATAGAGCCACAAAAATGGTTGTAGAATGGGCAACAATCTATCAACTAGAATTATTGAAAATGTGGAACACTCAAGAATTCAACAAATTACCACCTTTGAAATAAAACAATGCTTTACCCAAAAATCACATCAGCAGAAATCTTTGAAAATTACACTTTATTAGTGCATTTTTCTAATCATCAAGCTAGAAAATATAACTGTGAAAAGCTACTAGAAAAAATGATATTTTCTAGCCTTAAAAATTACGCTTTCTTTAAAAACTTTCAACTCGATCCATCAGGTAGCGGAATCATTTGGAATGATGAAATTGATATAAGCGAGTATGAAATTTGGATCAATGGAATTGAACTATGATCCTTTTATTTCCTAACATCATAATATACAGTGCGATCGCGGATCTTGTAGGGTGCGTTAATGAAATGTAACGCACCTAATTTATTGAGTTATTTATTAATTACCTGAGTTCGACATAAAGCGAACATCTGAAACTTATATCTAAGAATACTTACAAGTCAAATAGTCTTAGTTTACTATTGTCAATTAGTTTCAGTTAATGACAAAAAGCCCGCGATCGCGGGCTTTATTGATTCTTTATTGAGAATATTCTTAATAAGCAGCAGAAACAACCCGACAATGAAACCTCTTAAGCGAAGCTGGACAAAGGTTTTGGCTATTTCAGTTATATCGAACTCAGGTTAATTGATTTAATGGAGGAGAAACTGCCGTTGGCAAAAATTCATCTCACCGCTAACCTGTCGGTGTGGCGGGAGTCCTCTTTTTGCATTTAAGATAGGGCAAAAGTGAAGGGTTTTCCCTTCATTTTTGCTGGTCTGCAACCACCCGTATTTTAGCGAATTTTCCGCAAAAATACCCCGCTTCTTAAGGAAATAATCGGAGTTTTTCTCAACACTATGACTTCTTCTTCTCCAGCAGCTATTTCAGTCTCTACGGCTGATTTATCGATGTTACGTTCTTATCTTCTCGATTTATTGGTTAAGCGTGCTTATCAAGAAGGAGATTTTATTCTCTCTTCTGGACAACCCAGTTCTTACTATATTAATGGTAAACAAGTTACTCTCAATGCCGAAGGTTCTTTAGCCATTGGCCGTTTACTCCTATCTCTTTTACCTAAAGATACCCAAGCTGTGGCAGGATTGACTTTAGGGGCTGATCCCATCGTTACTGCCGTTAGTGTAGTGTCTGCTTATGAAAATCGTCCTCTAGATGCCTTAATTATTCGTAAAGAAGCTAAAGGCCATGGCACACAAGCTTATATTGAAGGCCCCACCTTACCCCCAGAAGCTAAGGTCGTTGTCTTAGAAGATGTGGTAACTACAGGTAAGTCCGCCATGTTAGCCGTAGAACGATTACGGAATGTTGGTTATCAAGTAGAACAAATTATCGCTCTAGTTGATCGTGAACAAGGAGGGGCCGCTTTTTATCAGTCTCAAAGCTTAAGTTTTCAGCCTCTTTTTTCGATTCGGGAGATTCAACAAGCTTACCAAGCAATTAATCAATAATTATTTATTCTGTGCCAAAAGTATCGTCTTTTGGCACATTTAATTATAAAATAAACCTTAAATTAACTTCTTTTCTCAATTATTAATAAAGAATAATTAATCAATAAAATACATTTCTTTAGTTTGATTTAAAATTCTTAATAATAAGTTTTTTAAGTTTATAAAATACCACAAAAATTACCCTCAAATTTGTGAATTTTATCAAAAAACAAAGATAGAATTTTGGTGCAAGAAGAACTCTTGAGTCCTAAACTTGATATTTAGTTCCCTTAAAGATCATGAAAAAATCATTAATCATTACTCTAGGAAGCTTTTTTGTTCTGAGTGGAGCAATGAAAATTGAAGTAATCCAAGGAGCCACCATTGAAAATAGCTTTGGGCTGAATAATCCTCAAAAAACTATTACTTTTGATGACCCGATTTTTGACGATGGAAATCTTCTAACGAATGAATATGCTAATTTTGGATTGGAATTTGATCCAGGACTTTTTTTTATATTTCCTTTACCTTCAAATCCTCCTTTACCGAATCTTGGTCTAGGAGGAGTCACTAACTCCTCTATTTTATCAGAGTTTTCTCTTAAATTTCTTGAGGATCAAACATCCGCCGCTTTTTCTATGAGTACTGCTCCCACTATATCCAACTTTACCGCTTTACTTAATGGTTCAGTCGTCGAATCATTTCAAGCAATGACTGACTTTACTCAAACTAATAATTTCTTTGGATTTAAAGATATCCTCTTTAATGAAATCCGTATTAATTTTGCCAATAATAATCAGACTATTCCTAACGCTATTATTGGTGAAGTTCAATTTGGTAATTCTGTAGAACCCCCCCTTGAAGTTCCTGAACCTAGTTCTGTAATGAGCTTATTAGTAATAGGACTTTTTGGCATTCATGCCACTAGAAAAAGTTAATCATACATCAATCGCTTTTTAAGCAATATTTTGCGCAAAATTTGCCTATCCTGTTAGTCCTGATGACTTTTGGGGAAACATAGAGATGTAGCATTAAACTGCTGTCAAATAGTTTAAGTGTTTTTTTATTTGACCAAGTTTATTACGCTTTAGGATGGTACAGGAAAAACTTTATGGATAAATTTACTGAAATTACAACTTCAATTTCCCCAGAAATCACAACAAAGACTAATGATGTCCCTTGGTGGAATCGCCCTGTAGTAGGTGAAAAAAGTATTCTAAAAGATTTATTGGGAAAATTAAGTAAAACTGAAGTCTCCGAAAGTGCCTTAGTTTTGCATAACCGAGAAATGAATGATCTGCGGGTTTTTGCCAAAACTGCCCAAGCGATTGATAATGAAAAGTTTGGTAAAGAAGAATTTTTAATCTTTGTTAAGATTAAATATATGTTAGTTAAAAACGTTGATAAATACAAAGGCATTTATGATAGTTTGCGACTGCTTCAGGTAGCTATTGAGGCCAAAGATAGCTTTATCTCCATTGACCAAACAGAATTAAGATATCGAGGTTCTAAACAACAGGAATTTTACGATTTTGTCCAAGAATTATTAGAAGATCACGAAAATACAGCTACCTTTCGCCAGCAAACTCAAGAAAAACTCATCGAACTTCTGCCCCAAGTTAAAACAGATGAGGGTAAAATTGCCTTGCAATCTTACGCTAAACACCTCGATAAACTCTCAGAACATGAATTAGGATTAAAACTACTCTGTTTATTCAAAGCTTATCAACTGGCTGACTATTCTATCTTACGAGTCATATCAGAAATGATTCAAAATCTCGGAAAAAGCGATTTACAAGATTTTAGGAGTTTAGTCGCTCTGGTTATGGTTAATTATAGTGTTTTTGAGAAACTACGAGGCATTATTGGACTCTCACACTCCCAAAGTAACCCAGAAACCTATACTCGCATGATCCAATATATCGCCCTTTCTAACCGATATTCTATTTCTTACATCAAATTTGACGAATTAATGAAGGTTATGCGTAAATGGTTCAGACCTTACTACGCTATTATGGGGATTCGTCAAGAACATCCCCCCACAGAATATAAACAACCGAAAGAGTTTGGGGAAGCTATTCCAGGAGAGGAAATCTATGAAAAATACAGAAAATGGCTGAAAAATAAAAAAACGGGTATGACTTATGTAGATTTTGGTGACGAAACATAGATTAGATCTCCGAGCATCTTGGTATAAAATGTATATTAATAAGCTACAATACTTAATATGGTGGGTTACGACGCGCCTTAAAAGTTATGCGTTTTTCATCAAAATCATAGCAGCGTCTAACCCACCCTACGATATATAAGATTTTGTTATCACCACAGGCACAAAAAAACTCAAGTACTGTTCTGGAATTTAGGATCTTGACATGCATAACAAAAATGCCCTATAATTATAGATTGTGTGTCAGATTCCTGCTCGGATCAGGTTTAAGACATGGGCAAAAGCAGATATCAAGCTAGAAGCCTGAATATTTCTGCTACCTGTACGGCAACTAACAAAGGACAATTTTATGACTTACGCTATCATTGAAACCGGAGGCAAACAACTTCGGGTCGAACCGGGCCGTTTTTACGACGTTGATCGTCTTGGGGTTGAGACTGACAGCCCTTACAGCATTGATAAAGTTCTACTGATCAATCATGATGATGGGATTACGGTGGGACAGCCTTTTATCGAAGGGGCAATTGTTGAAGGACTGATTCTTGAACATCGACGCGGACGGAAGATTATTGTCTATAAAATGCGTCCTAAAAAGAAAACCCGCAAAAAACGGGGACATCGCCAAGAATTGACCCGATTAATGATTACGGCTATTAAAGTAGATGGTTCAGTCATTGCTGAAACTGAATTAGATGGAGTATCTATGGCAGCAACACAAGCTTCAGAGGAGGAAACAACGGCCTCCACTGAAGAAGAATAAGCCTACAATAGACTATAGAACATTAGGAAACAGATAATAAGGAACTATGGCACATAAGAAAGGAACTGGTAGTACTCGTAACGGTCGTGATTCAAGAGCGCAGCGACTCGGTGTTAAACGTTATGGTGGACAAGTAGTCAAAGCAGGGAATATTCTTATTCGTCAACGGGGAACAAAAGTTCATCCAGGGAATAATGTAGGTAGAGGCAATGATGATACTCTGTTTGCTTTGGTTGATGGTATTGTGACCTTTGAACACAAAACCCGCAGTCGTAAACAAGTAAGCGTTTACCCTGTCCCTGAAGCAGCCATTAATTAATTGTGGCACTCCCTCGCCGTAGAACGGCGGGGATTTTTGGTTCAAAGAGTGTTACTGTTGCCAACGACTTTTAACCGAAAGATTAGGCCCCTCAGGGGGGCCAGAACGGGGTCTTCTTTTGACAAATTTACGGTCGTTGTCATAATTATTACGAGGGTTAGGGCGGAAATTTTCGCTGTTTCCTTCATAAATATCTAAATGAACAGACTGTCCTGCTTCTGCTGCCGCGATACTTAGGACTATGCGAATTGCCAGAAGATTACGCCCTCCTCGTCCAAACACACGGCCTTTATCGGTTTCTTCAAACGCTACTCGCACCCAAGCCCGTTGATTATTATTAGCCCTTTCACAATCAATAGTCAAGGAATCTGGTGAGTCTAAAAGGGGTTTAACCAAAAATTCTACCATTCCCAAATAATCTGGGGTGGTATGATGCCCTTGGTTAGACAGAAAATTAGGTTTAAGCATTGACTTGTTCAAATACTTGAGCTTTTCTTAAAATGCTACGCACGGTTTCTGTGGGTTGTGCGCCTTCTTTGAGTCGTTTGACGATTGCTGGCACATTTAGACGGGTTTCGTCGGTTCTGGGATTATAAAAGCCTAATTCTTCTAAGGGACGACCTTCTCGACGGCTTAAGCTTTTCATTGCTACTATTCTATAGCTGACTTCTCCTTTTTTGCCGTATCGTTTTAAGCGTAGTTTGACCATGTTATTTGTTACTTTGTGAGTAGGACAATTGTTAGTATTGATTCGGTGGTGAGGAAGGATTGTCTTGGTTGTTCCCCTAATTTTCACCTCGAACTTCTCATTATACCATGTTTAGCTATTTTTTGATAGATCTGAATTTGAAGATCTAAAAATTGTTGACATCCTGCAACATCCGAACAGTTTGGCTAACTGCTATTTATGTTGGTCTGTCGGGTAGATTCTATAGCGATAGCTTAATTTAATGTGATATACTAAATGGGTCTGTAGATGAATATTAATCTAGGTCAACTAAAATGTCAAGCCATCTTCGTAAAGAACGTCACAGCGTTTCAGATTTAAAGATTCACTTGGTCTGTGTTACTAAGTACAGAAGTAAGGTTTTTACGGCTGAAAGTCTAGCATTGATTGAAAAATCTTTTAAAGAAGTGGCATTAAAAATGAATATAATGGTGCTAGAATTTAATGGGGAATCAGACTATGTTCATGTCTTAATTGAATATCCGCCAAAGCTATCTATATCTTTAATCGTAAATGCTTTAAAAGGTGTTTCTAGTCGTAGATACGGACAATACGGTTTTCCTAAACCGTACGGAAAAGATGCTTTATGGTCGCCTAGCTACTTTGTTTCTTCTGTTGGAGGTGCACCATTAGAAGTGTTAAAATCTTACCTCAAAAACCAAGAAAAGCAGTCCTAGAAGGACGGGGTTTAAAACCAAATTTTCTGATAAACAGGTCAAAAGGTTGGATAATTTGATCAATTTTGACTTAATTAACACAGTGCAAAAATATTATGTCCTCTTGGAAAATTCCCCCTTTTTTGACCCCAGGGGATAGGGTACAAGTCATTGCTCCTAGTGGTGCGCTCAAAGAGTTTTCGGCATTAGAAGAAGGGCTAGAAATTTGGCGATCGCGGGGATATCAAGTAGAATTAGGGAGTAATTGGCAGACAGTTTATGGTTATTTAGCCGGAACCGATAGTCAACGCCGACAAGCATTATTAGAAGCTTGGGAAAACCCTGATTGTAAAGCTATTCTCTGTACAAGGGGGGGTTATGGCAGTGCTAGATTATTCGAGCATTGGGACTGGCCTTCTATATGTAAAATATCCCCTAAATGGGTGATTGGGTTTTCTGATATTACGGGGTTATTATGGCGTTTAGCAACAGTTGGTATGTCAGGGCTTCATGCACCTGTTTTGACTACTTTATCTGCTGAACCAGCTTGGTCAATTGATCGTTTATTCGACTGTTTAGAGGGTCGTTTTCTTGCCCCATTGCAGGGCCAAGGATGGGGAGGCGGCCAAACAACAGGTTGGTTACTTCCAGCTAATTTGACCGTTGCTACCCATTTGTTGGGAACGCCCGTTCAACCTGCTCTAGATGGGGCGATTTTAGCCCTAGAAGACGTGGGAGAGGCTCCCTACCGTATTGACCGTTTATTGACTCAATGGCGTTTAATGGGGGCATTTAATGGGGTTAGAGGGGTTGCTTTAGGGCGATTTAGTCGTTGTCAAGTTCCGTCCGGTAGTTCTGGTTGGACAGTGGAGGAAGTTTTGCGCGATCGCTTAGGGGATCTAAATATTCCGATTGTTTCTGAGTTACCTTTTGGTCATGATGGGGTTAATGCTGTCTTACCCCTTAGGATACAAGTAAGATTAGATGGAGATCAGGGAATACTTGAATTTGTAAGATAAGTTAATTTTCTTGTATAACGGTATGACTAACGACAAAAAATGGTAAAGTGAACCACGATGTCTAGATTAAGTCAATTAAGAGTGATTAACAATGAGTTGGACAAAAGTTTTGGCCGCTGATGCGCTTTCCCCTGACTCCCGTGAAGTGGTAAAAGTCGGTAATCGTAATATTTTGTTACTAAACCATCAAGGACGGCTGTACGCAGTCGATAATATATGTCCTCATCTAAAAATTTCGCTAAAAAAAGGCAAAATTACTGAGGATGGAGCAATTGTTTGTCCAATGCACCGCAGTGCTTTTGATTTGACAACGGGAGAGGTTAAAACCTGGACACCTTGGCCCCCAGTTGTAGGAAATGTTCTGGGGATGATTTCCCAAGAAAAACCCTTACCTGTATTTCCTGTTAAGGTAGAAGAAGGTAGTATCTGGATTGATATCAACTAAACCATGACTTGCCTTATTCACTCTGAGGTTGTCTCTTAAAGGAAACCACAAATGCGACTGTCTCAAATGTTGTTTGTTACTCTGCGTGAAGATCCCGCCGAAGCAGAAATACCTAGTCATAAACTCTTATTGCGGGGAGGATACATCCGGCGTATCGGTAGTGGTATTTATGCTTATTTACCTCTAATGTGGCGGGTATTGCAGAAGGTTTCCCAAATTGTACGGGAAGAAATGAATACTGCGGGGGGCCAAGAATGTTTACTACCTCAGTTACAACCCTCTGATTTATGGAAGGAGTCAGGAAGATGGGATACTTATACTAAAGCAGAAGGAATCATGTTTTCTCTGACGGATAGACAGGAGAGAGAATTAGGTCTTGGCCCCACTCATGAAGAAGTGATCACCACAGTGGCCAAAGAAATGATCCGTTCCTATCGACAATTACCTGTTAATTTATATCAAATTCAAACTAAATTTAGAGATGAAATTCGTCCTCGTTTTGGCTTAATGCGGGGTCGAGAATTTATTATGAAAGATGCCTATTCTTTTCATGCTTCTCAAGAAAGTTTGCAAGAAAGTTATGAGGCGATGGATAAAGCCTATCGTAACATTATTAGTCGTTGTGGCTTGGCTTTTCGGGCGGTAGAAGCTGACTCTGGGGCTATTGGAGGGTCAGCATCTCAAGAGTTTATGATCTTAGCTGAAGCTGGGGAAGATGAGGTTCTTTATACGGAAGATGGTAAGTACGCGGCGAATGTAGAAAAGGCGGTTTCTTTGCCTATTGATGCTGAAATATCTCCTTTTAAAAAGTATGAAAAAAAAGAGACTCCAGGAACAGATACTATTGAAAAGTTGTGTAAGTTTTTGCAATGTTCTCCGACTAATATTGTTAAAAATGTCCTCTATAAAGTGGTTTATGATAGTGGACAAATGGTGTTAGTTTTAGTCAGTATTCGGGGCGATCAAGTGGTTAATGAAGTTAAATTAACTAATGAATTAGTTAGATTAGCTCCTAATTATAAGGCTAAAACCATTTTAGTTTTAGGGGTTCCTGATGAAACAGAACAGCAAAAATGGGCTGCTAAACCTTTACCTTTAGGTTATATTGCTCCTGACTTAGAAGATGGTTATATTGATAAGGTTAAAGATGTTATACCCAAATTCTTACGTTTAGTGGATCAAACTGCCGTTGAATTAAAGAATTTTGTCACGGGAGCGAATGAAAACGGTTATCATGTTGTTGGGGCAAATTGGGATAAAGAGTTTAAGTTACCTTCTTTAGTTGTTGATATCAGAAAGGCAACTATTGGCGATCGCGCTATTCATGATCCTACTCAAATATTAGAGAATGCCAGAGGAATTGAAGTGGGTCATATTTTTCAATTAGGGATTAAATATTCTCAAGCAATGGGGGCAACTTTTACTAATGAAGCGGGGGAAGAAAACCCGATGATTATGGGATGTTATGGGGTTGGTGTTTCCCGTTTGGCCCAAGCTGCCGTAGAACAATCTTATGATAAAGATGGCATTATTTGGCCTGTAGCTATTGCGCCTTATCATGTGGTGATAATTATTCCTAATATCAGTGATAAAGAACAAATAGAAGTAGCAGAAAATATCTACACTCAGTTAAATAAAATAGGGGTAGAAACTTTATTAGATGATCGAGATGAACGAGCAGGAGTTAAATTTAAAGATGCTGATTTAATTGGCATTCCCTATCGAATTGTGACCGGGCGATCGCTTAAATCTGGTAAGGTAGAAGTGGTAGAACGTAGCACGAAAAAGTCTCAAGAAATTGCTATTGAAGAAGTGGTAACTACTCTGAAAAGTTGGGTTAATTCTGCACAAAATTAGGAGAATAATATTTATTTAATAAACCAAATGGTGAGGACACGACATTAATAAGATTGTTATTTTACCATTAATTTACTATTGCCGTGTCCCTACAGATAATTATGCTGTATCTTATTAATTTTCACACTTAAAAATATTTATGTCATAGACAATTTATGTCCGACTACTTATTAAGATTGTTTCACGATAAATAATTACTCAAAATAATCCATTGTTCAAGACTTAGATCTTCTGCCCTGACGTGGGGATTAATATTTAATTGTTCTAAAATTAAAGTTAAACTATCCCTTTCTATGATACTTTTTAAATTATTATGTAACATTTTACGACGACTAGAAAACCCTAATTTGACTAAAGTTTCCAATTGTTGAGGATTCATTGCAGGGTTAGCAATGGTTTGGGGACGCAACCGAATAACAGCAGAATCAACTTTAGGAGGGGGATAAAAAGCCTGACTCGGAACGTCACAAATATACTCACAATGGGCTAAATATTGTATCCTAACAGATAATGCTCCATAAGTTTTAGTACCAGATTGAGACACAATACGTTGAGCTACTTCTTTTTGAACAAGTAAAACAATTAAATCATAATTATGGTGTCGGGGTTGAGAAATTTTTCCTAGTAATTTTTCTAGAATTGGCCCCGTAATATTATAAGGTATATTAGCAACAACTTTATTAGGAGGCAAAAAATGAGGAAAATTTATTAATTGACTCTTTACATCAAGGGTTAAAATATCTCCTTGTAAGAGTAAAAAATGATCAATTTTACCTAAACTTTTAACTAAACCGTGACACAAATCTCGATCTAATTCTACAGCTACAACATTTTTAACTTCTGGTAATAAACGACGAGTTAAAATTCCTGTTCCTGGCCCAATTTCTAGGATACTATCTTGTTGTTGAAGTTCACTAGCCTTAATAATTTGTTCTAAAGCTTTTTCACTCTTTAACCAATGTTGGGCAAAACGTTTACGGGGATTAGGTGTCATTTGGCGTTACCAGTTACCAGTTATCAGTTATCAGTTACTACCACAAACAAGTCGATAGCTTGAAGCAACGAATATTTTTATTTCTATCCCCTTGAAAGAGGAGGATCAAAACCTCTTTTTTTCCTCATTGATTATTCAATATTCAACTGCTTAATTTATTACTATGACCGAACCTAAATCTGAGAAACTTCATTTTACCACAAAATTGGCTTATGGTGCTGGAGATTTTGGCCCCGCTATTACCGCTAATATTCTCGTATTTTATTTATTATTTTTCTTTACAGATGTAGCGGGATTATCTCCTGGTTTAGCGGGTAGTGTCTTGATGATTGGGAAAATTTCTGATGCTATTAATGATCCCATTATTGGTATTTTAAGCGATCGCACTCGTTCCCCTTGGGGTCGTCGTCTTCCTTGGATATTAGGGGGAATGATTCCTTTTGCTTTATTATATTGTTTACAATGGATTATACCTCATTTTAGTGATGATATTAATGTTAATACATGGGGTTTATTTGCTTATTATGTGTTAATCGGAATTTTGTTTAATATTTGTTATACAACAGTGAATTTACCTTATACTGCTTTAACTCCTGAATTAACTCAAGATTATAATGAACGGACTAGTCTTAATAGTTTTCGGTTTTCTTTTTCTATTGGAGGGAGTATTTTATCTTTAATTCTTTATATTTTAGCCTCTGCTGCTTATCCTAATAACGCCCCAATTAAATATTTAGTCTTAGGTATTAGTTGCGGAATTTTAGCAATTTTAGCTCTTTTATGGTGTACCCTTCGGGTTCAAGAAAGAGGAGCAAAACCGATTTTAAATTTAACACAGAAAAAACTTTTAGGTCAATTATTATTACCCATAGCTATCGTTGGTCTAATATATGGAATATTAAGAACAATTCCTGGATTATCATCTTTAGTCGGTGGCATGGGTAAATTAGATTTTATCAGTTTTTTTACCTTGCTAATGAGTTTAGGATTTTTAGGGTTTAGTCTTAGTTTATTATTAGCAGTCCCTGAAGATCATTTAACTAATGAACTAGCTAAAAAAGAAAACAAAATTGCTCAAGAATCAGAATCTTTACCTTTTAAAGAACAGTTAAAAATTGTTTTTAACAATCGTCCCTTTTTATATATTATTGGAATTTATTTATGTTCTTGGTTAGGGGTGCAGTTAACTGCTTCTATTTTAGTTTATTTTGTTGTTAGTTACATGGGATTAGGAGAAGATAAATCAGGATTAGTTGCTTTAGCTGTCCAAGGAACTGCATTAATTATGTTATTTTTCTGGCAAGCTGTTTGTCAAAAATTAGATAAAAAAAATGTTTATTTTATGGGAATGGGGGTTTGGATTATGGCTCAAATTGGCTTATTTCAGTTACAACCAGGTCAAATTACTTTAATGTTTATCTTAGCTATTATGGCAGGAGTTGGCGTATCAGTTGCTTATTTAATTCCTTGGTCTATGGTTCCTGATGTGATTGAATTAGATGAGTTACAAACGGGACAAAGACGGGAGGGAATTTTTTATGCGTTTATGGTACTTTTACAGAAATTTGGCTTAGCATTAGGCTTATTTTTAGTAGGTATTGTATTAGAAGCTGCCGGATTTATTGCCAGAATACCTGATCAACCAATTCCTACCCAACCGGAAAGTGCCTTATTAGCGATTCGTCTGGCAGTTGGCCCCCTTCCTGCTATCGTATTAATCATTGGGTTAGTATTAGCTTATTTTTATCCTATTACCCGTGAAGTTCATGCAGAAATTCGCTTAAAATTACAACAAAGATATGAAGAAAATGAACCATAATATTTACTAATGTAGGGGTCAACGGTCGTTGACCCCTACGCCAGTTATATTCTAATTCCCGACCTTAATTTCTGCTATCAGCGCGTTTCGGGTTTAGGTGAGCTTTGCCAACGGGGATTTTCCTCTTTCATCGTCTCCCGTAAGTTCTCCCAACGCAGACCAACGGGTTTGGGTTCAGGACGCACAAACTTAGCTGAAGGATGAGTTTTTAAGACAGTGATCGCCCGTTTGTATTGGGGATCTGCATTACTTCCCATTATATCTGGCTCGTTTTTAAACTGGAGTTGTTCCTCCATGCTCAAATCAAGATAAACATCAGGTTTAATGCCTTTATGATTAATATCAGTGCCACTGGGGGGATAATAACGAGCGATGGTAACAGCTAACCCAGACCCATCAGATAGAGAATGAACCGACTGTACTGTTCCTTTCCCATAAGTAGTGGTTCCGACAACTGTAGCTCGTGCATTTTCTTTGAGCGCACCCGTCAAAATTTCGCTGGCACTGGCTGATCCCTCATTAACCAATATTACTAAAGGTAAATCCGTTAAAGCCGTCCCATTCGCTGAAAAATGGCGATCTCCGCCTCTGCGGTCAATAGTACTGACAATTTCCCCTTGTTTGAGGAACATTCGAGCAATATCCACACTAGCAAAGAGTAAGCCACCCGGATTACCTCGTAAGTCTAAGACATAACCCGTAACCTTTTGTTTACCAAGATCACTGATAGCTTCTTTCATCTGCTCGGCCGCATGAGAACTAAACTCATCTAAACGAATATAACCAACCTTGAGGTTATCTTCTTGTTTGACGCTATAATTCACCGAAGCAATTTCAATTTGGGCGCGAGTGAGGTTAACTTGAAAAACCCCTTTATCCTTGCGAGATAATTGTAAACTGATTTGAGTGCCAACTTCCCCTTTAATTTCTTCTTGAGCTTGTTCTATGGTCATCAGGGCCGCAGGTTTATCGTTGATGCGAATAATGCGATCGCCTGATTTAATCCCAGCTTCCATGGCCGGGGAATTTTTCACTGTATCTACCACATATAAACTGCTGGTGCGTTTATCGACAGCTAATCTTACACCAACTCCTGATAACTCCCCAGAAGTTTGACTGGTTAAAACAGAGAAGTCTTCGGGAGCAAGAAAGCGAGTATAAGGGTCTCCTAACTCTTTTAAGGCTTGACGGATGGCTTTATACGCTTGTTTCGAGTTAACATAGTCACCGCTAAGCAATTCTTGACGTTTTTCTTGCCAATCAACCCGATTAAAGCCTCTATCTACGAATTCATTATTAACAATTTGCCAGACTTCATCAACTAATGCTCTAGGATTATCTTGTAAAGTTTGGGGGGCAGATTCACTGAGGGCAGGAGTAACTAAAGCTTGTAGGGTCATAGCAGCGAACGCGCCTCCCCACAAAACAGATTGAGATAACCAAACAGATTTTATAGGCTTATTCATAGGGTATTAAGGCAATGGGATAATAAGGATGAATTACAAGAACAGGTCAAGGAACAAACGAAAAACACCATTGGTTAGAGTAAGGTATAACACACTCCTTAATTATTTACTTTAACCGAGACTCAAAAAAATCGAGTAAAATTCTTTGGTGAATATCTCCCAAAGGACGAACTTGCTCAATTTTGGTAGAATAACATTGTCCTTGTTGAATGGTTTCAAGGGATGCTAAGGCTAAATCGGCTCCTTCTTGTAAGTCTAATTCCTCCAAACCTATTGTCAAGGGAGCATGATAAATATATCTTACTGCTCTGTCATCGGCATAACAACGGAATTCCGTCGCTACATCTATAACATAGCTAATTTCTTCAAGAATCTCCCGTTTTAGTCCTGCTTCGGGACTTTCTCCTGGTTCTAAATGGCCACCAAATAGTCCCCAATGACCTGGATAGAGAATTGTGGGCAAATCATCCCTTAATTGCAGTAAACATTGATTATCTTGGTAAAGGATAGCCAAAGCTACGGGAGAAGGAGAATTATTTGACGTTACGTTTGTGGGGAAGGAGGAGATCATCGACATTGAGTTCAGTGGTGGGTTTAGCTTGGGGAGAAGATACGCTTTGAATGGGTTGAATAGGTTGATTGACAGTTTGAACAGGTTGACTGACGGTTTGAGAGTCTTGACCGAGTTTTTCTACTTCTACGATATACAATTCTCCCAAATCTTGTCCACCTAGAGGAATAGCTTGATATTCTACCTGTCCTTTAATTATTATCTCATCTCCGGTTTGGGGAAGTTGTCCATTGGTCAGTACCCAAATTGTCCCACTTTCATCCCGTAGTTTATAAGAACCACTGTCCATAAAAGGGGCGCGATCAACGACTCTGCCCCGTATATAGATTCCTTCTGGTTGGGTGTTTTTTCGCTGAATTAGGTCTTTAATAGGGATTACAGGCGGTTGAGCCAATCCCAGATAATTAAGAGGAGTACAACCAATTACCCCCCCCAATATCAGGGATAATAAGCTACTGTGCCAAACCCTAATGTTTAAAACTTTCATGGTGAGTGCGATAAGTTTGACTTGACTGAGATATCTTATCCAATAGGACATCTAAGAATCCTCCTAGTTCCAATTGTGTAATGATTATCAATGCGTTCTACAACTGCTTGTTTATTAAACGGTAAAGCTTTAGCCGAAAAAATTCAGGGTGATCTCAAAGAATTAATTACAATCTTACAACCTAAAATCGGCCGGCCTCCAGGGTTAGCGGTGTTGATGGTGGGTGATGATCCGGCCAGTGCTGTCTATGTGCGTAATAAGGAACGAGCTTGTGCTAAATTGGGCATGGCCTCTTTTGGCCATCATTTTCCTGGCCAAACTTCTCAAACTGAGTTAGAAAAGGTTATTCAAGAACTTAATCAAGATCCCCGTGTTGATGGTATTTTAGTTCAGTTACCCTTACCTCCTCATTTAGATTCAGTGGCGTTACTTCATACCATTGCCCCTGAAAAAGATGCTGATGGACTTCATCCGATGAATTTAGGGCGTTTAGTGCGAGGAGAGTCAGGATTACGCAGTTGTACTCCTGCTGGTGTCATGCGTCTGTTGGAAGAATATCAGATTGAGGTAGCCGGAAAACACGCGGTTGTGGTGGGACGTAGTATTTTAGTGGGGAAACCTTTGGGGTTAATGTTACTCAAAAAAAATGCTACAGTCACTATTGCTCATTCTCGGACTCAGAATTTAGCTGAAATTACCCGTCAAGCTGATATTTTAATCGCTGCGGTGGGTAAACCTCAATTCATCACTGGAGACATGGTAAAACAGGGGGCCGTGGCTATTGATGTGGGTATTAATCGCATTGTTAAGTCAGATGATAATGCTATATTAGTGGGGGATCTCGATTTTGAGTCGGTGGCCCCAGTAGCGGATTATATTACTCCGGTTCCTGGTGGTATTGGGCCAATGACGGTGGCTATGTTACTCTACAATACCGTCCTGAGTTATCAAGATCGACAATGATTGAATTTCTCAAATAATTGGGACTAAAATCTCGCTTTTTGGGGCGAAACGTTTTTGGATTTAGACTTACAATACCCGTTACAAAAACAAACTTCTGTACGGGCGGGTTTATCTAGCATATTTGTGAGAATCACCGGAATTTTGTCAAAAACCCGCCCCTACGTGCAATCGCGCCACTAGAACTTGGCGACTTCTAACTTGGCGACTTCCTTAACCCCTTCCCTTTTGCTCGAAAATTTGCTTTCATTAATTATAAATTCTTGGGTTACGCGAGTGAACATCCCCCCCGTCGATTTAGTCCGTCAATATAAACTTATTAGCGAAGAAATTGATACTGCTGTCCTCGATGTTATTAAATCGGGTCGCTATATTGGTGGTGCGGCTGTTGATAATTTTGAGTCCCAGTTTGCCCAATATGTGGGAACCACCGAATGTATTGGTTGTAATTCTGGAACAGATGCTCTGTATTTAGCTTTACGGTCCTTAAATATTGGCCCAGAAGATGAAGTCATTACGTCTCCGTTTACTTTTATTGCTACGGCTGAAACGATTAGTTTAGTCGGGGCTACTCCTATTTTTGCTGATATTGACCGTAATACTTTTAATATTGAGCTTAACTGCTTAGAAAAAGCAATTACCCCTAAAACTAAAGCTATTATTCCGGTTCATTTATTTGGTCAACCCGTCAATATGACCGGTTTAATGGAAATTGCTCAAAAATATAATCTTTATGTGATTGAAGACTGCGCCCAAGCAACAGGGGCTAAATGGGGGGATAAACAAGTCGGTAATATCGGACATATTGGCTGTTTTAGCTTCTTTCCCACGAAAAATTTAGGCACTTGTGGGGATGGAGGGGCCGTCACCACGAATGATCCGGCGATCGCGGCTACTATTCGTACTATTAAAGAACATGGTAGTCAAGTACGTTACTATCATGATATGGTGGGGATTAATAGTCGTCTGGATTCGATTCAAGGGGCTATTTTACAAGTTAAATTACGATATTTAGATCGTTGGAATGCACAAAGACGCGAGGTTGTCAAGCGTTATCATGAGTTATTAAATGCTATTTCTGGAATTCAATTACCCCAAGAAATATCAGGAGGTTATCATGTTTGGAATCAATATTCAATTTTAATTGAACAAAAAGAAATTACGGATAAATTATATCGAGATCAAATTCGAGAAAAATTACAAGAACAGGGAATTATTTCTATGATATATTACCCAATTCCCTTACATTTACAAAAAGTTTATCAAGGTTTGGGGTATCAAGAAGGGGCTTTTCCAGTGACGGAAAAAGCATCTCGTGAGGTCTTATCTTTGCCTATGTTTCCTGATATTACTTTTGAGGAACAACAACGAGTTGCTTATGGGTTAAAAGACGCTTTAGGTTAGAGAGAATCCCCTTCATAAAGTTAGGGAACAATAAGCCCGCGATCGCACAGTTAGGAAACATCTCAGAAATAAGCAACAATCAAAGGAATTGTCCTTAAGCCAGCCCGTTGATAAGTAGCCATTAACCGTTGAAATTGCTGCCAATTGGCATTATCTACAATCCCCAAACAACCGGCCGTACCTGGAATATTAGCGTCAAAGTGAATACCAAAATCACCTCTAGTATTGCCTTCAATAGACACCAAGTGTGGGTTAATCTGATAGAAGTTCCCCTCAATCCCTTTGAGGCTTAGATAAAGTGGTTTAGTGTTAACGCTATAATAGACTTCTTGCGAAAGTAACTTAATAATTAATAAACAATAAGAAATGTAGATGAATGGGAAAAACCTAGAAACTTAACATGACTGTAATTAATGCTAATACCTTGACCCTAGATCAAGTTTATCACTACCTCAAATTTCAAAAGCTATCCTATAGCTCTTTTAACTCTCTGTTGTTGTTAGAGCCGCTATCAGAATTTGAACGTTCTGAACTGGCGCAAATCCGTATTGATTTTGAAAATTATCTTACAGATGGCAAGGTATTGGAAGGCATGGTAATGGCATTGACAATTTTGCCACTGCTGAGGTTAGCAGGTTTTTATCGCTCTCCAATCAAAATGAGAATAGAACAAGAAATAGAGCGAATTAATATTCAAGATGAGGATATTAGCATCACAGGGAGATTAGACTTAATTTGTATTAATAAAGATTATCCCAGTGAGAAGGATATTCCTTTTTGGATTTTAGTAATCGAAGCCAAGAATACGAGCATCAGTTCATCCTCCGGCTTACCTCAACTTTTAACCTATGCTTACAAAAGTCTAGAACAACAAAAATCCCTATGGGGTTTAACCACAAATGGAGTCTATTATGAGTTTTTTTACATTCAGAAAAACACCTATCCTACTTATCAACCATTGCCATCACTACATTTAATGGAACCTGAATCTTCAGAAAAATTACTGCAAGTTTTGAAAGCAATTTGCCAATTACAAAATATTAAGTAGGGTGGGTTAGCGAAACGTGACCCACCGCATTTAGATTGATAAATGATGGGTTACGGTGCCTTTGTTTCCTAAATGTATGGTGATATTCCATTACTATGGTTGCACCTAAATCATCCTACAATCTAACTTGCAAAGTCAAATACTGGTGTTTCAATTACTCGCTTTGGTTGCTTATTTTCCCAGATTATTTTCTGCAACCGTTCGACAGTTTCTGGTGCGAAAAAACGCTCTCCTGTTTCTACACAAACTCTGGCGGGGACATTTTCCATGATAAAAAATTTGCCATTGATTTCAAGGGTATAGGTAACTTCTTGTTCAATTAAGGTTTCTTGTCTAGAATTAATTGACATCATCTACTGCTAAACTGCGTTCCAAATCAAACAGGAAACCGTGAATATATTCTTCTGTCCATTCTTCACCATATAAGCGGGTAAACATACCCCTAGCGGGATCTTTTGCGGCACGATAGTTAAGATAACGTTGTTGTGCCTCAAGAATCTCTCCCAATCGTTGACTATCTGTTATCGGTTGTGCCTGTTGGACAAAATCCAAATATGCCTGGAGATAGTCTTTAAATGCCTCAAAAACGCGAGTTTCTACCATTTTTGTCTCTTGCGGTCGAGTCCAAAGAAAGGCAGGGGAAAAGAAGGCTTTCGCTTCTTCAGGAAAATCACCACCCCAGGGTAAATCTTCTTGATATCTCTGCCAAATCGGTAAAATAGGCTCACTATATTGCTTTTGATAAGCCTCATTGTGGAAAAGAGGCTGCATATCTAAGGCAATTAAATGTCCTCCAGGCAAAGTAACTAAATCTGCCCCAAAAAACGGCAAATCATAAGTTAATTGCGGGAAAATCACGAAATTGAGAACTTGTAAAGAATCCCCACCTTCAACATGAGCGGCTCGAATTTGCCGAAGTTTGGGGGATTTAAAAGCATGACTCGTCGTAACAACTAATTGCTCCCTTTTTCCCTTGCCTGTTGTACATTCCTTGCTTTCAAAGCCTATAGGAATAGGATAGGGTTCGAGTTCAAGTCGTTCATTGAGAAGGGCGATCGCGTAATCTAAAAAAGGTTGATAGAGAGTCATTTTAACTAAATATTTACCCTTATTTTACTCCAGCAGTTACCGCTAAGGGAATAGCATCTTCAAACAAGAACTCGTAGAGAAATCTCTCTGACCATTCGTGTCCAAAATAACTACTAAATAATCCTGATGCTGGATCACGTTCGGCACTATACTGATCATAATCTTTTTGTGCCTTAATAATACGTTGACTTGCTTCTATAGTAGTCACAGGAGAAGCTTGTTCTATGAGTTGCCAATATAATTGGACATATTCTTGATAAGCAGGAAATAAGCGTTTTATAACCGTTTCTGCATCAGTTTTAGCAAAGAGCAAATTTTTAGAAAAATACTGATTAGCATCATAAAACTTCATTTCTAAATCTTGAGCCAAATCTTTATATTTATCTCGAATTGCACTCATTGGTTCTATATATTTATCTAGATAATCTTGCTCACGAAATAAAGGCTGAAAATCTAAAACTACTAATATTTTCTTCTGTCCAAACGCTAAAAAGTCAATTCCTAGTAAGGGCAAATCGTAATTATAGTTAGGGTAGATAACACTATTAAAAATTTGCGCCGTTTCACCTGCATCGATGTAAGTGTAGCGAATTTTGCGTAATTCAGGGCATTCATAACACCAACTTTGAATTGTGGCAGGATTTTTGCCTCTTTCACTCACCAAAGATTCTAAGCCAGAAGGAATGGGACGACTCTGTAAATCAAAACGCCCAAACAGTTCTTTTTCTAGAAATTGCTGAAACGGCTTAAACATAGATTAAAATCTAGCTCCTTAAAATCTCTCCTTGAGAATATGAGAATAAATGAGTCCCCTAAGTCTCGTCTCTTTTTTGACTAACTAAGTAATATTTCGTTACACAGCTTACTACTTCTGTGAAGTTCAGGGAAGACGACAAAAGGAAGATCGTAATAAATATTAACAGAAAATCTCTTAATTTTAGTCTAATCTAGGCAATTATGAGTTTGTTAACCTACTAAAATCCAATAAGTAATCGGCAAGTAAGGATTAGTTAAATTTCATGAGTATGCAATTAAGCGACAGAGCAAAACAGTTAATTCCTCTAGCAAGAATTGTTAGTTTTGCTACTTGGAAAGACCTATATTCAGACGAAGTAATTAGCATTTTTCAACAGGCTGATGATGAAGGAAGATATTTAACTGATGAAGATTTAGAAATGCTGAAAAATCTTGCTCCTGATACGGCAAAATCGGGAGAAAAATCAAGATTATTACGGGAGCAAGCCTCTAATCTTGTGGCTGAGGCCAGAGAACAATTATTAATTCATTTCCCTAATATTACTGCCCCTGGGAATGATCTTTATCCCCCAGAACGTGCAGAAGCTTGTTGGCGAGATTTTTGGCATTTTTTACGCTGTATTACCTATGGAATTGCTGGAAAAAAATCTGAATTTACGAGTCAAGAAGGACTCAAAAATATGCAGTTACTTTATCAAGAATTGCAGGTTCCTTTGTCAGCAATGATCTACGGATTAGAAGAATTAAAGATGGTTAGTTTACAGCAATTTAGTAAGGAAGAAAAAGATGGATTATCTCCCTATTTTGAGCATTTAATTAGTGCGTTAAAACAGTTTAATCAAGCTTGAATAGTTTTTCCCAACCAGTTTCTACCAGACTTACTATGTTAAACGAATAATCAATATAATAACAGACCTTATGCCTGACCCTATAAAAACGGTTCTACCGGACAAACTATGCTAAATTAATAATGAATAAAAGGCTAAAGCCTTATGCTATAGAAACGAAGTCCGACGAGCGCGGACGCTCATTCTAGGTTGCGTAGGCAACCTTTGTTTGTATAGCTTAACTCTGAGCGAGTTAAAGTCCATTGTTTTTGATAATTTAGCATAACTTGTTCGTCGGTAGAATCATTATTAGGTTGCGTAGGCAACCTTTTTTTGTCTAGCTTAACTATGAACGAGTTAAAGTTAAGTTACAACCATGCCATCTGGACGTAATATTTTTTTTAATAATTCTTAACGCTTTGATGGAGAATCTTTCCGATTTCTTTACCAAATCCTCACCCTTTTCCTTACTTGTTGTATGGTAATATTTAACATTGGTAAGTTATGGAGACTTAGAAAATGGTATTTGGACCCGCCTCCCAATTGGGGGTTGCTTTATTTGAAGAAACTCCCAGGTTAGAATTGATCCCTGGACGTTCAGAAGAAGAAGTAGAAACCATAATTCGTGCCGTTTATCGGCAAGTTTTGGGGAATGCTTACGTCATGGAAAGCGAAAGAGCAACCATACCTGAATCCCAATTTAAACGGGGAGAATTAAGCGTGCGTGAGTTTGTTCGCGCTTTAGCCAAATCTAATGCTTACAGTTCCCGCTTTTTCGATACTTGTCCTCGTTATCGCTTTATTGAACTCAATTTCAAACATCTTCTTGGTCGTACTCCCGTTGACTTAGAAGAAATGAGAGCGCACAGTACCATTTTAGATACAGAAGGATTTGAGGCAGAAATTGATTCCTACCTCAATAGCGATGAATATCAAAATGCCTACGGAGAAAATATCGTTCCCTATTTCCGAGGTTACAAAACCCAACCAGGACAAACTATGGTTGGTTTTACCCATATGTTTGCTATGCTGCGCGGTGCTTCTAGTAGCGATTTTAAAGGCAGTATTTCGGGCAAAACTCCCGTTTTGAACAAATACGTCATTCAGGAAACCCCCTTAACCATAATTCCCCCTTCTGGTGGTGCAATTGGCGATGGTTGGTCATTCCAAGAAAGAAGTCGGGGTGCTAAAGGTCCTCAAGGTGTTGGCGCAGGTGACGAAGGTAAAGTTTTCCGTATCGAAGTAAGTGGCTATAGTCCTTCAGGTAAGGTTAACCGAGTCTCCAAATTTCGTCGCAGTAACCAGGTTTATCTAGTACCGTTTGACAGACTTTCCCAAGAATATCAACGTATTCACCAACAAGGCGGAGTCATTGCCAGTATTACTCCTGTCAACTAAAAACCGTCTAATGTGCGTAATTTCAGCATAAAGACTTTAAAGATGACTATTCCTCTACTAGATTATTCACCTAAAAGCCAAAATCACCGAGTTGCTGCTTATGAAATCCCTGGGGATGAACAACCCAGAATTTATACGGGGGAGAAACTATTCTCTCCCACAGACGCAAATGAATTGATTTGGGCGGCATATCGTCAGATTTTCAACGAGCAACAGATAATCTCCAGCAACCGCCAAAAAGCCTTGGAATCTCAGCTAAAAAATCGTCAAATAACGGTGCGAGATTTTATTCGCGCTTTACTGTTATCTGACTGTTTTCGTTGGCGCAATTACGAACCGAATAATAATTATCGCTTTGTACAAATGTGCGTCCAACGAGTTTTGGGGCGGGATGTTTACCATGAACGAGAAAAAATTGCTTGGTCAATGGTATTAGCTAGCAAGGGTTTACAGGAGTTTGTGGATGATTTGCTCAATAGTGACGAGTATCTAACCAATTTTGGTTACGATACGGTTCCTTACCAACGGCGACGCATTTTGCCTCAGCGTACTCTAGGAGAGTTACCCTTTGCGCGGATGCCTCGTTATGGGGAAGAACATCGTCAGAAATTGGAAGCAATGGGCTATTTTGCAGGAATGCGCGATTTACTTGCACCTCGTTGGCAATGGCAAAAACCACCTTATCCGGCTGGGTTAATTTTAGCGGGTAAAATCATTACCTTTACGGGTGCTGGACTTTTGACATTAGGTGTAATTGCTACCGCTTTAGCCGCTTGGGGCATTATTTCCCTTTAGGTGAGGCTAAAAAGCCCGCGCTGTATTGCTTGCAGGCAGAGTTGGGTGCTTTTTCAATTGTTATCTATTTTGTAGGAGAATCTCAATGAGTGTTGTTTTAGATACGCCAGTTGAACTTCGAGCTATTAGCAGCCTTAATGATAAAGAGGCTGTAATTCGTGCCGTTTATAAGCAAGTTTTGGGTAATCCCCATGTCATGGAAAGCGAACGGCTGACTACTGCTGAATCTCAGTTATGTAATGGGGCAATAACCGTACGGGAATTTGTCCGCGCTGTGGCTAAATCTGACTTTTATCGTGGTCGGTATTTTGAATCTTGCGCTCCCTACCGTTTTGTTGAGTTAAACTTTAAACATTTGTTAGGTCGCGCTCCCTTAGACCAAACTGAACTGTCTGAGCATATTTGTCGCTGTATCTCAGAAGGATACGATGCAGAAATCGATTCTTACCTCGATAGCAACGAGTATCAGGATACATTTGGGGAAAATATCGTTCCTTATTATCAAGGTGCTAAAAGTCAAGTAGGACAAAAGCAAGTCGGTTACAATCGTACTTTATCTCTGTATCAGGGATATGCTGGGGTTGATAGTGCTTTTACTGCTTCTCGTTTAGTCGATGTGGTGGCAGGGAATAGCGGTAATAAGATTACCTTACCCAGTACAGGTGGTCGGATTAGTCCTTACAAAGATGCTACCGAAAAAACTTTCAAAATTTTGGTTAAGGGGTCTAAATTTGATAGTCCTCGCCGAATTAGTACCACTGAATACCTTGTTTCTGGTGGGAAAATGACTCCCCAAATTCAGCGTATTCAACGCACTGGCGGAACCATTGTCAGTATCACAGAAGTTTCTTGAAACAATTTTTCAACATAACTAACTTCAACAATGGATAATTAATAATTAATAATTGATAATGAACTATTAACTATTGGTAATTATCCAGTTTCAAGGTTTTTACTTCTGAGTTTTGTACGGGCTGAATATTATTCAGCCCCTGCTGCTGAATTAATCTATATGTAGGGATTTGGCATCAAAATTAATCCCTCTAAAATCAATCTGGTAAAGATGGTTAGTTTCTTAAAATCTTTACATGGTTTTTTATTTAAGTTTTGTATCTCCTACTTTATCTAGAGCGAATAGGATAAATCGCTCTTGATTTTTCTTAGCAAATTTGCGCTAAAATTGTCAAAAATGATTAACCAATTGACTAAAGAAAACCCCCAAAATATTGATTTCAATTCAAGTTTAATTAATATGCTACCCCCAATAGCTAGTAAAAAAATGCAAGCTTGGATTCGCAGTCGTCACCTAATTTTTTCTGATAAATTTGTGATTTTTGAAACCCTAGATTATCCAGCAGTTGAAAGATTTGAGCAATGTCTTAATAGTTTAGGAGGATGTTTAATTTCTGTCGAAGCTGTCAAACGAGTTTGGATGGGAAATCATCGACAAGTGATTCTCTATCAAGCAAAAGGAAGTTTACAAAAAAATAACCATGAATTACATCATTATTGGTTCAAATATGGCAGTTTTAAGACTCGATTTGATGAAAGCAATTAGTAGACTTTAATTAAAATTTATACAATAATTAAAATTTAAAATTAATGTTAAAATAGATTTATCTCCAGATCTTCTACTTGCTTTGTTTATGAATATTCACGAAATCGAAACTTCTCTAAATAATTCTGATTTTCAGTATAGACTTAAAGGGATTTCTTCTCTAAAAGACTACCCACCGGAGATTGCAGTTCCCCTATTAACAAGTAAACTTAATGATCCAGAATTTTTAGTGCGTTCCTTTGTTAGTATGGGATTGGGTAAACAACAAACTGCCGAATCCTTTGCTGCACTGTTGGAAATTATGAAATTTGATAATACACCCAATGTGAGGGCAGAAGCAGCAAATTCTCTTTCCCTCTTTGGCAAGTGCGCTGCATCTCATTTAGTGCTAACTTTTATTCAGGATGATCACTGGCTGGTACGTCGCAGTATTATGGCAGCATTAGGTGATTTAGAGTGCCACAGCGAACTTTTTGAGGTTTGTCTGGAAGGTTTAGCAGATGAAGATATTATCATTCAAGAAGCTGCTGTGCAAGCACTTGGTACCTTAACCGAAACTAGGCAACAAGAAGCGGCATTATCCCAACTATTGGCATTAGTTGGTTCACAATCTGAAAGAATACGTCGGCAAGTTGCCTACGCTTTAAAGCGGTTTGATAGTCCCCAAGTCAAGGAAGCTTTGAGTCAACTTCGAGAAGATTCTAATCATCAAGTTGTTGCCGCCACTTTAGAAGATTTGCTTTAGAATTTTATTTAGTAGTCAAACTTAACAGATGCACTTGTTCTAGTGTTTTTATTATGTTTGAGCGGGTGACGTCCCGAACCCCTTGCCCTTCTTCTCTCAAACAACTAATAATGACCAGAAGTTTGGCATGAGATGGAGATCGTCTAGGCCCAAGACACTAGAACAATGAATTCTTCATCAAATCCCGAATTAGATTATCCCTGGCCATAAGCTGTTGCATGGTATCAAGTAAGTAATGGATAACTTGTTCGCGTTCTAGTTCCTGGAACTCCTGCTGTAAGCATTGGAGTTCAAATTGTTGTTCTAAGGATAATTCAAAAACTTGTACGTCTATCATAGTGACCTCTTTTGTTTTAAATGTTCTCTATGGGGTTTTATTTGGCTAAATTACGGGCAACATTGGTCTTAATCATCAGTAGTCGCGACGCTTTTAACAGAAGATCTAGTGCTTGTTCACGACTCATTCCTTTAGCTGCATCCCGAATACGCTTCATTTCAAACTGTTGTTCTAGGCTTAAATTGGCAGAAATAGGTTCCATAATTACTCCTTTTGACAGATAACAGATGATTGGGTCTGGTTAGAGGTTATTGCTTGATTTAATGATTACCTCTACTATAAAGCAATGTAACAAAGATTTGACTGAATGTCTACCTTGTGTATGCTTAATCCGACAAATCCTTATAGGGGATTGTTCCGACGTTATATTTAAAATACCCGAATGAGGAGGTTGACTAAGCATATAACATCATTTTTAGCAAGACCTTTGCCAAGAATTTGTTCACTTTGAGCAAAATCTTAAGGATATCTCCTGAAATAATTAAAAAGTCCTGAAAATTTCTGGCAAATCAATTGACGAATTGTCTAAATAATCTGTAATAATCTAATGGTTAGTGTAATTTCAATTGAATTCCGGAGCTTGTGCTAGACTAAAAAAGCCAACGCACCCAAGTGTGCCCAAAGAGGCGGCGGTTCGCGCGGACAGAAGATTCTGACCGTCTACACGCCCCGCAGAATTGGTGGTTCTCGCCAGTTAGAATGTCCGACCAAAAAGAAGTACCTGATAACAGGGGCGGCATAGTCTAAGAATGTAGAAGCCGAAACATAATCAAGTTTTGTTGTCTGCTGCCGGGCAGTCAGTGGACGTTAAACAGATGCTTGTGGAGGGGAATCTAGACGGGGTTTCAAGACTCTAAATGACTTGGGACTAGATAAACCCAATGAAACAAGAATCTCCCGTCACAATCTTTGATTTGACGGTGAGAGTGCCAATTAGAGGTATATTGATTTTGATGGCACGAGCCAACATTGCTAAAGAAAGTACAGGTTGTCAGAGAATGGGTCGCGGAAAATTTTCGGCTTCAGTCCAATCTAATCAATTTCAGGTACGGCGAATAGATGCCACATTAACAAGTTTTTTTTAACTCAATCACAGGAGGTATATCTCATGCCCATTCGTTTGTATGTTGGTAATTTACCCAAAGAAGCTGTCGAACGCCAAGCTTTACAAACTATGTTTGTTGATGCTGGCGAAATTATGTCCATTAAGGTGATCAAAGATCGCAAAACAGGCAAATGCAGAGGCTTTGCTTTTGTCACAGTGGCGACTGATGAGTTAGCTGATGCGTTTATCGAAAAATATAACGGTCAGTCTTTTATGGATAGTCCTCTCAAAATTGAAAAGGCTTTACCTCGTGAGAAAGGGAAAGAGTCCGAGGAAGATCAAGTCCCAACAACCACCGAAGCAGCACCCTCTCCTAAGCCCGCCAGGAAGAAAACTGACAAAAAACGCCCCCGTAATCAAGGCAGTGATCAAACTTCTTCTAATGAAAGTTTTCAACCAGATCCCCGTTGGGCTGATAAGTTAAATCAACTCAAAGAAATGTTAGCCGCAAGTTCTAGTAACTAAAATTTACCAAAGATTAAGGGATGGGGTTTTAACTGATAACTGATAACTGATAACTGTTAAACCCTTACTCATCCCCTATTCTTAACTCCAGAATTGTCCATTATTCATTTTTTATTGTTAAAGGAGTTTGAGAATGTCAGTTACCAGTGATCTAACCGTGATCATGAAACAAGAAGTAGGCAAAGCAGCAGCAGCAAAGGTTAAGTCTGATTCTGTTGTGGGTTTAGGCACTGGCTCTACTACGGCTTATGCTATTGAATATATTGGAGAACGTTTAAGATCAGGCGATTTAAAAAATATTGTCGGCATTACTACTTCTTTTCAAGGGGAAGTCTTAGCCAGAAAATATAATATTCCTTTGACTACTTTAGATGTAGTTGATCATATCGATATTGCTATTGATGGGGCTGATGAAGTTGATCCCCAGAAAAATTTAATTAAGGGAGGGGGGGCTGCCCATACTCAAGAAAAGTTAGTCGATAGTTTAGCTGCACAGTTTATTGTTGTTGTTGATAGTAATAAACTGGTGGATAAATTAGGGTCAACTTTCTTATTACCTGTCGAAGTTATTCCCAAGGCTGTTATGCCCGTTATGCGTCGCTTGGAACAACTTGGTGGTAAACCGGAACTGCGTATGGGCATCAGAAAAGCAGGGCCGGTGGTGACAGATCAAGGAAATTTGGTCATTGATGTTAAGTTTGACAGTATCGATGATCCAGCTACTTTGGAAATGACCATCAATAATATCCCTGGAGTCCTGGAAAATGGCCTATTTGTGGGAGTCGCTGATCTCATCCTAGTTGGTGAGATTATCGACGGCAAAGCAGTTGTCAGAGAATTTTAATATTTATCCCTGAAAATTGTCACATCCAAGCTTCCCTGTGGCTTTATACCGTAGGGATACTTTTTTTTTGGGTTGCTTTCATTGACCCCTAACATCTTGGTATAAATAAAAGTTATAGACATCAAATAAGCCTCCTACTGTACTGCAAGTTAGTCCTATGGTTAGCATCCCCTGAAACGGATAGCCACTGCCGAAAATAGATAAAAATGACAGGATTTGACTCTCCCCGATTTGGCCAATCATGGAAATTCCTGGAACATAGCTAATCCCTAACAGGGTAACTAATACTCCACCTAAAAGCAACAGAGGAGTAAAAAAGGTTAGCAAGACCGTTAACAGAAGGGAACGAAATAAATTAGACACAATGGTCATCTCCTTTCTTAGTACTGCATGAGTTCTCTGGTGTAAAGTTTCTCATGCTTGTTACTCTTTTACAATAAGACCGATTTGTTTGTCTAGGGTGTAATGTGACAAAATCTTAAATGTTTATTAAAAATCTTGGTAAATTTCCTTTAAATGATACATTCGGAAGGGCATAATCCGGCTTTTCATCAAGATTTGCTGACAAATTATGAAGTTATGTAATTTTTAGTAAATTTATGTAATTTTTGTAACAATCGGTTCTACCGGACTTACTCTGCTAAGTACCGCGCGCAAAATTAATTGCACAGTCAAGGCGCGGGTTTTGATATAATTGTAATGGTTGAGTAATAGGGGGCGGGTTGATCTAGTTTTTTGATGAGAATTATTGATTTATGTAAAAAACCCGCCCCTACGAAATTTTGTGTAATTAATATGGATAGTGAATTGATCTTACAAAAATACTCAATTTTTAGAGTGTAAAAGATTGTGGCTTTGCGCTGTCTGTCTTTATCTCGTAAGATGACACTTTATTATTAGGAGGAGTTGGAAAAATATCAAAGACAATTTGTTGTTGATCAATCATATTAGGAAAGTTTTGCATAATCGCAGAACAAGACTTAATAAATCTTTTAACCCATTCTTGGAATATTTCTAACTGAAGTGGACTAAGGGTTAGTTCGGGTTCCCCTGTAAAGCTAATTTGTCCTAAGTGATTAATTTCAAATTGCTTTAACCATTCGTGATCATGACGGGATGCTTCCCAATATTTTACTGTCATTGTCTTGCCTAAATAACGATGACTGATCTGATAAAGATGATTAAAGGTATCGAGCAGTTGTCTTACTGTGATATTAGATTTGTGACAAACAGGTTCAATTTTGAGGAGTTCTACTTTTTTCATACCTGCTTTTTCTGGATCAAAATTTCCATCAAAATGGGTTTCATTAGTATAAGAAGAATCTTGTAAATTAGCTCCAGTTAATTGGAGTCCTTTTAAATAAGCTCCATCAAAATTCGCCTCTTTAAAATTGGCTTTTGTTGCCTTAGAGCCGATTAAATAAGCTTCTTTAAAATTCGCTTTTTCAAAGTTAGTTTTGATGAGATAAGTTCTAATTAAAGACGCTTTATTTAGATTAGCTTCCTTTAGATTCGAGCCACTTAAATCAGATTCATTGAGATAAGCTTCTTGCAAATTTGCTCCACTTAAATTAACATCTATCAAATTAGCGTAACTGATATCTGCTCCTCTAAAGTCAGCATAGCTGAGATCTAATCCTCTCAAATCTATCCGACGCAATTGGATATTTTGAAAGTTTCTTTTTCCCGCTTGATATTCTTGCTTAATTTCAATTACACTATTATTATCTTGAAACATAAATTGCTCCTCATGCAATTATACTTCCTTCAAATTTTCAATGATAAATCAAAGCTTTTAAACAGAGAATTTACGGATCATTCCGAGAATTGTAATTTGAGTTTTGACAATTTTTAAGTATTTTTCCGAAGTAAGGGGTCATAAATAAACGAATGTTTGTATTAAGTCGCCTTTAGGGCTTGAAAGCTTGTAGTTATGGCTTTAGCCATAACTACAAGCTTTTCTATAAATTAATGGTTCACCATCCAAGCAGACAGGTTAAAATGATCGAGGGGTATAGCGACATTAATTCAAGATCGTCAGCAGTTTATGACAAAGTTTGTGTTTATCACTGGGGGAGTAGTTTCTAGTATTGGTAAAGGGATAGTGGCCGCGAGTTTAGGCCGTTTGTTTAAATCTAGAAACTATTCTGTATCTATTTTGAAACTTGATCCTTATATTAATGTTGATCCTGGTACTATGAGTCCCTTTCAACACGGAGAAGTTTTTGTTACAGAAGATGGGGCCGAAACTGATTTAGACTTAGGACATTATGAACGCTTTACTAATACTTCGATGTCTCGTCTTAATAGTGTGACAACGGGGTCAATTTATCAAGCAGTTATTAATAAGGAACGTCGTGGAACCTATATGGGGGGAACAGTTCAGGTTATTCCTCATATTACCAATGAGATTAAAGAAAGAATTCATCGGGTGGCAAAAAATACCAATCCGGATTTAGTTATTACAGAAATTGGGGGAACAGTAGGGGATATTGAATCTTTACCTTTTTTAGAAGCTATTCGTCAATTTCGTAAGGATGTGGGTCGTAATAATGTGGTTTATATGCACGTTACCTTAATTCCTTGGATCAAGGCCGCTAGGGAAATGAAAACTAAACCGACTCAACATTCGGTCAAGGAGTTGCGATCTATTGGGATACAACCAGATGTATTAGTTTGTCGTTGCGATCGCCCGCTTAAAGTTGGGATGAAGGAGAAACTTTCAGAATTTTGTGATGTTCCGGTAGCATCAGTAATTACTGCTCAAGATGCTAGTAGTATTTATGAAGTTCCTTTGATTTTAGAAAAAGAAGGTCTGGCCAAACAAACCTTAGAATTATTAACTTTAGAACCTCGTGAACCTGATCTAACACAGTGGCAAACTTTAGTCAAAAAAATGCAGTCTCCCCAGAGTAAAATTGAAGTTGCTTTAGTGGGAAAATATGTCCAATTAAGTGATGCTTATCTGTCAGTAGTAGAAGCTTTAGGTCATGGAGGAATTGCGGTAGAAAGTGAGGTAAAATTGCGGTGGGTAAGTGCTGAAGATATTGAAACTCATGGGCCTGAAAAATTCTTGGGTGGGGTGAATGGAATTATTGTTCCTGGAGGATTTGGTATTAGGGGAGTGGATGGTAAAGTTCAAGCGATCGAGTATGCACGTCAGCAAAATATTCCTTTTCTGGGATTATGTTTAGGGATGCAATGTTCAGTGATTGAATGGGCCAGAAATGTGGCTCATTTAGAACGAGCAAATAGTGCAGAATTTGATCCAGAAACTCCTAATGCAGTCATTAATTTATTACCAGAACAAGAGGATGTCGTAGACTTAGGGGGAACCATGCGTTTAGGGTTGTATCCTTGTCGTTTGAGTGCTGATACTTTAGCTTTTTCTCTGTATCAAAAGGAAGTAATTTATGAACGTCATCGTCATCGTTATGAGTTTAATAATGCTTATCGGAATTTGTTGTTAGAGACAGGATATGTAGTGAGTGGAACGTCTCCTGATGGACGGTTAGTGGAGATTATTGAATTACCGGGCCATCCGTTTTTTATAGCGACTCAATTTCATCCTGAATTTTGTTCTCGTCCTAATGTTGCTCATCCTTTATTTTTCGGGTTTGTTAAAGCTGCTGTTGAGCATTTAGAAGTAAGGGTATAATTAATAAAAGGCTAAAGCCTTATGCTATAAAAACGAAGTCCGACGAGCGCGGACTAGATTCTAGTGTGTAAAGTTTATAATGATTAATATCTATGGTTTCCATTGTTTTTACTCCTAATAACAGCGATAATGTTTATTCATCAAAGCGGGAATTTAAGATAAGTTCGTTTACTTCGTAGGTCATTTTTCAGTGAACAGTTAGGAAAGAATTTAAAGATTTTCTCCTTTAAGAAATAATCAGGGTTTGAGGTTGAATAATGGTTATATTGGGAAGGGAAATAAAATCATTAGGATTAAAGGTGAGTAAATGAGTAATATTATGGGATTTCATTACGGCTAACAGCCTGATATCATGGGTACGTTTTCCTTTAATGTTGTAGTCTATAACCAGTTGCAACCAGTTAGTAAAAACCTCTGAAGTTTCGAGGATTAATCTAAAGTTATCTAACAAATCATTGACATAATCTTTCGTTTGTGATGTATTCCAACCTAATCCATTAACATCTATGGGGCGGGTTGCTACTACCCAAAATTCAATTAAAACTTGAGAAGTAATGACACATTCATTGCCATCTTTTACTATTTTTTTAATTGCTTTATTAGCCAGAGAATGGCTGACTGAAGAAGTATCAGCAGCACGAAGTAAGATATTAGTATCTAGTAAATATTGATTCATTAATATTCATCCTCGTACATGGTGTCACGATGTAAAGCTTCATCGGGTAAATTAGCACTATTTTGAGGTAATTTAGCAATAAATTTATTCCATTTGGCTATTTTTTCTTCAGGAGTAAGGGTAGTATCTGGTTGAGGAAGGGTCATTTTTTGATTGAGAAATTGGGTAAAGTCTAGGACTTCTTGTTGTTTATCGGGGGGGAGTTTTCGCAGGTATTTAATGACCGTTTGTTCGATGTTCATGGTTGTTTTATTCCTGAAAATAATCAGTTTTAATTAGTAGAAAATTCGGTTAAACCTCGTTTATAAGGGGCATGAAATCCTAAAGAGTAATCTATTCTTTCCAACTCTTGAGAATAAGTGTGTAATTAGTGTCAAACATCTAAGGCTCCTCTAACTAAAATAACAGTGCTTTCTACTTGTTTGGCGATCATTTTAGGAATATTACCGTGAAGAACCTGTTCTAGTAGACCCTCCCTACTCACCCCTAAAATAACTACATCACAGGTTTCCGCCTTAGCTAAATGGATGATAGCCTCAGAAACAGAACCAGACCGAATAGGTAAAGGAATAACAGGGCGATCTAGTTGTTGTTTCAAGCTTTGGGCCACCTGTTCTAATCCTTGATAATCGGGAAGGGAACTCGAAGGTGCATAGACTTTACATAACCAAATAATCGGCGATCGCGGATTTGTATATATACTACTTAATCCAGGTAATAATTTAATGGCCCTTTGTGCATTGGGGCCTCCGGCCATTGGTACTAACCAAGTACCCTCTTTATCTAATTGTTGAGGATAAGACCCCTGACGAGTTCCCCATTTAACAATCATGACTTCACAGGGGGCCTTACGAATGAGAATATCAATAATACTGCCAAAAACAGCCCCTGGTGTTGATGTATAACCTTTCCATTCCAAAATCAAGAGATTAATATGGCGATCGCGGATAGTTTCTAAGATAGCTTGGGCCGTATGATGGGCAATACGAATTTGAGTATGAACCGGAAGTTTTTGACGACGGCCTGATCTTTCGAGACGATGGAGTAACTGTCGTCCTGATTGAGTAATAACAGGGGTTTGGGAGGGATTACTATGTTTAGGGACTTTAATGACATTTAAACACTCAATTTCGAGATTTTCTTCCGTGGCGATCGCGCCTCCAAGCTGAAATAAAACCGTTGCTGTTTCAGGGTTAATAACAGGTAATAAAATTCGCCCTTGTCCAATAAGGGGAGCGCGGGTAGAATAAGCAATATAAGAAGGTTCTGGGGTAGCTTCATTAGCACTAGACTCCGTTCCCTCTAATTGATTAGCTTCTACCCGAATAATATCAGTACGAGTGATAATACCCACTAATTTGTTGCCTTCCACCACAGGAAGACGGGACAACTGATAACGATTGAGGAGATAAAGAACATCACTTAAAGAAGCATCAGCTTGAACAGTGATGGGACGGGGAGTCATAAACTCTTTGAGAGGAGTTTGACCAGAATATTTAGTCGTATTGGCCAAATCAGTTTGAGTCACAATACCCACTATTTTTCCGTCTTCCATAACAGGAAACCCTCGATGACTCGATACAGACATCGCTTGTAATACTTCCTCTAAACTGAGATCACTCGGTAAGGTTTCCACTTGGGACTTCATCACGGCCGCGGCGGTTAAATTAGAGAGAAAATCTTTATCTGTGGGACTATCATCAACGTAAATACCCCTGACTTTGAGCATTCTTTCGTATAATGATCCGCGTGCAAAACTTTCAGCCACCACATAGGACACCGCACAAGTTGCCATTAAAGGCAAAACGATTCTAAAATCCGTATTTAATTCAAAAACAATGACAATAGCAGTAACAGGAACCCGAACCACAGAGGTAAAAAAGCCCCCCATTCCTGCTAAAGCAAAGGTAGACTGAGAAGCAGTTCCCGTCATCCAGTCTTCTAAGTCCCCCACCAAATAGCCTAAAGCTGAACCTAATACTAAAGCAGGAGCAAATAAACCACCTGGAGCATTTGAGCTATAAGCCAACATAGTCAGGAAAAAATGGGCAATAAAAGCTCCCAAGAGCTTAAAAGTGTCTAATTCTCCCGTGACGACCAATCCTTGTAATCCTGTATTATCACGAAAAGCAGCCGGTAAACAGGTGATAATCAAGCCTGAAAGTAGACCCATTAGTCCGATACGCCAGTGCAAGGGTAAATTAAAATAATTTTGTATTTGTAGACTTAGAAATAGTCCCCTATTGAATAAAGCTCCTAATATCCCTGCTAAAAACCCTAATATCAAGTAAAAGGGGATATCATGGGTGGAAAAACTAATCCCAGGAAGATTAAGTAAACTATGATGAAATTTGAGATCATTGGATTGGAACAGTAAAGAAACAACCGCTCCCGTAAAAGAGGCGACTATAGCGGTTTGTAAGGTTAAACCCGATAAATCCCGCATTAATTCTTCTACAACGAATAATACCCCCGCAATAGGGGTACTAAATCCGGCCGCGAGTCCTGCGGCCGCACCTGCTGCAATCATTTGTCGTCGATGTTCTGGAGAGGTGGGAACCCAACTACTCAGTTGAGCGGCTAAAGCTGCCCCAATATGGACAGTTGGGGCGCGACGACCGAGGGTTAACCCTCCTCCTAAAACCAATATACTGCCAATTAATTTGACAATAGCTACCCGTCCCGAAAGAGGAACAGGATAACGGGCTAAAGCGGCTTTAACTTGGGTAATACCGCCTCCTGCTGCCGTTGGAGATGTTTGTTCGATTAACCAACCGGCCAACATTCCTAAACTTAAGCCTGCTAAGGGAAGCACCCAGATGGCCCCTAATTGATTAGCCAGACTGACGCGCCATCCTCCTAATAAACCAATTCCTTTTTTCAGGACTAAGGCGGCTAAAGCGGACAAAAATCCAATTAAACAAGCTTCTACAAAGGCATAGCGATGATCGGTCGCATTTACACCGAAGTGTCTCGATTTAACCCACTCAGCGAGGCGTTTGGGTATTAAATGGATTTGCATGGATTACCAAAATCACGCCAACATTCGTACCAGGTTTTTTGTCTACTTTTCAATTATAGGCTTAATCCTTAATTGAAATTGATCTTAAAATACTATTATTGCCAATTAATTGAGATTGAATAGCTAGAATGTGGTGGAGTAACATAGGAGTATGGGCAAAAATAAGGAAAATCGTAAGAAACTGGAAGGACAGCATAAAGCATTAGAAGAACATTTAGGAAAAATTGCCAAGGAGAAACTTAAACCAATAGAAGGTCAAGATCAAGGTTTAATTGCTCATTGGGAAAAAACAGTAGCAAATTGCCGTCAAAACATTGCAAAACTAGAAAGGAGATTAAGTAAATGACAGCTATTTATAAAGATCCATTTGAGAGATTAGAAGTATTTCTTAATGAATATCAACCTCAGCTAGAAAAAGCACTTAACGCTATTCAAATTATTAAAAATACCGATCCTAATTCTGAAGAATTTTCTCAAGCTATTGCTGATCTTCATGTTTGTTCTACTGTGCTTGAACCTTATTCAGAGGGAATGGTAGAAGCGATTGATCAATTTACTGAAGATAGACCTGATTGATTAAATTTGGTTCTACCGGACAAGTTATGCTAAATTATTACAAATAAAGGACTTTAACTCGTTCATAGTTAAGCTATACAAACAAAGGTTGCCTACGCAACCTAGAATGGCTGTCCGCGCAGGCGGACTTAGTTTTTATAGGATCAGACATAAGGTCTGTCATTAATTATTAATTTAGCATAATTTTATTTTTGATTACGCCAACCATAAGTAGCATTAAGATGACGTAAATAAGGATTAGGATTAATAGCTTGGTCAATCATATAAGCTGATCCAGTTAATATTAATATTTCTCCTTCTTGTAAAATTTTTAATTCCTGTTCATAAGCTTTTTTAGGTTCAAGTTCTACCTCAATATTAGCAAAATCAAGGTGTAATTGTTGGGCTAATAATTCGGGATTTTGACCTGCATAAGAAGCCCCAGTAATTACAATACGCTTAGCTAATGGTAGAATAGGAGCAAATACTTCTCTTATGTTGCGTTCACGGGTTAGACCAATTAAAAAGGTGAATTTTTTACCAGGAAAAGTATAACTTAATTGGTCAGCTAAACGAGCAATTTTGTCAGAATTATGAGCCACATCTACTATCACATTAGGTGCAATATTAGCGAAACGTCCTGGTAAATTTTTTTTCATAGATTCGAGTAAATCTTTTAAATTCAACTCAGGATAAAAATAACGAATTACTTGACAAGCTAGGGTCAGATTCCGTAACTTAAATTGAGGAGTAATACCGATAATTTTTTCAACTTCCTCTACTTCTTTTTCTTCAATTGTCAAAACTTTTGCGCCTTGTGCTTCGGCAGTTTTCATGACATAATATTTAGCAGCATCCATTTCTGAGGTAAAAAAAGGTACACCTGGACGAGCAATTCCTGCTTTATCTAAAGCCCTTTGCCATAGTTCACTTCCCAAAGTTTTCGGATGATCATTACCGACATTTGTAAGAACACAAGCTACCATATCTAGAGCCATTAAATCTGTATAACGACCGCCACAACCTACTTCCATAATACCCCAATCTACTTCATATTTTTCAAATAAATGTAAGGTCATTAAAATGCCAATTTCAGGAAAAGTTAAAGACAAATTACTAGGGTAATTACTTAAAAAGTTATCAGAAGATTGTTGAATATTTTGATAGGCTAAAATAATATCATTATGACTTACTTGTTGACCATTAATATGAAAACGTTCTGCATAATCAAAAATATGAGGACCTGTCCAAGAACCACTGGTTTTACCTGTTATTTGTAATCCTTGTTCTAGATAATAAGAGACTGAACCTTTACCATTTGTTCCTGTAATTTGTATTAATTTTGTTGGATGACCATTGGGCCAAAGATGATTAATAATTTGACGAAAAAAAATGTTTTGTCTTTTTTTCTTGGCTACCCAATTACTATGATAAATTTCATCTAAAGCTACTAAATAATTAGGATTAAATTGGTCTAGAGATTGATTCATATTTCTGATTATTTTACAAAGGTAAACTAACGGTAAAAGTTGTTTCTTTTCCTAGGATACTTTCTACTTTAATTTGTCCGTGATGATTTTCAACGATAGCTTTAGCAATGGATAATCCTAATCCTGTTCCTCCTGATTTTTTATACATTCGAGACGTATCGATTCGATAAAATCGATCAAATAAATGAGTTAATACTGTTTCAGATACTCCTTTACCATTATCTTTTATTTTAACTTGTAAGTGAGTAAAGCGATCTCGTTTAATTTTTTTTAATTCTACTTCAATTGACGGTATCTTTGCTTTTTTTTTAATTAAATCTTCATCTATAAAACTATGTTCTAAAGCATTGCTAATTAAATTAGTGAATAAACGAGCTAATTGATCCCAATCTCCTTGTAAGGTAAAATTATCTTGAGATGGGTCTAATAATTTTGGCTCAGGATCAAGAATGTGTAAAGAGAGAAAAATTTCTTTTTGTTCTGCTAGAGTTCTTTGTTCTTCTATGACTTCAATTAATAACGCATCTAAAGGAACAGGTTGATAATTAGTTTGTATAATTCCACTATCAGAACGAGCTAAAAATAATAAATCATTGACTAAATTTCCTAAGCGTTTTGTCAATCTTTCTACTACTTTTAACTGTCTTTGTTGCAATTGTGGATCGGCTTCTGGATAAGCTAAAGCCATTTGTACATTAGTTTGAATAGTGGCAATAGGATTTCTTAATTCGTGGGAAGCATCAGCCGTAAATTGCTTTAAACTTTGATAAGAATCTCGAATAGGTTTAATGGCTAAACCTGATAAAAACCAGCCAATACATCCAACAATAATAATAGTAAACAATCCTCCTAATATTAAATCAATGGTTAATTGACGAATAGGTTTTGTCACTTCAAACCAAGGATGACTGACTCTTAAATAACCTAAAATATAATGATCTATATTAACTCGTTGTGTGACTTGTCTAAGAACACGATTATCTGCAAGATAAACAGTTTCGGCCCGTCGATAAGGGTTAACATTAATCTTAGGGGTTGCAGTAAAAGTAGACCATAATAATTCACCTTGAGAATTAAACCATTCTATCTCAATGTGATCGTCTTCTACTGCTTCTCTATTATCCCTAAAACTTGCTTCAACATTAACGTTATATCGTCCTTCTTCCAAAGAAACTGATTCAATAACTAAGGAACGATTAACTACTTCAACAACGTGCTTAAGAGTATCATCAATTCTTTCTACTAAGGTACTCCGAACATAGAAAAAAACAACCGTTGCAAATAATAATAATAAGATAGCAGTAACGCTAGTATACCAAATAGCTAAACGACGGCGCGTAGTTTGGAACATAATAATAGTTTAATACAAATCAGGAAACATACAAACACAACAACAAATCATCAATACAGAGGTGATTAAACAATGTAGGTTGGGTTGACGAAGGAAACCCAACAATCGGAGTTCGGAGTTATAGCCGTATTTCATTCAATATATCAGTACCTGCATTTCTGACAAAATTTGGAGAACCCGTTTTTTTAACACACAGTTATTTATTTTATGTCCAACGACCAAAAATTTGGGTTATAATAGAGAATGGTGTCTTTATTGGAAAAATCTAACCCTAAGACTTATGGCTAAAAGATCCATGATTGAGCGCGAAAAAAAGCGCAGTCGTCTAGTAGATAAGTATGCAGAGAAACGCGCGACCCTTAAAGAAGAATTTCGCGTAGCCGAAGACTATGAAGATAAAATGAACTTACAGCGTCAACTTCAGCAACTCCCCCGTAATAGTTCCCCTAACCGTCGTCGTAACCGATGCTGGGTCACAGGACGTTCTAGAGGATATTATCGGGATTTTGGCTTATCTCGTAACGTACTGCGCGAATGGGCCCACCAAGGACTTTTACCCGGTGTAGTTAAATCTAGTTGGTAATGATTTGAGATTCTTGGTCAATCTAAAAGCTAAACTCAATAATAGGCTTTAGGTTGACCATACCAAAATAGAGTAACTTAAGGTAAACCTTGTGGTAAACGACTCACCCAACTAACCAGGCCTATGACCATGCCAGGAGAACTGTTCCATCTTTCCGCCTTTTTCATTTCACTGATGGTTGTTTGGTGGAGTACCCCCATCATCAATCAAATTGGTCATAAAACGGGTTTTGTGGATAAACCTAATCCACGAAAAATGCACCAACGTCCAATGGTACGCTTAGGGGGAGTCTCTATTTTTGCCGGAACCATAATCGCCCTTCTCATCGTTTGGGTTTTGGGGGGCTTTGGTTTGCTTCCTCCCAATAAAGAATGGGAAATTTGGGGGGTTATTTTAGGGGGTATTGCCTTCTTCCTGATTGGATTAACCGATGATTTGTTTAATCTTAGCCCCATGTCTCGGTTAATTGTACAAACGATTGTAGCTAGTGCAGCTTGGGGTGTGGGAGTGCGTATTGATTTCCTCTCCATTCCTTTTGCGGATTTAGTCCAAATTGGTTGGTTAAGTCTCCCCCTAACCGTTATTTGGCTGGTAGGGATGGCCAATGCAGTTAACTGGATTGATGGTTTAGATGGCTTAGCGGCGGGTGGCTGTGGCATCTCTGCGGTAGTGATGATGGTTTTAACCTTATTTATGGAACAACCGGCCGCAGCTTTGATTGCAGCAGCTTTGGCCGGGGGGGCATTAGGGTTTCTACGGTACAATTTTAACCCGGCCCAGATTTTTATGGGGGATGGGGGGGCTTATTTTATGGGCTTTACTTTAGCAGGAGTTGGGGTCATTGGATTGGTAAAAACGGCTGCAGTGACGACAGTAGCGGTTACGGCGGTTCTTTTGCCTATTCTGGTATTAGCTGTTCCCATTGTGGATATGTCGGCTGTGATTATTTCTCGTCTGACTCAAGGTAAATCACCTTTTACTGCTGATAAACGTCATTTACATCATCGCTTGATTGAAGCAGGTATTTCTCATCGTCTGACGGTGTTATTTATTTATGCTTTAACTCTTTGGGTTGGTAGTTTAGCCTTAGGATTTTCTAATATTCCCAGTGGTTGGGGATTTGCCATCGGAGCGACTTTTCTTTTAGGATATGTTGGATGGCAAGCTTGGCGTAATATTCGCAAAGTGAGAAATTAAAATTTATTAGATTTTACTAATAAGAGTATGACTAAACTTTTTGCTGTTGTTGTTGCCACTGTCCCAGACTATTATCAATACAAAAACGACCATCCTGAACATGATCTTGATCAACTTTCCTGGTTCCGTGAACAAGCCCAAAAAGGTGTTTTAATTTGCTGTGGCCCGTTTTTTCCTCATGATGGTACAGGACTATGGATAATAAAAGCGGAGAATGCTGAGGCTGCCCTCGAAATTGTCAATACAAGTCCTCGTGTTCGAGACGGTATGTTAGCAGAATCTGCTAGAGTTGTAGAATGGGAAGTACATATCGGACGGGAAAGATTGACTTAGGAATTAACTCTTTTAGTGTTTTTTATATTATAAATTACGGTAAACTTCATCATCATTACGTTTACCGATTTTAAACACTCTAATTTTATCATCCTCAACCATGTATAAAATTCTATATTCACCTTGATCAACTCTATAACCTCTTTCATATCCTTGTAGTTTTTTACAATCTTGAGGAAAACTATTTTTTTGCAATAAAAATAGTTTCATTGTCACTTGTTTATATATTTTCAAAAGCAAGTTATCCAATGCTTTAATTGCGACTTTATCTATTTGCAGAAAATAGGTTTTATTCATAGTCTTCCCTTGCTATATCTTCTAAAGTTAATCCTTTTTCTGCTAACATTTCTTCAAGAGTGTAAAATTCTCCATTACTTTCTGCTACTGCTTGACGTAATAACTCAGAATCTCTCGCATCTTCTAAAGCTTCTAAATATTGTAAATCTGCATAATTAATAATAGCGACTTGGCCTTTCCCTTCTTTTTCTATAATAATTCTTTCTCCTTCAATTTCAGCTTTTTTAACTAAATCTAATAACTCATCAGCGTTAACAGTTCCGTTGACTTTGCCCAATATTATATGATCGCGGATTTAATTATTAATTAACCAGGACAAGGCAATTTGTAGATTATGGTTTTGTACAAAGATTGTTAGTGGCGTGTCCCTACATTTTTTTTATTAGGAAAGAGGTTACAGGCGCGCACATTTTTCATTATCTATATAATATCATGTCAAGTTAAGTTTGACAAGTTTTTTTCAGCAATTCTCATTTTGAAATAAAACAACCTAGTAGGATGCGTTCCCAACGCATCCTATAGAATTTAACCGTATTAAACCCCTAGAATAATTATTAATCAAACCAACCAATATCTTGATTAGTTAATTGTTTTTGTTTACTGGTAACAGCAGGAGAGATATATGCTTCTAACTCTCGCCCTTGTCTGGCAAAAGCTGTCTCTTTTTGCACTTCTTTCTGTACAATAATGTCTTTAGCTGGCGCAGGAATTAGGGCAGGTTTAGGAATATTATTAAGTTCAGTTTGAAGTAATTCAATTAGTTGATTTTTTTTCTCTAATTCGCTGACAATTTCTTCTTTTTGTTGAAGTTGCGCGTAAAGTTTCTCAACTAACTGTTTTTGATCATCTAATTCCGTTTGATTTTTACTGTTTTCTTTTAACCTAGTCTCTAAACTTTTAACTAATTTTTTTTGATTTTTGACTTCAGTTTCCAAAGAATTAATCTGAGTTTCTAAAGTATTAACTTGTTCATGAGCTTTTTCTAAAGCTGCAGTTAATTCATTAACTTGAGCATCAATTTCAGTGTTAGTGATGTCATTATTTGAAGTAGTTAAAACAGTATCTGAAGTTTCCAAAACAGTCGCTTCAACATCAATAGATTGATTCACTTCTTCCCGTATTAAATCCGATATTCGTGGTTTTCTCATAATTTCCCCCAATCTCTTTGTAGTTCTTCTGTAACACGACGATAATCTGCTTGAGCTTCCTTAGAATTTTTCCCCCGCCATTCCGTAATAGGAACCCCTTCTAAAACAGCCCGTTCATGAGCCTTATATTGACGTACAAAGGCATGACAAGCCGGAATTCCCAACTCTAACAGGGTATTTTGCGCCTCCAAGGTTTCCTTTAAACTGCGAGCATCTACCTTGGTCAATAGTACCCGATGAGGAGTTTTAAGGGGCATAACGGCGGTGCGTACCGTTTCAATGAGTGCCGTTAAATCCATCGCGGCCGGTGGTGTAGGCAATACCAGATAGTCAGCGCAAGTAATAACCGCTTGCAGAGCTTCTGAACGCAATGCAGGGGGTGTATCCACGACAATTAGAGCATATTCGTTAATTTGACGAAGTTTACCTAAGAATTTCGGATCAGTTTCCTCAGTCAAATCAAAATTCATCCCCGCTTGGTTTCGTTCGGCCCACCAAGTGGCCGAACCTTGGGGATCAGCGTCAACCAATAAAACCGCTTGTTTTTCCCCTAAAATAGCCGCTAAATTAATCGCAGTCGTTGTTTTACCTACGCCCCCTTTGCCATTGACAACAGCTAAGACCGTTGTTTTTGGCGAAGATGATGTTAAGGAATCTTTTTCCTTAGCCATGTTGCATTATTAACACATCTATAGATGAATTAATTATCTCACCAAATCATGACCATTAACCGTTATTCATATCGAAGTAATGGCAAAAATTCATCTCACCGCTAACCTTTCGGTGTAGCGGGAGTCCTCTTTTTGCATTTAAGATAGAAAAACAACAGTGCTAGGGATTAGCAATCGGAGATCGTCGTGAATAATCAGTACCCAAAATTAGTATGGATGAACAATTCAGGTTTAGGCTGTTTGTTAACTTTCTTATTGTTAGGACTGTTATTAGGGTCTATTGGCTTAGGTTGGGTTGTCAATAGCTTTTTGATTTTGTTGGGGGCGATCATTTTGCTACCCATCATCAGCTTTTGGGGGTTGCGTTGGTGGATGAGACGAAATTTAGTCGAAGATCAATGTCCTGTGTGTAATTATGAGTTTACCGCCTTTAATTCTATAGAGTGTAATTGTCCTAGTTGTGGAGAACCACTCCAAATTCAAGGGGGACATTTTCAGAGAATTACACCTCCTGGAACTATTGATGTAGAAGCGGTGGAAGTTTCCGTTAAACAATTAGAAGATTAGAAAAAAGCTAAAAGGATAAAAAATCAAGAATATAGACAGAAAAAAGAGATTACTGATTTTAAAGTTGGTTTAATAACGGGAAATATCACTAAATTAGAATTTATGACGTTTAAGTGTACAATTATGATGCCTGAGTTTAAATCAGATCTTTGAACTGTTACATAATTTAAAGTTCTGACCCTTTTTAGATAAGGAAATTCAGTCTCTGCGGTAAACTATCCCTTAACAGATCTGCGCGAAAAATCCCCGTACAAAGCGTAAGCGTTGTATGTGGGAATCGTCAACCCCGACTGTTTAATTTAGGAGAACACCAAGGTTAAGGAGCCGAATACTAAATGTCACATAAAGTTAACATCTACGATACCTGTATTGGCTGTACCCAATGCGTTCGCGCTTGTCCCCTAGACGTTCTGGAAATGGTTCCCTGGGATGGCTGTAAAGCTGCTCAGATTGCTGCTTCCCCCCGGACAGAAGATTGTGTTGGTTGCAAACGATGCGAAACCGCTTGTCCTACTGACTTCTTGAGCATCCGTGTTTATCTAGGCGCAGAAACTACCCGTAGTATGGGTCTTGCTTACTAACAAACCTGTCATTAAGCTGGTCATCATTAACATACTTTCAATCGCCTATAATTTTTTAATTAGAGGGAACAATTTGTTCCCTCTTTTATTGTTTTTTAAATCTTATGGTACACATAATAATATCTCCAGTTTTGAAATGGGCAGGAGGAAAAACCCAGTTATTACCCGAAATTAACCCAAAATATCCTAAAAAACTGCACACCGGAGAAATAAAGACCTATATAGAGCCTTTTTTGGGTGGGGGAGCCGTATTTTTTGATATTTACTCTCGTTTTCCGATTAAAAAAGCTTATCTTTTTGACAAAAATATAGAATTAATTATTCTTTATAAAGTTATTCAAAATGATGTTAATTCTCTTATTAATAAATTATCTATTTTAGAAGAAAATTATCTGAGTTTAACCCCTGATAACCGAAACACTTTTTATTATCAATCTAGAGATATTTACAATGAGTTTGATAAAAAAATTGATACTAATACTTATGATAAAGATTGGCTAGAAAGGGCCGCTTTTACTGTTTTTCTCAATAGAACTTGTTTCAATGGTTTATATCGGGTTAATAGTAAGGGGCATTTTAATGTTCCGATGGGTAGTTATAAAAATCCTAAAATACTCAATGAGGGAAATCTTAGGGCTGTTAATCAAGCATTTAAAATTGCTGAAATTCAACACAAAGATTTTTCTGAAGCTCTAAAATATGCGGATGAATCTACATTTATTTATTATGATCCGCCCTATCGTCCTATTAGTAAAACCGCTAGTTTTAATGCTTATAGTTCATCAGATTTTGATGATAATGAACAAAGACGGTTAAGAGATGTTTTTGTGACAGCATCAAATCAGGGAGCGTTACAAATGCTAAGTAATTCTGATCCGACAAATTATGTTGATGATACTTTTTTTGATAAATTATATCAGGAGTTTAATATAACTCGTATTTCTGCTTCAAGGATGATTAATTCTAAAGGTAATAGTCGCGGTTTAATTAGAGAAATATTGGTTTTTAATTATTAAAATATATATGAAAGATAACTCTGTTTTTTTTGAAAAACTTAATTGTGAAACTTGTGAGAAAGTATTTAATTACTTAATTACTAAACTAATAATTTAATAAAAGGCTAAAGCCTCATCCTATAAAAACGAAGTCCGCCTTCGCGGACTAAGTTATACGAAAGTGGGCAACCTTTGTTTGTATAGCTTAACTCTAAAGAGTTAAAGTCTATCGCCACAAAAATACGATATTGAGCTATCAGAACATTTATTTTTTAGCTAGTTTTCGTTTGAAGAAAGCTCCAAAACCAGCCGCCCCAAATGTACCGAGTATGGTGAGGGGTTCAGGAATAGTCTGAGTATCCTCAGGGGTCACTGCTCCAATACCACCAACTTTAAGAACCATATCGTTGAAGTCTTTGTCACTTCTGTCGAAGGGAATGTCTTCAAAAGCGAGGATAAAGTCATCGCCTTTATCGAAGGTTGTATCATTAATTTCAGCCCCTTTTAAGTTTAGGGTGTTTCCATTTCCATCAAAAACAATGGTTTGAGGTTTACCGTTTTGATTGGCTGAATCTTCAGTGTAGAAAATCCCTTGGGGGTTCATCAGATAAAAACCAAAGAAATTAGAATTGAGAGTACCCGTTGTTACTAATCCATCTTTATCATCATTTTTATTCTTTTGGACTTCAGTAATGGTCACAATGTACTGATTCTTAACTCTGGTAAAAGCAATTGTGGCAGATTCCTTTCGTGTGGCATTTCCTACATCGTCTCCTTCAAAGATTTGAATTAAGCTTTTATTAGTAGGATCGTAGAGTCCAAAGGTGTTAACACGAGCTAATCCAGCAAGCTCGATAATCATCGTTGCAGCAGAGTTTTTAGATTTTGTCACATTCCACAAAGCCACTGATGATTGATCAGTTTTAACATTAATGCCAGAGTTAATCCCATTCATAATAGTCTGGAGAGAACTAGAGTTGAAATCATTAGCACCAAGGGGACGGTTGTTGACAATGGCAGCCCAAGAACTTTCTGCTCCAATTACAATTAAACTTGTACTAACTAAACTAACTAATCCTATTTTTTTAAACAATCCATTCATTTTGTTAAGCTCGCTACAACGATATTATATTTAACTTTTCATGTATAACATTTCTATTGTATACTTACTGTTATACATAATTTATACGTATATCTTTAGCTCAAATTATAATGAAAACCTATGTATTTGTAGCTAGAATAATTGTTCTATATCTAATTTAATAAATTAAGTTAAATTTGGGATAAAAAAAGAGAAAGGTGCTTAAAATCCCTTTCTCTGAATATTATTTAAGTTATCAAACCCAAGTCATTAAACATTGGAATACACCGTATTGCGTAAAATAGTGTAACCTTTTATTAATTCCCGAATACCTCGTCCTAACGGCCATTCTGGTTCAAAACCTGTCTTAAGAATACGGGCATTAGAAACAATATAATCCCGTTTATCAGGATCTTCCCCAATAGGTGCTTCTAAATAAACAAAACTGGGTAAATATTTCTTAATTTCAGCACACAATTCTAACTTAGATAAATTAGCATCTTCTAAGCCCACATTGTAAGGTTTACCCTTCATAGCTTCAAAATTTTCGATTCCATGAATAAAGACCTTAGCCACATCTCGAATATGGATATAATTGCGTTTAAAATGCCCTTCAAAAATTACTACAGCCCGATCATAAAAAGCACGGTAAACAAAATCATTAACCAATAAATCAACCCGCATCCGAGGTGACATTCCAAAGACTGTAGCCAGTCGGAAAGTGATACTATTTTCTCTTTCTAAAACTGCCTTTTCTGCATCAACTTTTGTCGTACCATAAAGAGAAATCGGACGTAAAGGAGACTCCTCCGTACAAAATTTACCCGCTTCACCGATACCATAACCACTATTAGTCACAGGCATTAAAATTCGTTGTTCTGGACTCGCCAAATCACACAACATTTTAACCGCTTCATAGTTAATAGTTTTGGTACCAATTTGATCTCGACTACATAAAGGCGCACCTACTAATGCTGCTAATGGGATAATAACATCAGCATCTTTGAGTAATTCTTTGACCAAAGATTCATTACGACAGTCGCCACGAACCACATTAAAAGTATCGTATTGACAACAATCAGCCAAACTATTTTGGCCAAACATAAAACTATCTAAGACAGTTACTTCGTAGCCTTTTGCCAGTAAAGTTGGGGTTAAAATAGAGCCAATGTAACCGGCCCCTCCAGTGATTAGTATTTTCATGTTAATGAGTGTGTAATCCTACATCTAGATCTTGTTGAACAGCTGTTAGATAATGATGAATAGCTTCATCGGTACTGCCAGCAAAACGAATTTTACCGCGATTTAGCCAAATAGCGCGATCGCAAGATTGTCGAATATATTCTAAACCATGAGAAACCACCAAAATTGTTGTATTGTGACCCCATAATTTATCCATCCGTTTTTGACATTTATTTTTAAAGCTTTCATCTCCTACTGATAAGACTTCATCAAGAATTAAGATATCGGGTTCAACATCAGTGGCGATCGCAAATCCCAAACGGGCCCCCATACCTGATGAAAGTGCTTTAACAGGTGCAAAAGCGTATTCTTCTAAATCAGCGAAATCCAAAATAGAAGCTACTCTTTCCTTCATTTCTTGACGAGAAAAGCCTAACATCACTCCATAAAGAATGATATTATCAGTAACAGATAATTCTCCATCAAATCCGGCCCCTAATTCGATTAGAGGAGCGATTTCTCCCTTAACTCTTACTTGGCCAGAAGAAGGTTGTAAAATTCCCGCGATCACTTTGAGTAAAGTGGATTTTCCGGAACCATTAGCCCCGATAATCCCGACTTTTTCTCCCGTTTTAACGGTTAAATTGATCTGGTCGAGAATTAATTTTCTCGATGGTTGGCGATATTTTCCTTCCAAAAAGGACAAAACAGTTTTCTTGAGGTCATAAGAAAACTCTTCTTGGGTTCTGCGCCATAGAGAAACTTGATCGAGTCTAATTAGTTCCGTCATGTAACGTTTATAATAAGTCCATAAATTGATTTTGCCAAGCTTTGAAACAAATCCAGCCTAACATTAAAAAAATCAGTCCATTAAGTAGGGAGTGACCAATTAAAAATAAATTGGGTAAGTCCCCGGATAAAGAAATCTGGCGAATACTTTCAATAATAGGAATCAATGGATTGAATAGTAAAAATGGTTTAACGGCCGGTGGAATGATTTCTGAAGGATAAAAGACAGGAGAACTAATCCAGAGGACAAAACACACTAACTCATAAAAATAGGGCAAATCCCGAAAGAATACATACAAAGCAGCTACTAAAAATCCTATTCCCCCACAGACTAAACTTAGACCAATCAGAGGCAATAATAAAGCTAGGACATTTAGGGGATTTTTTGAATTCAATAATGTCACGATGGCAAGCAAAGGTAGGGGCCCCATCACAAACTGAAAGATATTCGCTACAATCATTGAGACTGGGAAAATCGTTACCGGAAGTTGAATTTTATTGAGTAATGCCCCATTACCGACCACACTGCTTAAAGCTTGGCTAGTAGCGGCCGAAAAAAAGTTAATGACAATCAGTCCGGTAAAAGCAGCTAGGACATAGTTTAAGATGGAATTATCAAAGTAAGTAGCAAAGGCTGTGCCGAAAATCGCTGCATAGAGTCCCGTCATAATTAAGGGATTAAGTAGCGACCAATATATCCCTAACAATGAGCCGCGATAGCGTCCTTTTAAGTTTCTTTCTACTAAAATTTGGAGTAATTCCAGGTATCTCCCGAAAGATGATCCTGCAAGACTCCCTTTTACCGATAAGGTCATAATAGGGATCAAGATAATAAGTTGGGATTTAAAGGCGTATTGTATTCAATGTCAGGTGCTTTTGTCGAGTTATTCACACCAGACGAGTTATCTTAACTTAGAGTTTCCCTGGTCGCCAAGTAGACGTAGGGGCGGATTTTTCAGGAAATTCTGACGATTTTAACCAATATATTAAATAAACCCGCCCCATCACCAGATTGAGGTATCTTTGAATTCATAATTTATAATTCATAATTCATAATTCATAATTTACAATCACCCCATCACCAGATTGAGGTATCTTTGAATTCATAATTTATAATTCATAATTTATAATTCATAATTTAGAACTTCCCATCAAAAGTAAGTGCCAGATTCAGTTACACTTGAGAATGGTCAATTTAATATAATCAGTAGAATTAGGAATGGAAATCGGTCAAAAAGTTAAAGTCATTCGTCTTAGAGATCGGGTATCTCAGGATATCGTCAAAAAACTAGGCGCACAAGGCATTGTCACAGACTATAAAATGACTGATGGTAGTGGGGTCGGGGTTGTGGTTGAATTTAAAGACAAAACCGCTACCTGGTTTTTTGAGGATGAACTCGCTCTCGTCTAAACTAAAGTAATAACAAACCACAGGCAGTCTCATGGCTTTGATTTTGACCTTTTTAGGCAAAGGCGGAACGGGTCGCACTACTTTGGCGATCGCGGCTGCTAAAAAATTGGCTGGTCTGGGATCTCAAGTCCTTCTTATAGGTCAAGATCCTAGTCCTGCTTTTTCTATGTTACTCGGTACTCCGGTCGATTCTTCTCCCACTGATATCGCCCCTAATCTCAAGGTCGTTAACTTAAATTCGACGGCTCTCATAGCACAAGGTTGGGAAGATGTCAAGGAATTAGAATCCAAATATTTGCGATCGCCGACTCTTAAAAATGTCTATGGACAAGAGTTAGGCATCTTACCAGGGATGGATAGTGGTTTAGCCCTCAATGCTATCCGAGAATACGATAAAAGTGGCAAATACGAGGTCATTATCTATGATGGTGACAGTAGTTTAACCACCCTGCGAATGCTCGGTATTCCTGAGATCAGCAGTTGGTACGCTCGACGGTTTAGCCAAGTATTAGGGGAATCTGATGTAGTTAAAGCTTTATCTCCCTTTATTCAACCCATTACCAGTACCATTCTTAATGTGTCTTGGAGTGCTGACGATTTATCTCAAGGAACCACCAATGATATTTTAAGTCAGGGAAAAGCCGCGATCGCTAATCCTAAACGACTGGCCGCTTATCTGGTAACAACTGACGATAAAGTGGCGATCGCGCAAGCAAAATATATTTGGGGAGGGGCCCAACAAATCGGATTGACGGTTAAAGGGGTCTTACTCAACAAAACCCAAGCAACGGACACTTTAACGCAAGAATTTGCCCCTTTAGGGGTGAGTGCCATTCCTCAACGTACAGGAGATGACTGGCAACCCTTATTAGATGCTTTACCGGACTTATTAGCTGATACTCAAGCACCATTACCTCTCACTATTGACGTAGCGGCCCGTCAGATACAGATATTTTTACCAGGTTTTGACAAAAAACAAGTCAAATTAACCCAATATGGCCCAGAATTGACCATTGAAGCCGGAGATCAACGACGCAATATTGAGTTACCTCCTCCCTTGGCCGGTCAATCAGTCAAAGGGGCAAAATTCCAAAATCATTATCTCATTGTTTCCTTTTAACCATTAATCGCTTATGTCTGACTCATCTACATCTAATCCGAATGAGCGTGGTGGCAAAACTCGCCAACTGTTAGGGATGAAAGGGGCCACCTCTGGAGAGACATCCATCTGGAAAATCCGATTACAACTGATGAAACCCATTACTTGGATTCCTCTGATGTGGGGGGTAGTCTGTGGGGCCGCTTCTTCGGGGGGGTATGTTTGGAGTCTAGAAAATGTCCTCATGGTGGCAGCTTGTATGCTGATGTCGGGGCCTTTGATGGCCGGATATACCCAAACCCTCAATGATTTTTATGACAGGGAAATAGACGCGATTAATGAACCCTATCGTCCTATTCCTTCGGGGGCCATTTCTGTTCCTCAAGTAAAGGCTCAGATTTTGCTGTTATTGGGGGCCGGATTAAGTTTAGGATATGGACTTGATGTTTGGGCCGGTCATGACTTTCCTGTGATGTTATGTTTGACTCTTGGGGGTGCATTTCTGGCTTATATTTATTCAGCCCCTCCGTTAAAGTTAAAACAAAATGGTTGGTTAGGAAATTATGCTTTAGGGTCAAGTTATATTGCTTTACCTTGGTGGGCCGGTCATGCTTTATTTGGTCAGTTAAATTGGACAATTGTAGTTTTGACTCTAATTTACAGTATGGCTGGTTTAGGTATTGCCATTGTTAATGATTTTAAAAGTGTGGAAGGCGATCGTCAATTAGGTTTAAAATCCCTTCCGGTTATGTTTGGGGTAACTACTGCTGCTTGGATTTGTGTGATTATGATTGATCTATTTCAAGCGGGAATAGGGGCTTACTTAATCTATATTCACCAGAATCTTTATGCAACTATTTTGTTATTGTTAGTCATTCCTCAAATCACGTTTCAAGATATGTATTTCTTGAGAAATCCCTTAGAAAATGATGTGAAATATCAAGCCAGCGCACAACCTTTTCTAGTTTTAGGAATGTTGGTGGCTGGATTAGCTTTAGGTCATGCTGGGGTTTAATTTTGGCAATCAAAGAATAAATGTAGGGGCATGACAATGATAACCTGTTGATAAAACCAAAATTTTCAAAAGGCCATGCCCAAATCAAAATAATTGACATGAATATGGGGCATGGCAACATTAATCTTATGGTAAATATCAGAGATTGTTAATGCCATGCCCCTATAGGGTTAAATCGGGTACAATTTTTATGTAGGGGCTTAATACTATTAAGCCCGATGCCATTATGCACAACCATCATATAATATCCCTAGAGTTTCTAAAATAAAGAAAATAATGGAATTTGAATGGGATATTGACAAGAACAAAGCTAATCAAAAAAAGCACAAAATAAGCTTTGAAGAAGCGGCTGAAATATTTCCCTATCCAACTTATGAAATAGTTGATACCAGAATTGATTATGGGGAGATAAGATATATTGCTATTGGTAGCAATAGCCAGTTGACGATCATGACAGTGGTGTATACTGAAACAGAAGGGCGGCTGAGACTTATCTCGGCACGACGAGCCAACACAAAAGAACAAGAACTGCATTATGACTACCGTACATAAAAATCTTGACAAAATTCCATCCATGAGTGCAAAACGGGCAAAAGAGTTAGAAACAATGTCTGATGAAGATATTGATTACTCAGATATTCCACCGCTAGATGAAGCATTTTTCCAAAAAGTCAAGCGAGTCGAAAGAAAATTAACAAATCCAGAAAAAATATAATCTTCTCCTTGGTTTACCAACCCCCAAAAAATGGTTATGGATGAAACTAGATTACAAGCTTATATTAATTTAGAAGTATTACAATTTGACTACTGTAATCGCCTTGGAATAAAAATAACAGTGTGTTGATCGTTCAAGACTGAAGATCTAAATCAATTAAACATTCATGGCAATAGCGTTTAATTTCTAGAAAGAAGAAGGACGATCACATCGAAAATATGGCCAAACAAGTTATTCAAGATCAATCTATACTCAATGCAACTTCGACTTTTGCTAAATTTTGGCAGAATATCAAAGCGATCACAGAACCCTATTGGTATCCCACTAAGCCAGGAGGAAGAGCTTTTTCCGATGTAATTCGAGCTTGGGGAATGATGACTCTCCTAATTGTGTTAATTATGGCAGTTGTGGGCTTAAATGCCTTCAATAGTTTTGTTAGTAATTATTTAGTGGATGTCATTATTGAAAAAGAAGATTTTACCAAATTTGTCGAAACTTTAGCTGTTTTTGCCCTTGGGTTGTTATTGGTGACACTTTTAGTGGGATTTGTTAAATTTCTGACAAAAAGAATTGCTCTTGATTGGTACGAATGGCTAAATGATTGGATTCTCGAAAAGTATTTTAGCGAGCGTGCCTATTATAGAATTAATTTTAAATCCGATCTCGATAATCCTGATCAACGTCTATCCCAAGAAATTGAACCGATTACCAGTAATGCCCTTAATTTTTTAGCCACTTCTTTGGAAAAAGTCCTGGAGATGGGGACATTTATAGTTATTCTCTGGTCAATTTCCCAACTGGTTGCCTTGATTTTAGTCGGTTGGACAATTGTCGGTAATTTAATTGGCATTTATCTAACCCAAGAATTAAATAAAATTAATCAAGAGGAACTCGAACTTAAAGCTAACTACAATTACGCCATAACCCATGTTCGTAATCATGCCGAATCAATCGCATTTTTTAAGGGAGAAAGCCAAGAAATAAACATTATTGATCGTCGATTTAATTCAGTTCTCAACAGTGCCAAACGCAAAATTGATTGGGAAAGAAGCACAGAAATTTTTAATCGCGGCTATCAGGCTGCGATCCAAGTATTTACTTTTATCATTCTTGGCCCGTTGTATTTTAATAGCGATGATCTCACTTTTGGACAAGTGGGCCAAGCCTGTTTAGCCGCTAATTTATTTGCCAACGCCCTAGGGGAATTAATCCGTCAATTTGGGACATCAGGACGTTTTTCGAGTTATGTTGAACGCCTATCTGAATTCTCCGAAGCCTTAGAAGAAGTCACCAAAAACTCAGACAATCTTAGCACCATAAAAATTTTAGAAGATAACCATTTGGCCTTTGAAAATGTAACATTACAAACACCTAACTATGAACAGGTAATTGTCGAAAATCTTTCCCTAACTGTAACACCAGGTGCAGGTTTATTGATTGTTGGACCTAGTGGACGAGGAAAAAGTTCTCTATTACGAGCGATCGCTGGTCTATGGAGTGCAGGAACTGGGATTCTACTTCGTCCCCCCTTAGAAGAAGTCTTATTTTTGCCCCAACGTCCCTACATAATATTAGGAACTTTGCGAGAACAGTTACTTTATCCCAATGAGCATCTAGAAAAAACTGACACAGAATTGATAGCACTTTTGCAGACAGTAAATCTACAAAATTTACTCAGTCGAGTCGATGGTTTTGATACGGAAATGCCTTGGGAAAATATGCTTTCTCTTGGTGAGCAACAACGTTTAGCTTTTGCCAGAGTATTAGTTACCCGTCCCAGATTTACCATTCTCGATGAGGCTACGAGTGCCTTAGACTTAAACAATGAAAATAATTTATATCAACAATTACAAGCCAGCCAAACAACCTTTATCAGTGTGGGACATCGGGAAAGTATCTTTGACTATCATCAATGGGTTTTAGAATTATCTCAGGATTCCCATTGGCAACTCCTAACCGTACAGGATTATCGACGACAAAAAGCTAAAGAAATGATGGATATTTCTGCTGATAATTCTCAAATTACCATTGATATTTCCTCTAATGAGCAGTCTCCACTAAAACCTGAAATTGTCCCCCTTGACCATCCTCAAATTACCATTGATATTCCATCTGATGAGCAATCTCCCACTGAACCTCAGCCTGAAGAAATAGCCGATATCGTTTCTAATAAAACCATCGTAGGACTTTCTCATACACAAATGAAGGCATTGACTAATTATTCCCTAAGTACCATTAGAAGTAGAGCAAGTTTGGGTAAATCTATCAAAGCAACAGACGGATGTACTTATTATTACAACAAAGACAAAAATGTCTTGAAATGGTTTAGAGTTTAAGGGACAATATTCGAGGTGAAAAATTTTGCTCTCAAATTCAGGAGGGAAATGACCATAACCTTGGTAAACGAGAAAGAAATCGTCAAAGACATTGTTCAAGCGATCGGGGGGAATAAAATTAGCATTGCAGCCCAAAAACTGCGCCAACAAGCAGAAAATCCCTGTGAACTTTCTGCCTCCTGGCTCCTCAAAACAGCCGAAGCTTTAGAAACAAACGATTGGAGTATCTTGTCTGAAGACTTTATCAATCTGAGTTTTATCAGCAAAAATGGTTATTTTCTGATGATTGCTCCCTATCGAATCAATCGACAGGGGCAACGCCAAGAAATCTTAAGTGCTATTTGTAGAATGGAATAATACTGATACACCATATCCTGATCAAAAGTGTATTCATCCTGGCGTGGGGACATGAAACCCTGAAAGCCTTACCAGATGACGAAAAGAGCAAAACATGGTAAAAAGAAAATGTTCTTTTTTTAGCGATCGCCGTCTAAACCCAAAATGTTACCAGAAATTTATAACAACCATTTAACAAAGTATCTGAAAAAATCGGAATATTTAATACTGTTAATCATGATAGAATTAGTGCAAGTATATAGGAAAATTAGGTTTTATGAGTTAGCTAGTTATTTTCCCAGTCCCATTTTATTTGAAAGTAAGAGAAAAAAGTTAAAACGGTTTTTCGAGATTCCTTGTTTGACAATTGAAGGAGTATGGATACCTATCATAAAACAGTGGTTAAAGCAATCATTTAGTACAGGAGATGTCTTACATATTGCCATAGATAGAACCCAATGGGGGTTGATTAATATTTTGATGGTAAGTCTGGTAATTGATAATAGAGGAATTCCCTTATATTTTGAGTTGCTAGATCACATCGGTAATAGTAACTTTGACACACAGAAAAGTATATTAGCCCGAATATTACTCTTTCTAAAAGAATATAAAATAGTTGTCTTAGGGGATAGAGAATTCTGCTCAGTTGAACTAGCAAAATGGTTACATGGACAAAAAAGAGTTTATTATGCACTCAGATTGAAGAAAAGCAACTATATTGAAGTAGAAAAGGAAATGTGGACGCGACTAAAAGATTTAGGATTATCTTCAGGAATGTCTTTATTTTATCAAGGAGTTAAAGTTACGAAAACAAAAGGATTTATAGGCAGTAATATAGTGGCGAAATGGAAAAAGAAGTATAGAGGAATAGAGACAAAAGAAGCTTGGTTTATTATCACAAATTTAACCAGTATTGATGAGACGATTGACGCTTATAAAAAGAGATTTTGTATTGAGGAAATGTTTCGGGATTTTAAGAAAGGTGGTTATGATTTAGAAAGAACGAAATTAACAGGACATCGCCTTACTTCCTTAATTATATTGATTACTCTAGCTTATTCAATGGCAACATTTTCTGGAAAAATTATTAAAGAGAAAGGATTGGCAAAATATGTGGGGAGAGTCAGAAAAAACAAGAAAATGCGACGGAGACACAGTAACTTTTATATCGGTCTTCATGGAAAAGATTGGGTTGACTCTTGTGATTTATTTACCGTTGAAGCCCAGGCATTAATGCAATTAAGCCCCGAAAAACGCGCCTATTATCGACGAGGACGACGGGCTATATCCCTGATTAAGTCTAGCTTATAGATTTTTATGTCCCCACGCCAGGCTTTTGAGATGGCACAACAGTTACATCAACAAGGTCAAAAAGTAGCATTACTAGCAATAATTGATTCCTCAGCACCAACTTATAAAGATAAGCAAATGTTGCTTGATTATATTAATTGGGATCATGCACGCTGGCTGGCTGAAGTAAGCAAAGGGATAGAAATTTATGTAGATAAAACTGTAGATATTTTCCATGAAATACTTCAATCTTTAACAGTGGATGAGCAATTAAAATATGTTTTAAAATTTTTTAAAATGGCTAATATTTTGCCTCCCAATGCAGAAACTACACAGCTTGAAAATATCGTACAAGCCTATAAAACTAGCTGTTTATGTCTAGTTGATTATTTCCCTAAACAGATGTATCCCGGTAAAATTACGATTATACGCGCTAATGAGGATATGGTTGATGATCCCAATTATGAGTTAATTACTGAGGATTCAGAGGATTCATCTCTAGGATGGAGTGAGTTTTCTACGGAACCAGTAGATATTCATTTTGTGCTAGGTAATCACGTAAACCTTATGATAGAACCCCATGTGCGGGATTTAGGTAGTGTAATAAAAGTGTTGATCAAGAATTCATAAAAAACACATGGCAAATTTATTTTATTCCTATAGCCTGACTATAGCCTATTAATTGATCTAGGCGATCGCGTACAATTCCTAATCGTTGCTCTAATGTTCCCCTTTGTCGAGAAGACTGTAAAAACAGTAAATCGGTTCCCAATAACCGCAAGGTTCGATAAATTTCTGTCTGGGTAGACTGCCAAGTAGATAATAACCCTGGATCTAAAGCTTCCGGGGGAACAGCAAACATTTGATCTTGGTAAATACTCTGTACTTCTGCAAAAGTTTTCTGTAAGGCCATGATATCTAGATCCTTGGCCATAACTTGATCTTGGAACTTAGACAAAGCTTGGACAAAAACACTAGAGGATTCTGAGTCAAATTTCGGTAACATAGATCACCATATTGCGCTAAGATATGTAAACTAATGTTAATCTTTCTCCGGGATTTTAACTAATCTGAATCTCGTCTTAAACTGAAATTATTAAAACATATATTTCTTTCTCAAGTTTTCGCCTGTTGTGGTGCTACAAAAAAATTAAGCGGCAGTATATTTGAGATAGTTATCGCTAAATTCAGTTAATTACTCTTTTATTCCTAATCTTGTCAACTTCTGTTCCTTTATTGCTAGATCCCCCTTATGAACACCGTTACTCTACCTGATCTCAAATCTGCTGAACCCTATGAATTAATCCTACCTGATTGGCTCAATCAATGTCTAATTACCTATCAAACTAATGGTAGTAACGATGATCTTAACTTGATTTGTCGTGCCTTTAATTTTGCCAATCAACTTCATGAAGGACAGTATCGTAAGTCAGGAGAACCTTATATTGCGCATCCTGTGGCAGTAGCGGGGTTATTGCGGGATTTAGGGGGAGATAAAGCGATGATTGCGGCAGGATTTCTCCATGATGTGGTAGAAGACACGGAAATAACCCTAGAAGACATCGAAAAACAGTTTGGGGAAGAAGTTCGACACTTAGTCGAAGGGGTAACAAAACTATCTAAATTGAATTTCTCTAGTACCACTGAACAACAAGCGGAGAATTTTCGGCGGATGTTTTTGGCGATGGCCAAGGATATTCGGGTGATTGTGGTCAAATTAGCCGATCGTCTCCACAATATGCGAACCCTAGACGCGCTTAGACCGGATAAACAAAGACGTATTGCCCTAGAAACTAGGGAAATTTTTGCCCCTTTAGCTAATAGGTTAGGAATATGGCGATTAAAATGGGAATTAGAAGATCTTTCCTTTAAATATCTCGAAACTGATGCTTATCGAGATATACAGTCTTTAGTAGCTGAAAAACGTATTGACCGTGAAACCCGTATTGAAAGTGTTAAAAGTCTTCTACTACAAAGATTACAAGAAATTGGGGTCAAAGTCTTAGAACTGCAAGGACGACCTAAACATCTGTATGGTATTTATCAGAAAATGGAACGGCAACAAAAGGGGTTTCATGAAATTTATGATATTGCGGCAGTACGGATTATTGTAGAAAATAATGAGGAATGTTATCGGGCCTTAGCGGTTGTTCACGATGAGTTTAAACCCATTCCTGGCCGTTTTAAGGATTATATTGGACTGCCTAAACCGAACCGTTATCAATCTCTTCATACTTCGGTAGTGGGGACAACTGGTCGTCCCATTGAAGTACAAATTCGTACCTTAGAAATGCACCATATTGCTGAATATGGTATCGCGGCCCATTGGAAATACAAAGAAACGGGAGGTTCTCATCAGACGAAACTCTCCCAAGATGATGAAAAGTTTACCTGGTTAAGGCAACTTTTAGAATGGCAAAATGACCTCAAAGATGCCCAAGAATATGTAGATAATCTCAAAGATAATCTCTTTGATGATGATGTTTATGTTTTTACTCCTCATGGAGATGTGGTCGCTTTAGCTAGAGGGGCCACGGCCGTAGATTTTGCCTATCGCATTCATACGGAAGTAGGAAACCACATGAAAGGGGCTAGAATTAATGGGAAATGGTCGGTGGTCGATGCTTCCTTAAATAATGGGGATATGGTCGAGATTATTACCCAGAAAAACGCCCATCCTAGTTTAGATTGGTTAAATTTTGTAGTAACACCTAGCGCGCGTAACCGCATTCGTCAATGGTATAAACGCTCGCGCCGTGAGGAAAATGTGGCCAGAGGTCGGGATATGTTAGAAAAGGAGTTAGGTAAGAGTGGGTTAGACGCTTTACTTAAGTCTGAACGAATGCAAACAGTCACGGAACGATGTAATTATCAAGCTGTAGACGACTTGTTAGCAGCTTTAGGATATGGGGAAATAACTCTTAATCAAATAGTGAACCGTTTACGGGAAACCATGGTTAAGGGCCAACAACAGAGTATATCTGCTATTACTCTACCAACTGCTTCTCCTTCTCCTGCCTGTCCAACTAAACCCAATGTATCCCCTATTCTTGGGGTTGAGGGGTTAGTCTATCATATTGCGGGTTGTTGTCATCCTTTACCTGGTGAATCTATTATTGGGGTGGTGACTAGGGGGGCTAGAGGTATTTCTATTCACTGTCAAGGATGTTGTAATGTAGACCAAATACCAGGAGATAGGTTAATTCCCGTGCGTTGGAATACTCTTGACAGTAATTGTCATACTCCTACTTATCCGGTTGACCTTCAAATTGAAGCTATTGACAGGCTGGGGGTTCTCAGAGACATTCTATCACGGTTAATGGATCTCAATATCAATGTGCGTAATGCGGGGGTTAAAACGGGTCGTAATAAACCTGCCAGAATTAGTTTACGCATTGATATCCGCGATCGTCAACAGTTGGAATGTCTCATAGGTCAAATTAGAAATATGAGTGATATTCTTAATATTCATCGGGTTCATGATGTTGATAATGGATAATTGATAATAACCTTGCCCTTTAATAGAGAGGATAGGGAGGTTTTTTCCCTTTTTTATCCTTAAAAAGCAAGGTTCAAAACCTTTAATTAATCAATTATCAATTATCTTAAATCCTAATAATCAGAGTTATGCAACTGTTACAATTAATCCTAGTTTTTGTCGGGGGAGGTTTAGGGAGTGTTTCCCGTTTTTTTTTGAGTCTGGTTATTAGTAGTAACCTGGTAACTCCTTTCCCCTGGGGAACTTTGACGGTTAATATTTTGGGATGTTTTATTATTGGTATCGTTATTGGTATTATTGAACGATATCAATTAAATCCTTATTGGACACTGTTATTCGCAACGGGTTTCTGTGGGGGGTTTACGACGTTTTCCTCCTTTTCTTATGAGAATAATTTATTGGTTAAAAATAGTGAATATTTCCTTGCATTAGTTTATATTTTGATTAGTGTATTTTGGGGGTTTGCTGCAACTTTTTTGGCTATGTTTATGGTTAGAAAATTTTGAAATAAATTTAACCAAGAAATGTATATAATATTAATATTGGGCATGGCTAGTATTAATATTTAGGAAGGCACAATAAATTTCTAATGCCATGCCCCTACAGATTTTTTGTAATCATTAATTATGTAGGGACACGGCACGAGAAATCTTTGTATTTCCACCATAAATTAAAAATTACTTTTTTGGTGAATCTTTGTATATTCACCAAAAAAGTAATTGAAAAATCAGTGATGAATTATAAAATAAGCTTCAATGATATGTTATGTTTTATTAATCCTTCGACAAAAGCTATAATAGTAGAAGGCCCACAGCAAAACAAGCCATTACTTGTTTAGAAATTTGTCACCGACTCTCAAACTTGTTACAACCAGTTTATGTTTTTCGTTACGATGCTACTTTTAAAACTGTGTACATCTTAGCAGGAGAAGCAGAAACAATAGAAATCCTTGTTTACTCAAATGGAAATTGGAGATTTGTATCATGAACCAGTTTGAACAAATGACCCCCAAAGAATTAAGAGAATATATTCGTAAAAACCCCACAAATGAGGAGGCAATTCGGGTTAGAATGAAACAAATAGAAATCGATCCAAACGCTATTAATGTAGCTTATGGAACCTCTGGAAAAGAAATAGAAACTATTCTTTCTCAGAAAAATTCTCAAACAGAAACAAACCATTATTAATCATGGTAGGTAGGAGTCTAACTTACATGAGTCAACAAGAACAAAATAAACGCATTAATCAACTAAAAAGACAATTAGTAAATGCAGTTGAACGCATTAAAACCTTGGAATTAGATATTGAACCAGATGGAAGAATCAGTGAAGCTTTTTCTGTGTTAGAAAAGCATATAGATAATCGTTTTGATCAAGTAGATAATCGTTTTGATCGACTTGAATCTAGATTAGATCGTTTAGAACATCAATTTAATCGAATGACAGCAAAATTAGAAGTCATTCTTGATTCAATTACAGGAATTAGTGATCTTCCAGAAGATGACATTTAAAGTTATAATAATTGAAAAATCAGTTATAAATTATGTAGGGACACGGCAGGAAAAATCAATGTATTTCAATCATAAATTAAAAATTGCCTTGTCGGTGAATTTTTGTATATTAACCAAGAAATGTATATAATATTAATATTGGGCATGGCGAGTATTAATATTTAGGAAGGCAGAATAAATTTCTAATGCCATGCCCCTACAGATTTTTGGTGATCATTAATTATGTAGGGACACGGCAGCAAAAATCAATGTATTTCCACCATAAATTAAAAATTGCCGTGTCGGTGAATTTTTGTATCTAAATCTTAACAAATTTGTCAATCTCCCCAAAAAATAAGTACAATAAAAAATAGGAGACTAAATTAGTCCTCTGTTTACTTTATCGAGTTGAGATCAAACAATCATATTTATGGAATCTAGTAGCCCGTCAGGGAAGATTTCAGAGCCTCCGGCTCATAGGTGGGCCCATCTCGTGGGAATAACCATTGCTATCATAACACTGACCTTACCTCTATTGGTCATTGCCTATTACTCCTCATATAATAAGGGCGATCCTTCACTGCCTACTCCTTATTCTCTCAACCAAACTAGAAATTGATGTTTTTAAAAACCGATTTTTAAGACAAATATCGCCAAAATTTCCGGCTAGAGTCGAAGTGAGCTATTCTGCTCCTTCTGCTTTCTCTTGTAAATATTACCATAACTATGATCCCTGTTTATTTCAATTACTAAATCTACTAAATTAGGATTTTTGACCAAGGGAGTAATAAATAATTCTGGATGTAGCGATCGCCAAAAATAATCGACAAATTGGTCAATTTCTTCATCACTCATCCCCATTTTACCCAAAGCGATCATTTTATGTTCAGCTTCCTTGCGCCATTGTTTACTCAAATGATAGTCAACAGGATCAAGAACCATCAAACGATCTAATCTTTCCCATAAAGGTAAATAGGCTTTTAATTGTTCATTAATATCCTTAGCAAACTGTTTATCTTCTGGGGTAATAATGGGAAATGGAGGGTCTTTAAATAAACTTTCATCTATGGGTCTGACCCCCACAAACCCTGGCGTGGGGACATGAAACCCTGAAAGCCTTACCAGATGACGAAAAGAGCAAAACATGGTAAAAAGAAAATGTTCTTTTTTTAGCGATCGCCGTCTAAACCCAAAATGTTACCAGAAATTTATAACAACCATTTAACAAAGTATCTGAAAAAATCGGAATATTTAATACTGTTAATCATGATAGAATTAGTGCAAGTATATAGGAAAATTAGGTTTTATGAGTTAGCTAGTTATTTTCCCAGTCCCATTTTATTTGAAAGTAAGAGAAAAAAGTTAAAACGGTTTTTCGAGATTCCTTGTTTGACAATTGAAGGAGTATGGATACCTATCATAAAACAGTGGTTAAAGCAATCATTTAGTACAGGAGATGTCTTACATATTGCCATAGATAGAACCCAATGGGGGTTGATTAATATTTTGATGGTAAGTCTGGTAATTGATAATAGAGGAATTCCCTTATATTTTGAGTTGCTAGATCACATCGGTAATAGTAACTTTGACACACAGAAAAGTATATTAGCCCGAATATTACTCTTTCTAAAAGAATATAAAATAGTTGTCTTAGGGGATAGAGAATTCTGCTCAGTTGAACTAGCAAAATGGTTACATGGACAAAAAAGAGTTTATTATGCACTCAGATTGAAGAAAAGCAACTATATTGAAGTAGAAAAGGAAATGTGGACGCGACTAAAAGATTTAGGATTATCTTCAGGAATGTCTTTATTTTATCAAGGAGTTAAAGTTACGAAAACAAAAGGATTTATAGGCAGTAATATAGTGGCGAAATGGAAAAAGAAGTATAGAGGAATAGAGACAAAAGAAGCTTGGTTTATTATCACAAATTTAACCAGTATTGATGAGACGATTGACGCTTATAAAAAGAGATTTTGTATTGAGGAAATGTTTCGGGATTTTAAGAAAGGTGGTTATGATTTAGAAAGAACGAAATTAACAGGACATCGCCTTACTTCCTTAATTATATTGATTACTCTAGCTTATTCAATGGCAACATTTTCTGGAAAAATTATTAAAGAGAAAGGATTGGCAAAATATGTGGGGAGAGTCAGAAAAAACAAGAAAATGCGACGGAGACACAGTAACTTTTATATCGGTCTTCATGGAAAAGATTGGGTTGACTCTTGTGATTTATTTACCGTTGAAGCCCAGGCATTAATGCAATTAAGCCCCGAAAAACGCGCCTATTATCGACGAGGACGACGGGCTATATCCCTGATTAAGTCTAGCTTATAGATTTTTATGTCCCCACGCCAGCCACAAACCAACCTTCAAATAATACGATATCAGCCCTATTTATAAGTCCTGGTTGAATGCGATCTCCTTCTCCATTCTCTAAAGATTTATCAAAACGAGGAATCAAAATAGGTTGATTTGAGTCTATATTTTTTAACTTATCTAAAACTTCAATTCCTAAATTAATATCATGAGTTCCTGGAGGCCCACGCCAAATTAAACGAGGATCAATTGCTTTTAGTTGTTGACGTTCTTGGTAAGTTTTATATAAATCATCAATAGAAATACTAATAGTTAGATAATCAAGATCCTCTAAAATTAAGCAAACAATTGTAGATAGAGTTGTTTTTCCTGTACCTTGTCCTCCTAAAATTCCTTGAATTAATGGTCTTTTTTGTTGATGTTTTTCTTCTATTAATTGTATTGCTAAAGGTAGCCAAAGTTTCCAGAGATTGTTTAAAATTTGCTGAGCATCTTGGAATTTTAAAACATGACATAAATCTTTAACTTTACTATAAACATCTTGAAATAATTGCGAGCGCAGGCTTATTTTTTCCAGTCCATTCTTAGGAGTAATGTTAAAAGCTTCAGCTTGATAAGGATTAGCTAATTCTTGTTTTAAGAGTAACTCTAATTCCTGAGAAGTCAATAATTTTCCTTGACTTAATTGTTGTAATATTTTTAAATATATCATATAAATTAAGACATAAATTAAGAAAATTAAGAACCAACTATTAATGCTTGTAAAAATAAACCATAAATCATACCAGCTTTAAAAAGATTTAACGAATCAAGACCAAGAGGACGGATTTTTTGCTGACGACGACCATAGACAATAATACTAGCACTTTCAGTAAAAAATAGCAAAAAAGAAGCTGTAAAAATATCCCAGTAACCTTTTTGTCCAGCAGTTGTTGAAATAGCTTGAGCAACAAAAAAACCCAGTAAGAAACTAATTAAGCTCAAAGAAATACGTCGCCAAGGATTAGTAAATAATTGATTAAGGCGATTTTGACTGATAGTAACCAGGGTATTTAAGCGTGTTCGTTGCATCGTTTATATCTAAGTAAAAATTAAACTTGTCGATTAATATGGTTAAGGCGATCTAACAACCACAAAGAAACAACAATTCCGGCAAAATGACAAAGAATAGTATGAGTATTAGCTAGTAACAGTAAGATTTCATTAGGTGTTGGTAGCTTACTGGTATCATAAACTGCCGCACCTTGAGGAATATTAGAAAACTTACTCCAGAGAATTCCAATAAAACCTTCAGCCCCAATAATAGAGAAAAAAATACCAATTAAATTAGATGAAAGTCCTAACCTAACAGTTTGTATAGTCGTTGTCTTTTTAGGTCGTTGTTCGACGTTACCAGACTGCATCAAGTCAGCAATTTTTTTGTAGCGAAAACAAATTAAAATACTAATAACTAGGCATAAAACCCCAGCCGTCGAACAAAAAATACTAAACCCTGTTCCTTGAGAAGCCTTTTGTTGAGTAATTAAACCAGCGATAGATAAAAATAAAAGAGCCGCAGCTAATACTCCTAAGACTAATTGTATCCAAAAGCCTATATTACCGGCAAATCTTAAAATAGCAGCAGCCCGTTGTACATTAGGAGGAAGGGGACGACTCAGTTCATAATTTTTGCTCATGATAATTGAGAGCGACCATAGCTCAGAACTACATTACTTTTTAATCATGACACAAACCTATCATTGTTAATTGGGTTTATTTAGTAATGATACAACATCTCTAGGAATTAAGTAGGGGGTCAATTAATGAATTAACCTTACAGATAGTGCTGTTGAAAATGTGGTAAACTTTGCTAAGATTATGGTTTGTCTAGATTTTCCTAAGTAGCCATCATCATGAGTCTCGACTGGATTAGCCGTGCAGATCGCTTAAATGCTTTACCTCCCTATGTTTTCGCCCGCTTAGATGAACTCAAAGCCAGGGCCAGAGAACAAGGATTAGATTTAATTGACTTAGGGATGGGCAATCCAGACGGGTTAGCCCCTCAACCTGTCATTGAAGCGGCGATCTCCGCTTTAAATCTGCCTCAAACTCATGGTTATCCACCTTTTGAGGGAACAGCTAGTTTTCGTCAAGCTATTACCGCTTGGTATCAACGATGTTATGGGGTTGATCTTAATCCTAATAATGAAGCATTACCGTTAATTGGTTCAAAAGAAGGTTTAGGTCATTTAGCATTAGCTTATATTAATCCTGGGGATTTGATCTTGGTTCCTAGTCCTTCTTATCCGGCCCATTTTCGCGGTCCTTTAATTGCGGGAGGTAAAATTTATCCGATTATTTTATCTGCCAAAAATGACTGGTTAATTGATCTTAATACGATTCCCGAAACCGTTGCACAAAAGGCAAAAATTCTTTATTTTAATTATCCTAATAATCCGACTACGGCGACTGCCCCTAGAGATTTTTTTGAAGAAATTGTTAAATGGGCCCGTCACTATGAAATTATTTTAGTTCATGATTTATGTTATGCTGAGTTGGCGTTTGATGGTTATCAACCGACAAGTTTATTAGAAATTCCGGGGGCCAAAGAAATTGGAGTTGAATTTCATACCTTATCTAAAACCTATAATATGGCTGGTTGGCGAGTGGGTTTTGTGGTAGGAAATTCAGAGATTATTCAAGGATTACGAACCCTAAAAACTAATCTAGATTATGGCATTTTTTCTGCCGTACAAACTGCCGCAGAAACCGCTTTACAATTACCGGATATTTATATCAAAAATGTACAGGAACGTTATCAAAAAAGGCGAGATTTTTTGATTAATGGTTTAGCAGAATTAGGCTGGAAAATTACGCCCTCAAAAGCAACAATGTATCTTTGGGTTCCTTGTCCGGTGGGGATGGGTTCAACAGATTTTGCTTTAGATGTCTTAGAAAAAACAGGTATTGTCGTAACACCTGGGAATGCCTTTGGAGAGGGTGGGGAAGGTTATGTTCGAGTCAGTTTAATTACAGATTGCGATCGCTTAGCAGAAGCTTTAAATCGTCTAAAAAATGCCGGAATTCGTTATCAACCAGAAATGGTTAGTTATCTTTAATGGTTAGTAAGGGCTTAATATCATTAAGGCTGTCAGATTTAATTGTAGGGGTAAGCTGTCACGCATTTAATTGACCTGTTGTGACTGCATGGGAGCGCCGGAGCAAAGGGAGCGCCGGAGAGGGGGTTTTAACGTCTGTACCAAAGTTCAAAATAAGCGGTTTAAATGCACAACAGCTTAATTCATGAATTGCCCCTATACGGACATTTTCTGATTGCCTAATTCACATAATCGACATAAGCCAAAAAATTCTAAGGTATGATAATATACCTTGAACTGATAAGATCCTTTAAGTCTTTCTTCAAAATCGTGTATAGGACACTCATCAATGGTAAAAGATTGTCCACAGTTGACACAAGTGAGGTGATGTTGATCTTGATGGATTAAACTATAAAGAGATTCTCCATTAGATAAAGTTCGCGCTTGAATTGCCCCTTCTAATTTTAGAGATTCTAAAGCACGATAAACTGTCGCTAGTCCTAAAGGAATTTCCAGATTTTTGAGTTCTAAATATAAATCCTGAGCAGAAATCGGACGATTTAAGGATTTGAGGACACGAACAATTCGCGATTGAGAACGGGTGCGTTGACCTTTCATCTAATTTCCTCCACCTATCCTTCGACCTATATAATAAATAGTCTAGCATCTAATGTATAATTGGGTAAAGTTTCCCTGCATTGTTAAAATTCATTGACCTTCTGGTGAAAATACCCTAATAACAATAATTGGTTAACTTTGATTTATTAACTTACAGGTTGAAACCTAAAGTTATAAAAACAAAAGCTGCCTTCGCAGCTTAAGAATATCAATATTTTAGCCCGTGAAGACGGGCTTTGTTTGTGTAACCATATCCTTTAGGATATGTTAACTTACAGGTTGAAACCTGAAGTTATAAAAACAAAAGCTGCCTTCGCAGCTTAAGAATATCAATATTTTAGCCCGTGAAGACGGGCTTTGTTTGTGTAGCCATATCCTTGAGGATATGTTAACTTACTGGTTGCAATAATTTCGCCTATGCCATCCCCTTTAATTACTACACCTACTATCAATATATCACCTTTACTTAAAACATTTCTAAAAATCTCTATGTTCGTTTTTATTTGTCCTTGTCTGCTAAATTTAAAAGCACTAAATCCTAATGGTAATAATGAAATTATAACGGTGAAACCTGGCGTGGGGACATGAAACCCTGAAAGCCTTACCAGATGACGAAAAGAGCAAAACATGGTAAAAAGAAAATGTTCTTTTTTTAGCGATCGCCGTCTAAACCCAAAATGTTACCAGAAATTTATAACAACCATTTAACAAAGTATCTGAAAAAATCGGAATATTTAATACTGTTAATCATGATAGAATTAGTGCAAGTATATAGGAAAATTAGGTTTTATGAGTTAGCTAGTTATTTTCCCAGTCCCATTTTATTTGAAAGTAAGAGAAAAAAGTTAAAACGGTTTTTCGAGATTCCTTGTTTGACAATTGAAGGAGTATGGATACCTATCATAAAACAGTGGTTAAAGCAATCATTTAGTACAGGAGATGTCTTACATATTGCCATAGATAGAACCCAATGGGGGTTGATTAATATTTTGATGGTAAGTCTGGTAATTGATAATAGAGGAATTCCCTTATATTTTGAGTTGCTAGATCACATCGGTAATAGTAACTTTGACACACAGAAAAGTATATTAGCCCGAATATTACTCTTTCTAAAAGAATATAAAATAGTTGTCTTAGGGGATAGAGAATTCTGCTCAGTTGAACTAGCAAAATGGTTACATGGACAAAAAAGAGTTTATTATGCACTCAGATTGAAGAAAAGCAACTATATTGAAGTAGAAAAGGAAATGTGGACGCGACTAAAAGATTTAGGATTATCTTCAGGAATGTCTTTATTTTATCAAGGAGTTAAAGTTACGAAAACAAAAGGATTTATAGGCAGTAATATAGTGGCGAAATGGAAAAAGAAGTATAGAGGAATAGAGACAAAAGAAGCTTGGTTTATTATCACAAATTTAACCAGTATTGATGAGACGATTGACGCTTATAAAAAGAGATTTTGTATTGAGGAAATGTTTCGGGATTTTAAGAAAGGTGGTTATGATTTAGAAAGAACGAAATTAACAGGACATCGCCTTACTTCCTTAATTATATTGATTACTCTAGCTTATTCAATGGCAACATTTTCTGGAAAAATTATTAAAGAGAAAGGATTGGCAAAATATGTGGGGAGAGTCAGAAAAAACAAGAAAATGCGACGGAGACACAGTAACTTTTATATCGGTCTTCATGGAAAAGATTGGGTTGACTCTTGTGATTTATTTACCGTTGAAGCCCAGGCATTAATGCAATTAAGCCCCGAAAAACGCGCCTATTATCGACGAGGACGACGGGCTATATCCCTGATTAAGTCTAGCTTATAGATTTTTATGTCCCCACGCCAGCGGTGAAACATAACCATTGAGTTAGCTTTGTTAGTAACGGTGATGTATATTCCATATTATAATTTTCAAAAAGGTGGGCATTGCCCACCCGACAATATGTTAGCTTACTAATTCAACTGCCCGCTTACTTAAAGCTTCAGCAGTTAAACCATTAAATGCCATAATTTCTCCTGCACTTGCGGTCGTTTCTCCCCGCTTCCAGGCGAAAGTATCCCGTTTACAATTACTGCGTAACATTAAGGGTTCTAACATAGCAGAAGTTCCCCCTGTTACCCCTATTAAAGCATCACCACTAAACATTTTTTCAAACCCTTCATCATCTAAGAAATGACTATCTTTTTCGGTGCAAGTTTCCCATGCAACATCATGAGGACGATATAAACGACGGGGGTTAATTACTGATACAATCTTCACCCCTATTCCTTCATCTTCTAAATGTAAAGCTGCATCAAATACGGGAATTAATGTCATATCTCCAATAACAGCAAAAACAACTTTTTTCTTGCCTTCACTATCATGTAAGATGACACCCCCATCTTGTAAAGCTTGACGGGTTTGTTCTAAAGTTGTCCGCACAGCTAAAGGTGACTTACTAGCAGTAATTGTTATCCCTTTATTCTTCGTTTGTAAAGCCCATTCATAACAAGCTTGAATACTATTTGCATCACAAGGAAACAGAGGGAAAACATTACCATTACGCATCATTGCAGCGAAATAATTTTCAATTTCTGGTCGTTGATGTGTCCAACCATTGCGCCCTTGTTCTAAGGCCCCCGCAGTAAATAAAGTAATAGTAGAAGGAGTGGGACGGCGTAACTCTGTCATTGCTTGAGTTACAGTTTGCCAAATAGGTAAACCATTAATAGCAAAAGATTCATAAGAACACCATAAAGTTCTGGCCCCAAATAAAGCTAAACCAACAGCTAAACCTGCACAAGCATCTTCACTTAAGGGTTCATAAACTTGTCCAACGGGCCCTTGATAATAAATATCATCAACCGTAGGATGAATAATTCTTAAACCAATGTTGATATTATTAATTCCTGAAGCTGCATTTCCATCCGCATTGGTTATGACAAAATTGGGATCTTTTTTACCTACATGAACTACTAATTCACCCATGGCAGTAGTAGCGACTTTTTTATCCCCATGAATTTCATATTCAGTTAAGGGTAATTCACCTAATTCTGGTAAGGGTAAGACTTTTTCTGTTACTACATGATGGGAAGCTGGGCCCCCAGCAGAACGTTCAAAATTAGTCCGTACAAGTTGCCAAGCTTCAGGAGATAAAGCCCGTTCTTTTAAAGCACTAATAATGTAGTCTTTTTCTAATGTATCCCCAGGATATAAATTATGAGATTGTGCGCCCCGTTTATGAACTCCTGCCCCTTTAAGTTGTTTAACAATAAGAACAGTTAATGTGCCACCTAATGCAGATTTAGCCGCCTTATCTGTTGCTTCTAAAATTGCTTGAGTAAATGCTAAACGTTTGGCTAAAGAAAATGCGGTACTGTCTACATATTCTCCTGTTTGGTTAGTATCATCATAATCTTTTGCATTGACTAAAATAATTTCTTTGAACCCATTTCCTTGCCAATATGCAATCATTTCTGCATTGGTTTTTGTTGATACCATGCTGTGATGTTCCTGAGAATAACCATTCCATACCAAAATGGGCAAGAAATTAGTTGCTTCAGGATAAGCCGTGTTAAAATGACCAAAACTACTCATGATGTAAGGTTCTCCTAACCCTCCATCCCCAATGGTGACGGGAAAGAGTACCCCCGGATGTAATTTAGCCCCGGCCATAGCAAAATGTTGTCCTTGTCCGAGAGGGCCAGCAGGGTTTAAAAGTCCTGGTATTTGCCCGGAAAGGTGTCCTAAAAGCCCGTGCATCTCCCTGAACCTTTCACCCATCTGTTGGACTGTGGTGATGCCCATATCTTCGAGGGAGCGGTCTAAGAACATATTACTGTAGAATCCTGGGGCATGGTGTCCCACTTCGGTAATAATGTTTTTGTAGCCTAACATCATTAAGGCAGCGATACAGTCGGCAATACTGGCAAAACCGCCAGGGTGTCCTGATGCTTTGCTCGCAGCAGTGTGTAGGGTTAAGTAACGTAGTGCGTCGGCAGCGAGTAGGGTTTGAAAGACGGCGTTAGAGTCGCTAGGGGAAGTAATTGCAGTATTTCCGGGTTTAATGGCTGCTTCTGCGGCGTATTGTTCAAAATTTGGTAAATTATCCTCAAAATGTTGAATCCCTTGACAAAACGCTGGTATTGTGCTTGCAATGGTCATGTGTGAGCTATTCCTAATTTACATAACGGTAAGTATTAAAACAATCTTACAGGTCTGAGGGGATCAACTTTAGATATTATTTGAAGTTTCAGCAATAGGAATTATTCTATGAGTGGGATAGATATGATAGGTTATTGTTAAGTCAAACTCTAAAATTTGAAATTTTACCTAATGGAAGAATTGAACTATGAAAAAAATTGACTATGCTCTTATGAACGATCAAGAATTAAAGAATAATGTGGTCTAGATTACCTTATTTATCATTTTACCCAATTCTCTAAGTATACCCCCTAGCAACACTCTCAACCGGTTCTACAGGACAAATTATGCTAAAATATTAGTAAAAAATCTAATAGGTTAGCAAAAATGAAACGAGAACTTACTAAAATTCTTAATTTACCGGAAGTTATAGTAAAAGCAAAAAAAGAGATTGAAGAAAGTCTAGTGTTAGAAGTTGAATCCCAATCAAAAACTGCTTTCTGTCCGCGTTGTCAAAAAGTCAGTCATCGTCTTCATCAAAATCATTGGCATTTAATTAAAGATCTGCCTTGGGGTGAAAAAGAAGTTTTTTTAAGGATTAATCGACGACAATTCAAATGTGATTATTGTTCAAAACCTTTCAGTGAAGAATTAAATTTTGTCGAAAAAAAACAAAAATATACGAAAAGATATGCTAGATTCGTGACTCAAGAAGTTGTTAATAGTGACTTACTCTCTGTAGCTAAGAGGCATAATTTAACTGAAGATCAAGTCGTATCTATGATTAATTAGATAAGTCAAGAAATTTTACCAATTGATTTAGAAGAATTAAAAAGACTCTTGTTTAAAGGGAATTTTTATCACATTTTACCCAATTCGGTCAACATCGAGGGAATTTCTAGGGGAGAGTTTGGGGTTCATTTTGATGCAAATGCCCCAGGTTCGGCCGGATGTATCGTTATTCGTAATAGGCAAGAATGGGATGGTTTTCAAAAATTGATGAGTGATTACAATTCGGCCGGAGTAGAAACAGTACTTTTATCAATACTATACACTTAAAAAGTTTTATCATGGGGTATCTGACCAGATAATATTGGGCATTTTTAACAGCTTTTCTTAATTATCTACTATCTATTTTAATCTAAATCGCACCTCAAAATCAACAAAATCCTGAAATAATCTTCGTCGAAGATATTAGAGAGACTCAACAGGTTCTATAGAGACTAAAACTTTTTCTGATGTTGCCAAGATTCAATCCCTAAACTAATTAAATAACCTGTACCAGAAACTAACGTAATAGTAGCACCAGAACTTACATTACCATAATAAGATAATCCTAATCCCACAGTTGTAAATATTATTCCCAAAACGATAGAAATTACCATCATTTGTTTAATATCTTTAAAAAATTGTCCGGCAATGGCAGCAGGAATAGTTAACAAAGCAATCACTAAAATTAACCCCACTACCTGCATTACCATGACTACAGTTAAAGCGATAGCCCCCACTAACAAAAAATATAAACTATCTACGGGAACATTGCGAGTTAAGGCAAAGACAGGATCAAAAGAAATTGCTAAAAACTCCTTATAGAATAATATCACTATCCCTATAATAATTATATCTAATATAAACATAATCATCAAATTTTGTTGAGAAACAGTTAGAATACTCCCAAATAAATAACTCATTAAATCAGCTTTATAACCTGGAGTTAAATCTATTAAAATAATCCCGACAGCCATTCCTACCGCCCACATAACCCCAATAATACTATCAGCCCGTTGTTCAGTTTTACGGGCGACCCATCCCATCCCTAAAGCAGAAATTAAGGCAAAAATAACCGCACCCAAAACAGGATTAAACTGAAAAAAATAGCCTAATCCAATACCTCCATAAGCAGCATGAGCAATACCACCACTAATAAAAACAATACGATTAATTACAACAAATGTTCCAATAATTCCACAAGCAATACTAACTAATATTCCCGCTAAGATAGCATTCCTCATGAACTCAAACTGAAATAATTCAAGCATTTTTTTTATTATAAATAACTATTTTTTTTGCTTATGATTACTTTGCTTAAACTCCGATTGATGTAACGGACAATTATGTTCAGAAAGAACTCTATGAGCAACTCCATGAGCAATTAAATCTACCGGACATTGATAAGTTTTTTCGATAGTTTCAGTCGTAATTTGTTTATCTCCGTGATAAAAAAGGCGACGGTTGAGACAACCAATGGTTTTAACATAACTAGAAATCGCACCAATATCGTGAGAAATAATCACAATAGTGATCAATTCATTTATTTCTCTAAGTAACTCATAAATGCTTTTTTGTACTTGAGAATCAATATTAGCAGTGGGTTCATCGAGTAGAAGAATACGGGGTTCTGATGCTAAAGCGCGAGCAATATATACCCGTTGTCTTTGTCCTCCAGATAGTTCCCCAATAGGACGATTTCTTAATTTTAGCATTCCTACTTGGTCTAAAGTTCGGGTGACAATTTCTTCGTCTTTAGCGTTGTAGCGTCGCAAGAGAGGACGTTTTCCTAATCTTCCCATCCTTACCACATCTGCTACTTTTATGGGAAACCCTCGATCTAATTCTAATAGTTGGGGAACATAACCAATATAACGTCTTCCTTGAAGGATATTATAACCTAAAATTTTAGCCTCTCCTTGATAGGGAGAAATTAACCCTAATAATACTTTAAATAAGGTAGTTTTTCCGCCACCATTTGGGCCTATTAATCCCACAAAATCACCTTCATCAATTGTTAGATTAATATCTTCTAAAACGATATTTTGATGATATTTTACGGATACGTGATTAAGAGTAATTGCTTGAGTTACCATAGGAAGATTTATGATTATTTATTGCTTTTTGAGAGCGTCAGAAAAGGTTTGAGATACTTTGAGTAAATTGTTATACCAATCACCAGCAATAGGACTAATTAATAATACTTCGCCGTTAATTTCTTTGGCGATAGTTTTAGCAGCTTGACTACTTAATTCAGGTTGAGCAAAAACAACTTTTATTTGTTCTTCTTTTGCTTCTTTAATTAATTGACTTAATTCGGCAGCACTCGGTTCTTGTCCTCCCACTTCAACGGGAATTTGAGTTAAGTTATACTGTTGAGCAAAGTAACCCCAAGCAGGATGAAAAACAATAAATTTTCTCTGCTTAATATTGGCTAAATTTTGCTTTATTTGAGTATCTAATTGCTCAATTTCTTGCAAAAATTTATTAAGATTAGCTTGGTATTCTGGCTGATTTTTCGGATCGAGTTTAACCAATCCATCATAGATAGTTTTTGCTTGAATTTTTACTAATTTTGGAGACAACCAAATATGAGGATCAAGAGTATTTTCATCAGAATTAATTGTATCTTCTTGTTGATTTTCTCCCTCATGTTGGTGATGTTCATGGGGGATCATAGGAAGACGTTTAATCCCTTTAGTAGAATCAATCATCAACATTTTAGGTTGTTCTTTAGCTATTTTGCTGATCCAAGTATTTTCAAAGGGAATCCCAATTTTAATATAAGCATCTGCTTGACTTAATGCTTGTATTTGTTGAGGTTTAGGTTCATAATTATCGGGTTCAGTTCCAGGGGGAACCATTACATTAATTTTAACCCGATCACCTCCAATTTTTTTGACAAAATATTCTTGGGGAACTACACTAACCGTAATGTCTAAAACTTCAGGAGAAGAACTTTTAAGACTTGCAGATTGACTGCAGCTTGTTATTCCCCCAAAACTGATCAATAATATGATTAGAGTCGGTTTTAAACCATATCTCACAACTCACCTCTGAGTTAAACTGTATTTTTGCAGGACTGAAGTACCGACACTATCTGTAGAGGCAATTCAGGAATTGCCCCTATAAAAAACACAATTTATAGAAGTGTTAGGTTGGCACTGTTTTGATTATGATTCTCATTATACCATACCTAAGAATCATTCTCATTTTATTGTAGTGTAGACATTGCCCACACTACTTTTGAGAATAGTAAGGTTGTAAAACTTGGTTCAAAATTTCTGACATAGACTCAATACTATAATATTTAATACATCTTTCTCTAGCCAGTTTTCCTTTATTATTAGCTTCTTCTAAATGTTCAAAAATCCACTTAATTTTATCAGCTAATTGTTCAGGTGAGTTAGGATCAACTAAGTATCCTGTATCGCCTAAAATATTAGGAATATCCCCTACTTTTGTGGCTAAAATTGGTTTAGCCATGGCCATTCCATCCGTTAATTTTAAGGGAAATTGAGCTTTAGTAGCGGGAGTATCTTGTTGAGGAACAACAATTAAATGGGCCGCGGCCACAATTTCTGGCATTTGTTGAACGGGAGATTTAGGCAATTGAATTAACCATTTACCCCATTTTTTTTGTAATGTTTGATCATATTCATCATAGGGACTTCCTCCTACAATAACTAATTTTAACTCAGGATTATTAAGTTTATCTAAGGCCATTAAAATATCTTCAACCCCTTTATAGGGTCGAGGGGCCCCAGGAAACATTAATATTTTATATTCGTTAAGTTGATATTTATTCCGACTAAATTCAGCATCATAATTATCAGGATTAAATAAAATAGTATCCTTCCCATTAGGAATATAAACGCCTCCAAAACGTTGTTGGATAAATTGAGTATGAATAGTAACTGCATCCGCTTTATTAATTAATTTTTCCATCCATCGTAAATAGAGAGGATGATCGGGATGTTTTAGGGGGCCATCTGATTTTATGATATCTTTAATAAAACCTTTGACTTTAAAATGATATTGCCAATAATCTCCCCCAAACCAACTCATTTCCCAGTCATCTATATCTACAATTAAAGGACGGTTACTTAAATATTTTTTGATTAAAGCAATACCATAACTACTAGGTTTAAGCTTCACTGCATAGAGAATATCTCCATCAATTTGAGGTAATAATTGACTCAGCGATCGCCAAGAACCTCCTAACCCTGAATAATAGGAACAAGGAACTGTAATAATCTTTAAATTTTGCTGATTAATAAGTGGCCCATCAGAGTCATAAGCAATACCAAATAGTTTAACTTGATGACCTAAATTTTGTAAAGCCTGAGCGAGTAAAAATGGACGAATACCCCCACCCCAACGTCCTGCACCTTTACTAGATAGGTCACTAACGATGAGAGAAATATTAAGCTGACGATGAGTGATAGATAAATTCAAAAGGTTTAGATAGAATTCGATAGCTTATGTTTATAGTTTAATATATCAGATGAGTCTATGGATCAAAAGAAGGTAAATCTTTTTTATTTAAAGCAAAAAGTTCATATTGTTCATATTTGAGTTCATAAAAGTTATTTAGTGTTTGAAAAAATAGCACAGCATGATAAAATAGAATTATAATTATCAATTAATACAATAATATGAGGACAATTTTGTGAAGCGAATTCAGTGGCGATCTTTAATTCTTTTTTGTGTTTCTGTTATTTTAACTTTACTAATTTATTATCTAACTTCTAATTCATCTCCAGATTTTTCTCAACCTGTTAGTATTACTTATTCAATTTTACCCGTTGAAGCTTCTAATTCTGTACAACAAGGAAAAGAAATTATTCTCAATGGGAAAAAGTATCAAATACCTTGGAGTCAATGGCAACAAGGGGATAATATTCGCACAGGAATTAGTGATATTGGGACTATGAATTTGCTAGGATTACAACTTCTTGGTACCCAAGATCCTGGCTTACAACCTGTTCGTTGGTTTGGTACAGATTCTGGTCAACCTTTACCCATTTTAGCCCGATTTATTGCTCCCTATCGTTATCTAGATGTAACAGAATTAATTCAATTAGCAGGAGGACAATTACAAGTTAATGGTAATACTTTAGAATTGAATTTTCCTATGGCTCAAATTAGTAATATTCGTCAGGTAAATCAACCTTGGGGTAAAAGAATTATTCTCGATGTTAATCGTCCCACAGTTTGGCAAGTTAGTCAAGCAAAAGGCCAAGGTCTGATTACAATTTCCGGTCAAGTTTCTCAGGCTTCAATTTCTGATAATAATGGTCCTTCTTTTCCTTCTAATCTTTTAAATAATACAGATGAGGATGACTTAGGTAGTGAGGGTTCTCAAGCGACTAATTCTAGTTTATTTTCTTTAGAAAAGACGGAAAAATTAACGAAAATTAATGTTAGTTTACCGACATCTTCGGGCTTAAATGTCTTTAGTTTATCTAATCCTAATCGGATTATTATCGATGTCCGTTCTGATGTCATAGTTCCCAAAGAAATTGTTTGGACTCCTGGTATTATTTGGCGACAACAATTGGTTAAAATAAGTAAAGATATTTTTCCAGTAAATTGGTTAGAAATTGATCAGCGATCACCGAAAATTTACCTAAAACCAATTATTAGTAATCCTAACACACAACAGGGAATCGCACCTTTAGTTACTACAGCGCAAAATTGGCAAGCTTCAGCCGCTATTAATGGGGGATTTTTTAACCGAAATAATCAGTTACCATTAGGAGCAATTCGTCAAAATAATAATTGGTTATCTAGTCCCATTTTAGGACGGGGTGCAGTTGCTTGGAATGATCGCGGACAAGTTAATATGAATCGTTTAAGTTTTCGAGAAAATCTGATTACATCTAGTAGACAAACTATTCCTATTCTATTTCTTAATAGTGGCTATATTCAAGGTGGTATTGCTCGTTATACTGCAGACTGGGGAGAAAAATATACAAATTTAAGCGATAATGAAACTATTATTTCTGTTCAGAATAATCAAATTATTGAGCAAAAACAAGCAGAAAAAGCAGGGGGAAATATTTTTCCTATTCCCTCAAATGGGTATCTATTAATTATTCGTAAAAATGCGGTTGCTCCCTCTTTATTATCAGTAGGAATGAGTGTTAAGATAGAAACTAATACTATGCCTCCTGAGTTTAATCAATTTTCTCATATTGTTGGGGCAGGGCCTCTCTTAATTAGTAATCGTCGTATTGTCGTTAATGCGGAGGGTGAAAACTTTAGTAAAGGGTTTCAACAACAAAAAGCCTCTCGTAGTGCTATTGGAGTGACAAATAAGGGTACAATAATGTTAGTTGCGGTTCATACTCGTGTGGGAGGAAGTGGTGCAACTTTAGATGAAATGGCTCAAATTATGCAACAATTAGGGGCAGTAAATGCGTTAAATTTAGATGGTGGAAGTTCTACTTCTTTAGCGTTAAGTGGTCAATTAATTGATCGTTCTCCTGTTACTGCAGCAAAGGTTCATAATGGTATCGGAGTTTTTGTTAATCCATAAAAAAATCTTAATTACCTATGAATAATTTACCGTATCAACAAGAAAAAGTCATTCAAAGAACTCAATTAATTTTGAGTAGTTTTGAATATTGGTTAGGTCACTCTTTATTTCAAGAAAAAGGTTTACCAGAAATAAAAGCTTCACCTGAAGACATAGCAAAACAATTATTTGAAGTTCCTGTTATTGTTGCTTCTGATGGAACAGAAAACGATCCAATTTTGAATTATGGTAATCAAAAAGCGTTAGAAACATGGGAATTAAGTTGGGAAGAATTTACCAAAATTCCATCACGAAAAACAGCAGAATTAGTAGAACAAGAAGAACGTGATCGCTTATTAGCTGAAACCACAGCTAAGGGGTTTTGTTACTTTTCGGGAATTCGTATTACTAGCACGGGAAAACGTTTTAAAATTAATAATGGAATTGTTTGGAATGTCATTGATGAACAACAAAATTATAAGGGAAAAGCTGTCGTATATTCAGATTTTTATTTTTTATAATTATGGTTCTACCGGACAAACTATGCTAAACTAACAATTAATAAAAGGCTAAAGCCTTATCCTATAAAAACGAAATCCACCTTCGTGAACTAAATTATAGGTTGCGTAGGCAACCTTTGTTTATATAGCTTAACTATGAACGAGTTAAGGTTTCTTATTGGTAATAATTTAGCATAACTTGTCCGGTAGAACCAAAACATTTAGGTATTGATAATTTTAATTAAAGCTAAAAAATCACTTAAAGATATAGGAGAAAACGACTTTTTCCCATAATTATTTATTTCTACCATCCAACCTTTAACGAGTTGAGGCGATCGCCATAAGTCTAAATGTTCAACGGGTGGATCAGCATAAAAACTAAGGGTTCCTGTTCCCAGTATAGCAGAAGTCCAGTAAGTAAATTCATCGTGACTGACGCGATAAATCGGAAAATTACCCATTAAAGGAACACCCCACCCATCAAAAGCAATAAACCCTTTAATTATACCTCCTTGTAATTGCCATGTCCAAGCTGCATTAATAGCACCGACTACTCCTGCACTAAAACTAATTATAACTAATTGTTGAGATTTATCTACAGACTTTTCTTGTAAAAATTTTAAGATATGAAACCCGGAATAAGCAGGATATTTATCCGTAGGAAATACTAAGATAAAGTCTAAGTTATTTAAAGCATTTTCGATAAATTTATCTGTTAGTTTTTGCTCATGAATACCAGGACATATTAGATACATATACATTATGAATAAAAATTTTCATCTAAAAGCTGTTCAATAGTAAAAGGACAACTCATAATATACTCATTTTCTTGAGGAATACGAATGCCTTTTTTTGCTCGTTTACCTTCTTTAATTGCTAATTTACGAGCATTAGGATAAGCTTTTTTTATGGCTTCCGGTAGAAAAGTTTTAAAAGATGGATTATCATTAAGAGAGTCTATGATGCGCTCTCGATGTTCATCAATTGAATTATACCAACTATTTTGCATAGTTTCTGGTGCATCAAATTGAACTTTAAGTTTTAGTAAATGAGCAATTAAAATTTTTAAGTTACTAATAAGACTGGTTTTATCAGATTTTCCCAAGTCTCTTAACTCCTCAATTAAATGTTCAATATCAAGCTGATCAAATTGTCGTTCTTCTAGTTGATTAATGGTATGATTAATCCATAATTGAAGATCTTGCTCATACAATATTTTAGTATTCTTTTGTCTCTCTAATTCTTGGGATTCAATCATTTTGTATTCTCCTAATTAATATCAGATATTAGGGCGGGTTTATCTAGTTTTTTGGTGATAATCAGACAATTTTGGCAAAAACCCGCCCCTATGAAATCGGTATGTAATTAATATTTATCAGGAATCACGGTTTAAAGCATCTATCATGGCTTGTTGACTAATAGTTTGATAGACTTGTTGTAGATATTCTGTCACAATTTCTGCTTCTTCATAAGCTAAAGGAATTCTGCCTAAAACATCAAGAACTGTTTTATTATTTGAAGGAGGAGTAATCACAACTAAAGAACTATCTAATGGTTCTTTATATTGCCAAAATGTTTGTAAATTTAACTCCTCAGATTGAATTTTATCAGATTGTTTATAAGACTTGATTGTTGTTTCTTTGGCTTCAGCTTCTTCTACTTTAATTTTATTATCTTGTTCAACTTGCTGACGACGTAACGCCCTTAAACCTTCTAATATTTGAGCTTTTGATCTACCTCTTAATTGAAAAATAATAAAAGGATCTTCGCTAAAACGATCAGCTAACTGATAATAAATGGCCCCAATATGTTTACAGGGGTTAGCTTTATCGGGACAACTACAATGACCATTAACATCCGATAAAGTAAAGGGAAAGACATTTAAGCCATTTTCAATAAAAACTCTTTCAATATTATCTGGCATTTTACCCGCTAATAATTGGGCAGAAAAAATGGCTTTTTCTGATAAACTTTTAATTACATAATCCCAGTCTTCATCCGTAAATAATTCAAGAGAAAGAGAAACTTGATAGGGTTCTACTTCACTTCCTTGAACTTTAGCTAATACTTGTGACCCGGCAAATTCAATACTTAAAACATTTCCTTCTCTAGCATAAATTCTAGCTCGTTCTAACCGTTTTTTGAAGCGATAAGAGTCTAATAATTCTAACCAACGTTGCACCCACCATTCTTGTTGAGGTAAATCAGGATCATTTTTCAATAAATCTGCTCTTGTCATATCAATTATCTCCTAATTTAATTCATGGTTTTATTATTAATTTGAAGATTTAGGTTGTAAATTTCTGGCTTTATAAAAGGTTTCTAAACTATCCCTATCACCCACATATCTCCAGTGCCAAGGTTCATAACTAACCCCTTGAGGGTTATTCTTAGGAAAAGAAATTTCAAAACTGTATTTTGCGGCATTATTTTTTAGCCAACGAAAAGCAGCCGTTTGTTCAAAACTGGGGCTAAGATTAGTACCTGGAACATTACCATCTCCGATATCAACAGCATATCCTGTATGATGTTCACTATATTTAGGAGGCGCACTTACTTCTGCTCGTTTACGAGTTTCTTGGTTGCGTTGACGCTTCACTTCAAAGAATAAATATTCTTGCTCAGCTATTGTTCTAAAACCCGAAATTGGGGTTAAAATGATCCCACTTGCTCTGGAATCTTGCTGCATTTTGCGAAAACTTTTGGCAGCATTTATTCTCATTTTAATTCGTCCATCAGGAGTGATGGGTTTTAACTCGGATGGAGGGGCTTCTGGATAAGGTAAATGTCCCAGAATATTTTCTATCGCTTCGGGAGAAGGATTTTCTGTAATAGTTGACCCAGAAGAAGTTACTGAAGAAGGAGTAATTTGTGAGAGTTGAGAGAAGGAACGTAGAACCAAAAAACTTGCTAATACCACTACACTAAGCCCAACAATTCCTGCTAAGATTAACCCTAATTTTTTCAGTGACAAAGATGAAGAAGTAGGCACATCTCGTAAAGCTTCAGGAATGTCATCGATAGGGTCTGGTTGCTTGATGGTGTTTTGCTCATTTTCCATTGATTTCTAAGTCCTTCTCCATGTTTTCTCCTCTTAATATTCTACTGGGTGGCTACCCCATCTTGACGGGCGGCTAACTGTACTGCACTAGCTACCGCAGGAGCAACCCGTTGATCAAATACTGAGGGAACAATATGTTCTCGATCTAAATTATTTGATGTTACCAAAGAGGCGATCGCTTTGGCAGCTTCTAAACACATATGTTCAGTGATCGTTTTAGCCCGACAGTCTAAAGCCCCACGAAATACCCCAGGAAAGGCTAACACATTGTTAATTTGATTGGGATAGTCACTGCGTCCGGTGGCCATCACTGCCACGTCATCTGTGATTAATTCTGGCTGGATTTCAGGGATAGGGTTAGCCATGGCAAAAACAATGGGGTCTTTGGCCATAGAACGTACCATTTCCGGTGTCACTACCCCTGGCGCACTCACTCCTAAAAATATGTCTGCCCCTTGCATAGCATCTGCGAGGGAACCACTAGCATTAACCGCATAAGCTTGTTTTTGCGGGTTTAAGTCAGTACGGGAGGTAGACAAAATGCCTTTAGTGTCACATAGCCAGATAGTTGTTGCACCAGCAGCCTGTAATAAAGAGGCGATCGCTACTCCGGCTGCCCCCGCCCCATTAATGACAATTCGCACTTCTTCTATGGTCTTCTGGACTAATTTGAGGGCATTAAATAAGGCGGCTAGGGTGACAATAGCTGTACCGTGTTGATCGTCATGAAAGACAGGAATATCAAGTTCTTTACGCAGTCGTTCTTCAATTTCAAAGCAACGGGGGGCGGAAATATCTTCTAGGTTGACCCCACCAAAAACAGGGGCAATACGTTTGACTGTCTCAATAATTTCTTCTGTGTCTTGGGTGGCTAAACAGATAGGAAAAGCATCAATACCCCCAAATTCTTTGAATAACATGGCTTTTCCTTCCATGACAGGTAAAGCCGCTTCGGGGCCTAAGTTGCCTAACCCTAACACTGCACTTCCATCAGTGACAACCGCAACGGTGTTATTTTTAATGGTTAGTTCATAGACTTTAGACGGTTCACGGGCGATCGCTTGACAAATACGTCCGACCCCTGGAGTATAAGCCATCGCTAGATCAGATTGAGAAGTTAGGGGAAGACGACTATTGACGGTAATTTTTCCCTTACGATGTAACTCAAAAGTCCGATCAGAAACCTTAATAACCTTGACATTGGGGATTTCTCGCACGGCTGAGACAATTTTCTCGGCCTGTTCTTCGCTTGACGCATCAATCGTGATTTCTCGTCGGGTAATTTTTAGAGTATGTTCAATCAGAGAAATTTGTCCTAGACTTCCCCCTGCTGCTGCGATCGCTTGAGTCACATAGGAGAGAGTCCCTGCGATATTAGGTAATTCAATGGTTAACGCTAGACTATAACTTGCATTGGGATTGAGATTTGCCATTTAACTCCTGATCTTCAAATGAAGAGAAATCAATACTTATTAACTATTGAGAATTGGGCTTTGTATCAAGTGTTATTACCAAAGTCGCCACCATTACCATTAAACCGAAACCTTACCCTTATTACGTCAGACTTCCCATTTGTTTCAAGATTTGTCAGTCAACAGACTTAAGACCCTATGTTTATCAAAAACGAGTAAAACTGGCTGTTTGCACTTGAAGGGGATAAAGTCCTGTAAACTGATAATACATAGCAGTTGGTTGGTTGAAGGCAATTTACCCATGGTCATGACAGGCAAAAATCCAGTGGCGCAGCCAGAAACATCAAATTTTGATCTCGCGTCCTATCTCAACGAAAAAAAACACCTAGTAGATGAGGCATTAGACTCATCTCTTCCCATTATTCGTCCCGAAACAATTTACGAAGCGATGCGTTATTCTCTCCTAGCAGGAGGCAAACGGTTACGTCCCATTCTTTGTTTAAGCACCTGTGATCTCATGGGGGGAACCCTAGAAATGGCGATGCCTACTGCCTGCGCTTTGGAAATGATTCATACCATGTCTTTAATTCATGATGATTTACCGGCCATGGATAATGATGATTATCGGCGAGGAAAATTAACAAATCATAAGGTTTATGGGGAAGATATCGCTATTTTGGCAGGCGATGCCCTATTATCCTATGCTTTTGAATATGTGGCTACCCAAACTCGTAATGTAGCTTTAGAGAATTTAGTGGATGTGATCGCCCGTTTAGGTCGAACAGTAGGGGCCTCTGGCTTAGTCGGGGGTCAAGTACTCGATTTAGAATCTGAAGGGAAAGAGGGTATTACGGTTGATACCTTAAAATTTATTCATATCCACAAAACAGGGGCATTATTAGAAACTTCAGTGGTATCAGGAGCTATTTTAGCAGGAGCCACCCTAGAAGACATACAACGATTATCTCGCTACGCTCAAAATATTGGCTTAGCTTTTCAAATTGTAGATGATATTTTAGATATTACCTCTACTCAAGAAGAATTAGGCAAAACCGCCGGAAAAGATCTACGGGACAAAAAAGCCACCTATCCGAGTCTCTGGGGCCTAGAAGAATCAAAAAAACAGGCTCAACAACTGGTTAATGAAGCCATAACCCAATTGATTCCCTATGGAGATAAAGCAACCCCTTTAAAAGCGATCGCTAATTTTATCGTGACTCGTAAAAACTAATTTTTCCTAAACCATTAATCATGCAGGATTTTGAATCCATTTTCCACAATAAAATACTGTTGGTTGCCTTAATTGCTTGTTTTTCGGCTCAAGGACTAAAAGTGATCGTTGAATTAATTCGTCACGGAAAGATCAATTTTCGCTTTTTAATGAGTACCGGAGGAATGCCGAGCGCACATTCTGCCCTTGTAGGAGCCTTAGCCACAGGGGTAGGATTGACCTTAGGCTGGTCTAGTCCTGACTTTGCCATCGCGTCTCTGTTTGCCGTCATTGTCATGTACGATGCGGCTGGAGTACGTCAGGCTGCCGGAAAACAGGCCAGAATCCTTAACCAACTCCTCGATGAGTTTTTGCAAGATGGTCATCACCTAAATGAGGAAAGGTTAAAAGAATTACTTGGCCATACTCCCTTTCAAGTATTAGTAGGGTTAGCTTGGGGAGTGAGTGTTTCTGTTTTAGCCTTACCCGCTTTGTGAAATTCTAAACTAAAGGACAAAGCCGCCAAACCCTTACGGGGAGTAGATTGCAAAAAAAGGCAAAAAAACTTTGGGAAAACCCTTGACATTCCCTGGGAGTTTGGTTATATTTGTAAATGCGCGGTTAAGAGACAAACAACTCACGCCGCTCCGAACCTAGACAAACCAATAGTTTGAAAGCTTACGAAAGACAGCCCTTGTTATTTGAAGCAATTATATCTCATTATAACCTAGATGTCTAGGGAATAAAAGAGGAAAAAAAAAGAGTCAGTCACGAAAGACTCTTGAGAGCTTGCGCTCAAACACTATGGAGAGTTTGATCCTGGCTCAGGATGAACGCTGGCGGTATGCCTAACACATGCAAGTCGAACGGTCACTTAGGTGATAGTGGCGGACGGGTGAGTAACGCGTGAGAATCTGCCCTCAGGATGGGGACAACAGTTGGAAACGACTGCTAATACCCGATGTGCCGCAAGGTGAAAGATTTATCGCCTGAGGAGGAGCTCGCGTCTGATTAGCTAGTTGGTAAGGTAAAGGCTTACCAAGGCATCGATCAGTAGCTGGTCTGAGAGGATGAGCAGCCACACTGGGACTGAGACACGGCCCAGACTCCTACGGGAGGCAGCAGTGGGGAATTTTCCGCAATGGGCGAAAGCCTGACGGAGCAATACCGCGTGAGGGAGGAAGGCTCTTGGGTTGTAAACCTCTTTTCTCTGGGAAGAAAAAAATGACGGTACCAGAGGAATAAGCATCGGCTAACTCCGTGCCAGCAGCCGCGGTAATACGGAGGATGCAAGCGTTATCCGGAATCATTGGGCGTAAAGCGTCCGTAGGTGGTTTTTCAAGTCTGCTGTCAAAGCCTGGGGCTTAACCCCAGATAGGCAGTGGAAACTGGGAGACTAGAGTTCGGTAGGGGTAGCGGGAATTCCCAGTGTAGCGGTGAAATGCGTAGATATTGGGAAGAACATCGGTGGCGAAGGCGCGCTACTGGGCCGAAACTGACACTCACAGGACGAAAGCTAGGGGAGCGAAAGGGATTAGATACCCCTGTAGTCCTAGCTGTAAACGATGGAAACTAGGTGTGGCTTGTATCGACCCGAGCCGTGCCGAAGCTAACGCGTTAAGTTTCCCGCCTGGGGAGTACGCACGCAAGTGTGAAACTCAAAGGAATTGACGGGGGCCCGCACAAGCGGTGGAGTATGTGGTTTAATTCGATGCAACGCGAAGAACCTTACCAGGGCTTGACATGTCGCGAATCTCTTAGAAATAGGAGAGTGCCTTCGGGAACGCGAACACAGGTGGTGCATGGCTGTCGTCAGCTCGTGTCGTGAGATGTTGGGTTAAGTCCCGCAACGAGCGCAACCCTCGTTTTTAGTTGCCATCATTAAGTTGGGCACTCTAGAGAGACTGCCGGTGACAAACCGGAGGAAGGTGAGGATGACGTCAAGTCAGCATGCCCCTTACGCCCTGGGCTACACACGTACTACAATGGTTGGGACAACGGGTAGCGACCCCGCGAGGGCAAGCGAATCTCATCAAACCCAGCCTCAGTTCAGATTGCAGGCTGCAACTCGCCTGCATGAAGGAGGAATCGCTAGTAATCGCAGGTCAGCATACTGCGGTGAATTCGTTTCCCGGGCCTTGTACACACCGCCCGTCACACCATGGAAGCTGGCCACACCCGAAGTCGTTACCCTAACCCTTGTGGAGGGGGACGCCGAAGGTGGGGCTAGTGACTGGGGTGAAGTCGTAACAAGGTAGCCGTACCGGAAGGTGTGGCTGGATCACCTCCTTTTAGGGAGACCTTCTTTCATTATGAATGCAAAATGACGAATTATGACAAATAATTCAGAATTTATAATTTATAATTCATAATTTAAGACATCCCAAGGTCGTGCAAGGGGAAGAAAATCGTATTAAAGCTTTCAAACTAGGAAGTCTGTTCGGGTCAATCAGCCAACAGCAGTCAGTCAAACAACTGATAACTGATAACTTCTAAGGGCTATTAGCTCAGCTGGTTAGAGCGCACCCCTGATAAGGGTGAGGTCCCTGGTTCGAGTCCAGGATGGCCCACCTAATTGTTTCGACTGACCCTATTTGTTCAGCACCGAGTCTTACCTTCATGAGTGAGACAGACTGCTGGGCCCTATTAGTAGTCCAGTACAGCACCTTGAAAACTGCAGAATAACGAGTCAAGAAAAAAGTCAATTGAAGATGACCTATTGGTCAAGCTACAAAGGGCTAACGGTGGATACCTAGGTACACAGAGGCGATGAAGGACGTAGTTACCGACGAAACGCTCCGGGGAGCTGGAAGCAAGCAATGATCCGGAGATATCCGAATGGGGCAACCCCTAGTACGGTCATCTGAATATATAGGATGACGCGAGCCAACCGGGCGAACTGAAACATCTTAGTAGCCCGAGGAAAAGAAAGCAAAAGCGATTCCCCCAGTAGCGGCGAGCGAAAAGGGACCAGCCTAAACCATTGACTTCGGTTGATGGGGTTGTGGGACAGTAACGTAGACTAGGATGGTTAAACGAAGCAGCTGAATACTGCACCACAGAAGGTGAAAGTCCTGTAGTTGAAAACTTGAACAGCTTAACTGTATCCCGAGTAGCATGGGTCACGAGAAATCCCGTGTGAATCAGCGAAGACCACTTCGTAAGGCTAAATACTCCTGTGTGACC
>NZ_BDQK01000012.1 GCF_003864295.1 Aphanothece sacrum FPU1 | reverse complement strand
TTTTAGCAGGAGGAATGTTTACTATTTGGGGAATGCAAGGGGTGTTTTATAGTAGTGCTATTTTTGCTTTAACAGTGCTTATTTTCTTAAATTTTCTGCTAATAAGACTTCGGACATCTCAGTAGTTAGATATAAATCAAAGACTCTATTCTTAGAGTCTAAAAAACAAATTATTTCAGAAAAAAATGGAGGTAATTATGAAACGAAAAATTGGCGTAACTAATTGGATTTTTGGCGATGTAGATTTAATTGAAAGTGCGAAAATTATCGCCAGTATGGGTTTTGATGGTATGGAGGTTTATGTTGACATTGAAAAGGTATCATCAACAGAGGTTAAAAAAGTTTTAAATGATCATAATTTAGATGTTTTTTCCTTGACTCCTGCTAATTTTGATTTAGCTAATAATTACCTAAATTGTAGACAAATAGCGATTGATTATTACAAAAAATTAATCGATTACGGAGCAGAATTAGGACATCCAGTTATTACTTGTCATGAATACATTCAAAATCAATCAATTAAGGATTATTTGGGGGCAATTTATTGGCTGATTGATTCTTGTAAAAAGCTTGCTATTTATGCTCAGAAAGCTAATATTAACTTGGGATTTGAACCCCTTAACCGTTATCTTTGTCGCTTCATTCTTACCAGTGTTGATGTTGTTGAGTTAATCAATCAAGTTGATGCCCATAATTTGACAATTATACTTGATACTTTTCACATGAATTTAGAAGAAAACGATCTCAATAAAGCCATCATAATGTGTAAAGATAAACTCAGTATTTATCAAATTGCTGATTCTAATCGCAAAGGAATTGGGTTAGGTCATACAGATTTTACTACCCAATTTAAGACCTTAGATCAAATTAATTATACTGGCCCTATTATTTTAGAATGCGCTCATCCGAGACAGACCCCAGGTTCTCCATTAGCAGGAGATTTTGATGAACTAAAATTCTATCTTCAAACCAGTAAAAATTGGTTAATGCAACAAGAAACTACTTTAGTTTAAAAAGCATTAATTTTTGCTCTGTAAACTCCTCATCACTAACAATTACATCTACTCAATTACTTGGAGAAAATCATGTTTCCTGTCTATCCAGATTTAAAGAATAAGCATGTGTTAATCACGGGAGGAAGTAATGGTATTGGAGAAGCTTTGACCCGTACTTTTGCTCAACAAGCATCAGAAGTGACTATCCTTGATTTAGATAAAGATAAGGGATTAAAAATAGCAAAAGATTGTGAAAATTTGAACTGTAAAGTTAATGTCTATTCCGTAGATTTAACTAATACTTCAGAACTGACAAAGACCTTAAATTTAATCAAACAAGAAACTCCCATTGTTGATGTTTTAATTAATAATGCAGGGTATGATCCAAGATATCCTTTATTAGAGATGTCTGAAGAAGAATGGAATCATTTATTTCAATTAAATGTTGTCCATTATTTTATTACTTGTCGTGAACTTTTACCTGATATGATTAAAGCCGGTGGTGGTAGTATTATTATGACAAGTTCTCATGTTTTTTGGATTGCTAAACCCGATATGATCGCCTATAACACTACAAAAGCAGCAGTCATTGGTTTAGTTCGTAGTTTAGCAACAGCAGCAGGAAAACATCATATTCGTGTTAATGCAGTTGCTCCTGGTTGGATTATGACAGAAAGACAATTAGAACAATGGGTGACACCAGAAGCAACTGCATTAACACGAATATGATGTTTTCCTGCTGCTGTTGCTAAACTACGAACTAAACAATGACTGCTGCTTTTGTAGTGTTATAGGCGATCATATCGGGTTTAGCAATCCAAAAAACATGAGAACTTGTCATAATAATACTACCACCACCGGCTTTAATCATATCAGGTAAAAGTTCACGACAAGTAATAAAATAATGGACAACATTTAATTGAAATAAATGATTCCATTCTTCTTCAGACATCTCTAATAAAGGATATCTTGGATCATACCCTGCATTATTAATTAAAACATCAACAATGGGAGTTTCTTGTTTGATTAAATTTAAGGTCTTTGTCAGTTCTGAAGTATTAGTTAAATCTACGGAATAGACATTAACTTTACAGTTCAAATTTTCACAATCTTTTGCTATTTTAATCCCTTATCTTTATCTAAATCAAGGATAGTCACTTCTGATGCTTGTTGAGCAAAAGTACGGTCAAAGCTTCTCCAATACCATTACTTCCTCCCGTGATTAACACATGCTTATTCTTTAAATCTGGATAGACAGGAAACATGATTTTCTCCAAGTAATTGAGTAGATGTAATTGTTAGTGATGAGGAGTTTACAGAGCAAAAATTAATGCTTTTTAAACTAAAGTAGTTTCTTGTTGCATTAACCAATTTTTACTGGTTTGAAGATAGAATTTTAGTTCATCAAAATCTCCTGCTAATGGAGAACCTGGGGTCTGTCTCGGATGAGCGCATTCTAAAATAATAGGGCCAGTATAATTAATTTGATCTAAGGTCTTAAATTGGGTAGTAAAATCTGTATGACCTAACCCAATTCCTTTTGCGATTAGAATCAGCAATTTGATAAATACTGAGTTTATCTTTACACATTATGATGGCTTTATTGAGATCGTTTTCTTCTAAATTCATGTGAAAAGTATCAAGTATAATTGTCAAATTATGGGCATCAACTTGATTGATTAACTCAACAACATCAACACTGGTAAGAATGAAGCGACAAAGATAACGGTTAAGGGGTTCAAATCCCAAGTTAATATTAGCTTTCTGAGCATAAATAGCAAGCTTTTTACAAGAATCAATCAGCCAATAAATTGCCCCCAAATAATCCTTAATTGATTGATTTTGAATGTATTCATGACAAGTAATAACTGGATGTCCTAATTCTGCTCCGTAATCGATTAATTTTTTGTAATAATCAATCGCTATTTGTCTACAATTTAGGTAATTATTAGCTAAATCAAAATTAGCAGGAGTCAAGGAAAAAACATCTAAATTATGATCATTTAAAACTTTTTTAACCTCTGTTGATGATACCTTTTCAATGTCAACATAAACCTCCATACCATCAAAACCCATACTGGCGATAATTTTCGCACTTTCAATTAAATCTACATCGCCAAAAATCCAATTAGTTACGCCAATTTTTCGTTTCATAATTACCTCCATTTTTTCTGAAATAATTTGTTTTTTAGACTCTAAGAATAGAGTCTTTGATTTATATCTAACTACTGAGATGTCCGAAGTCTTATTAGCAGAAAATTTAAGAAAATAAGCACTGTTAAAGCAAAAATAGCACTACTA
>NZ_BDQK01000011.1 GCF_003864295.1 Aphanothece sacrum FPU1 | reverse complement strand
AAACACTTATTTCGCTACAGCACCACTTTTCTTTGATGGTAAAATACTAACTGCATCTAGCCGCATCATAACTATTAAAGATGGTAATAATACTAGTGTAAGTTTCAATACAGGAATCATCGGACTGCGTCAAATTACCGTTGATAATGAAGGATTCATTTATGCTACCTCAAGCTTTAGTAACGAAGTATCTAAATTTGATCAAAGCGGCAATTTAATTCTCAAATGGGGTGTTGAGGGAAATCTGCCAGGCCAATTTGATGCACCTTGGGGAATAGCATATCTTAATGACAAGATTGTGGTATCAAACTACTATTCAAAGAAAGTTCAGTTTTTCTCCAAGAATGGTGACTTTATTAAAGAGTGGTCATTTGAAAATACACCACATTCCTTATTTGTGAAAGATGGTTTTCTCTATATTGCTTGCGGAGGTTATGTGGCAAAGACTGATTATGATGGATTAGTTATTGAGAAAATCTATGGACTTTTTGGTCTTGCAACCGCTGTAGCATTGGACGAAGAAAATAATATTATAGTAACGGATCCCTATCAAAGAAAAATTTATATCTACAGAAAAAATTAAATTAACATGATCTTGATTGACTGATTTATCTGTGGTCGGTGTTATCATCAATCATCTATAAAGTGCCGGGTTTGGCTATGATTTGATAAAATAAAGTAAATGTGAACACGGTTCCATGAAAGTACCGACCGAATTTAGATCTTAAATAGCAAGCCTACTAAAATTTTTCGATGCCCTCTGAAAGAGCAAAAAGAATTAAGGATTTCAAAGTTTTTTGTAAAACTAAAAAGACTATCTCAGGTATGTTGTCAGAATGTTTTTGTCCTGGAGTTCATTGATCAATGGAAAAAGCGCTTCATCATGTCTTGCTTCATTTACGAGTTCTTTTTCCATGTGGAACGATGCGTATAATAAAGCTACCGCTTCATCATATTGTTTCAAAAAAGTAAATACACAAGCTTTATTATACAGGGCGTATGCAATATCACGTCTTTTAAGGCTGTGCTTTAGTATCTCGTCAAAACATTCTATGGCTTCTTCATATCTTTTTAGTTGCATAAGCGCGTAGCCTTTACTTTCCGTTGGAGTATAGTCGCCCCAGCTGGGGATTATAGCCATCGCTTTTTCAGCAATCGAAATGGCTTGTTCAAATTGATTTATTTTATTCAGGCAAACTGAGATAGCGTGATAAATTATTCTACAATCTGAATCATTTAACTTAGGGTTTTCCTTTCGTTTAACATTAAGTGCTCTTTTAAATTGACTCAATGCTTTCTCGGAATTTCTTCCAGCCTCATAAGCTGTTCCTTTCAGATAGTGAAGCAACCAATCATCCGCAAGTTTGAGTGCCCTGTTAGCTGCCTTAATGGGTTCCTGAAAGTTAATGGAGGAAATAATTCCTTGCCATTCCAGGGCGTAGTATCTTAAAAGATTAAAATGTAATTGTTTGTCGTCTGGGAATGCTTCTGTAAAGTAATCTGCAAGGTCTCCGTTTTCTTTTACGACCGTTTCGTAATGGAATTTACCATTTTTAATCTCATACCTTTTAATGTAACAATCATATTCATCTTCAATAAAGAAAAGTGTATCTTCAAGTTGATGCGAAAATCGATGTAATACATTGTTCAGCTCATCACCAAAACCATACTTAGATCCACTCGCAACAACGAAGTATATCTCATTCGAGGTTGGAATAAATTTCGAGCCGCTTTCATTGATATTGGGACAATTCACATGGCTGATAGGGAATTGCAATGAGGTGTTATCTTTGTTTTTATAATGGGTGAACTCCTCATGAATCGTTTTTTCAAATGCTGACTTAACTTTGATTACCGCACCAGGTTTATGAAACTGTAGTTTAACCTGTGTCACGAAATGCATGTTACCCATATACTTTTTTCTTCAAGGTAAATACGTATTTCTCAATTCAAAGAATTTTAAACCTAAGGCAATATAATTGATCTTATTGTGATATAAATTGATGTATAAGTTATCAGAGACGATGCCCGCATTTCAATATTTTGTTCCTGCTAAGCAGAACGAGTGACATAAGCGGATTTAAGTCTGGCACAACCAAAAGAGCCTTCCGTTTTTGGTTATTCACTTTTAGCTTTTTGAATGCAATAAGAAGTGATCTTCTGAATTTGATTGTTTTGCCTGTGGTCGGTGTTATCACCGATCACCTACTCAAGTACCGGGTTTGGCTAAAATCAGATAAAGTAAAGGTAAATACAGTTCGGTGAAAACACCCACCGCATATGAACCGGATTTAAGTCAGATACTTTAAAATATTTTATTCACCCTTTATCATTCGATCTAACCAATAATTTGAACCTACAAAATCATCCTGCGATAGAATTGTTTTCATCGGAACTTTA
>NZ_BDQK01000010.1 GCF_003864295.1 Aphanothece sacrum FPU1 | reverse complement strand
CCCGCTTAACTATTTAGTTTTTGTTTTAACTTAATTCCCATCCTAACATATAGGATGGTTTTTTTTTATTGTTATTAAATATTAATTTACTATCGTTAATAAACGGCTTATATGCCCTTTTTGCCCAATTTCTTCTATATCGTAACTATTTCTTTACTGCCAATCTTTGGTTACAATAATCTATAACAGTTAATTCATCTTATTTAATGTATTCAACTGAATACATTGATGTATTCAATTGAATAAATCAATATATCAAAACTTATGCGTTTTTACTGATTTTAATATTGTTTAAACATGGATATAATAACAATACACTTTACCACTTATTATAGGTGCATAATGATACGCCCCAAAATCGCATTGAGTAATACTATTTATTCTATTATTAAAGATGAAGCAATAAAGCAGAATCTACCAATTAGTAAATACCTCGCTAATGTAATATTATCTCATTTACTCGCAAATACATCGTTAAATGACTTAAACACTAAAGAAGACTAAAACTAAACTACTTAGAAGAAACTGGAAAATAAGTAACTTGATTTAAACAAATAACTAGATTATTTCTTCTGATAAGTCAGCTAATAATTCTCTTAATCTTTGCCATCTTGGTGAAGTTTTAGACGCATTATCAGAGGCACTTTTCCAGTCTCTTATTACTTCAACTATTCTAATAATTTGCTCTGAATCAGGAAAGTCGTTAGGCACTCTTACCACCTTTGTACTTCTACCAGTTGCAGGGCGACCCGCTCCCGTCCGTTTACCCCCCCTTCCTGACTTAAACCACGTCTTTGTATTATTCATTGATTACCTGTTACCGCTTTTCTATAACTATATCATATCGCTTGTTTTACCGTCAATTTAATTTTCTTGTACCTATAGTGAATACTACTCTTGTATTCATAATAATATGACTAAGTTATAATCAGCTACCAACTCCCCTTGACTCAACCCCATCTCTTGTACTTGTAGGGGAAGCGATGGGGGGGTGAGGTGAAGAGTAAGAGACTCTGTAAAAAAGCCCCCCATCACTTGCCCCTACGCAAGTATAAGGGGTTGGTCAAGGGTCAACGCGGAGATGCTTGCGAGGGGTCGCTCCGAAAAGGCTCGGCTCAGAGTAAGCCCTTGTTTTGTATTAATTCTTCTCATGTCTTGTCGGGGGTTAACCCCCAACGAGCATAGACTAGAAAACATCAAACAATTGTATTATTCCCTGACTAGAAGCTATTCCCCAATACCCACATATTACCTCCTCATCATTTTTAGTAAAACTTGCAGAAGCAGCAAACTTTTTGAGAATGTCTAAGTCTATTAAAGTTTCTCTATTTTCTAGTATAAAATAACACATATCTTGTGAAATCTTAACTAATGCGCCCTTAATTCTGTCTCTCATAACTTTAGTCATTGACCACCATTGTGACGGTATTTGTTCACTGCAACCCGCATGAACTAACGTTTCTACTTCTTCCTTTCCTTTACTAACATACTTACTTATATAATTTTTAGCTGATTTTTTAACCTTTTGTAAATCAACAGCCGCCGCCGTACTAACTTCATCATCAATCCCATTATTTCTTAATACCTTGCTTAAGATTTTTTGCCATATCATCCTAACCCAATTAGCAGTAAAGTAAAACTTACCTTTCTTGTCACAAGCAACATATACGAAATGATAATGTAAGGCGAATTGTCCGTAGTTCTCTAACCTTTTTGTCTGTACTTCAGTTACTCCTAATACATAAGGGATTATGCCAGCCGATTCATAAAAACGCCTTAAGAATCGATGGAAAGTCTCAATGATTTTAGCCCAGAGCTTATTTACTATTGTCATAGCATTAGGGGATAAATTAGGGATGGTGAGGGTTCCAAATCCTAATCTTTTCTTTCCATAGGTATCTTCAAGAATGGTACACCCATCAATGACACGCCGTCTCCCCGTACTGGTTATTCCCTTAAGTCCGTACTGTTTTTTGTTTCCTTGTGATGCCTCAGAATTTAGTACAACTTCGTTGTCGGAATTGTCAACGCTTGATAAACCTACGTTTTGCCCCTGAAGGTGCTTTTTTTGCCATTCCACAGTATCCTTCATTAACCATTCCTTACGGTCAACTTCCCATGACTCAGTATCAGCATTGTACCCTAACCAAGTATGTAGTTCAAATTGACTATCCCATTGTCTTTCAAAACATTTGTCCTCTTGTCGTACTTTCTTACTAGGGATAGCCCCTATAGTAAAAAAGCCATCAGGGTGCAAAGTTCCTGTAAGACATCTATTTCCGTGTACTTTTGTATTATCTAGACCCTTTAACGTAGCTTTAACCCTCCCTAGTTAAGCGGGTCAATTCTTAACGCACATACAAAGATAGTTTTATCCTTGCGTTTCTTACTAATTGCATCTATGCTATTAGTTGCATAGATGCAATTACTTTTACTCTTTCCTTGCAGTGTTCCAAAATAGTTCTTAAGATGCTATGATGGAGTCAACTGATAGAAAGCGGTACTACTTAATAGAGCCTGAAACGGCAGTCTATAGAAGTTTCCCCAAAAAAGAATGGTAAGAAAATACCCCGCTTAACTATTTAGTTTTTGTTTTAACTTAATTCCCATCCTAACATATAGGATGGTTTTTTTTTATTGTTATTAAATATTAATTTACTATCGTTAATAAACGGCTTATATGCCCTTTTTGCCCAATTTCTTCTATATCGTAACTATTTCTTTACTGCCAATCTTTGGTTACAATAATCTATAACAGTTAATTCATCTTATTTAATGTATTCAACTGAATACATTGATGTATTCAATTGAATAAATCAATATATCAAAACTTATGCGTTTTTACTGATTTTAATATTGTTTAAACATGGATATAATAACAATACACTTTACCACTTATTATAGGTGCATAATGATACGCCCCAAAATCGCATTGAGTAATACTATTTATTCTATTATTAAAGATGAAGCAATAAAGCAGAATCTACCAATTAGTAAATACCTCGCTAATGTAATATTATCTCATTTACTCGCAAATACATCGTTAAATGACTTAAACACTAAAGAAGACTAAAACTAAACTACTTAGAAGAAACTGGAAAATAAGTAACTTGATTTAAACAAATAACTAGATTATTTCTTCTGATAAGTCAGCTAATAATTCTCTTAATCTTTGCCATCTTGGTGAAGTTTTAGACGCATTATCAGAGGCACTTTTCCAGTCTCTTATTACTTCAACTATTCTAATAATTTGCTCTGAATCAGGAAAGTCGTTAGGCACTCTTACCACCTTTGTACTTCTACCAGTTGCAGGGCGACCCGCTCCCGTCCGTTTACCCCCCCTTCCTGACTTAAACCACGTCTTTGTATTATTCATTGATTACCTGTTACCGCTTTTCTATAACTATATCATATCGCTTGTTTTACCGTCAATTTAATTTTCTTGTACCTATAGTGAATACTACTCTTGTA
>NZ_BDQK01000009.1 GCF_003864295.1 Aphanothece sacrum FPU1 | reverse complement strand
CCGGAGAACGCCATAGGGATCAACCCCAAAATGCCAATAAAAGCGGCTATCTTCAGAAGCGAGAAGTGCTTGAGGTAAATAAGGAGAAAAATCCTTTAAATTCTTTAATTCTTGATGAGTATCTTGGCTAATAGGGTTAAGCTGGGTTTGTCCATCCCTAGCATAAATCACTACTGGCCCACTGACTCCAGAAGGGAGGGGACGTACAGGAATGTTTCGTCCTTCCCATATAATTAAGAGGGTAAGCAGTCCTAAAAATGCCCCACTACCGCTTAAAATGTAGGGAATTAGGGTTTTCCATTGAGGGGGTGGGTCATGATAGATAAATTGGGCTGCATTGGCTAATTCTGGGGGCCCAAGGGTAATTACATCCCCATGACGAAGGGTTAGAGTATTTAAGCGTTGTCGTTTGAGATAAAGTCCATTTGTGGAATCTTCGTCTTTTAAAATGAAGCGATGGGGATTTTTTTTGTCCCGGTGTAAGGAACAGTGAATTTGACTAACTACCGCATTAGGAACCACGATATCACAGGATCTCGAACTCCGGCCGATGATATAGCGATCGCCGAGTAAAGCATGAGGTTCGGGACTTTTTCCTGGTTCACTGAGAACCCGTAACTCAGGCACTTTTGCCCCTTTTTTGAGTAAAGAGGGGGTAAGTTTGCCTTTCGCTATTTGTTGGACAGCTTGGGTTAACAGTTGACTTAGGGGTTGTTTTTGGGTCATAGTTGGTAGTTAGACGATGACTCATTCTAGCGCAACATTTCCCTAGACAGATTTTAAATTCTCTAATGTAAATTCTGTCCCGTGAATTTGATTATATTCAGCAATGACTTCTTCCACAGTGTAAAAACTTTCTTTGTCTTCATTCATGAGTTCCATTTCTAACTGTTTTAATCGTTTCCATTCTTCATAATTAATCAGGGTTGCTATAGCTTTTCCTTCCTTTTCAATCACAATTTGCTCTTGGTCAATGCAGTTTAGAAAATCATCAAAAGAGTCTTGAACTTGAGTAACATTAACTTTTTTCATAACAAAACCTTTATTTTTAACACCATTATACTGTAACGCAAACACGCACTCTACGAAAATACAGAATATTGTATCTTATTATACAGTATTAAGATGGTGGCGATTTAGACTTTTTGTACATAAATATTATAGAAAAACATGGGTAGGGATCAACGGCCGTTGACCCCTACAAGTTAGCGATCGCCATAAACAATAGTTCCGACTTTTTCCCCATTAACGGCGGCTCTAATCTTATCAGAATCAAGTCCGTTGACAATTTGAACTTGTTTCTGTAATCGAGAATTATCCAATAAATCGAGTAAAATTCGCTCAAAAGGTAGGGTTTCAAAATTGCCTTTTCTGATCTCAGTTGTAGAAATTTCTGAGATAAAACTTGCGTTAGAATTCGTTTTCGGATCTTCAGTATAAAGTCCGTCCACATCTTTAACTAAAGTAACATTTTGACACCCAAAACATTCCGCTAATAAGAATGATCCTGAGTCACTACCATGAGGAGGAATACGTCCGATAGCGGGGGGATGTTCCCATAAAGAATAGGGTGGAACTCCCGTAAAAATAACACCTGGGACACTACGAATAAATAGGGGTAACAGATGACCAAAAATTTCGGGAGGAATGGCCACAACCCCATAAGGGGCTAATAACGCACCCAAAATATGGGCATTCCCCAAAGCATCCGCTTGAGCGAGTTCTGCAAGTACCCCTGAGGGCATTCCTAAGTCAATACCAATAGAGAAGACATGACGACTTCTGGCCCCTCCTCCTGTACCAATAATCAGTTTTTTGCTGTCCAATAAATTCGCTAAAGCTTCAACAACCGGATAAGTAACCGCTTTTCCCGCATCTAAAATGGAACGGCCCCCGATTTTGACAACATAGGTATCCGGTAACATCCGAATAACTGGAGTTTCTGTGGATTTTTCTACCTCTTTATCTAGTAGACTTTCCCGCATGAGTATGGAGTTGAGATGATGACGGCGATCGCCATTGTCTAATATTGTAGTCATAATTTCCTCTGAAATAGTTAAGGGTTAAGGGTCAAAAAAACGGCTTTAAGGGCGGTTTTATCTGAATTTTGGTAAAAATAAGAGAATTTTTGTATAAAACGGCCCCTACGGTAACTTATGTCGGGGTTTAACATTGTTAAACCCGCCCCGACAAAAATATTAATCTGCATAAATTTCAGTACCTATGTCTTGTCCATTAAGGGCGCGGGTTAAATTTCCGGGTTGAAGTCCATTAATGACGCGGATAGAGCGTCGGTTGCTGGCATTTTCCATAAATGTCATCAGGGAACGTTCGACGATCACATCTTGAAGATCAAGTTCCCGTAACTCCCCAACCGAGATCCGTTTGATAAACTTAGCATTAGGCTCCTTTTTGGGGTCGGCAGTATAAAGACCTTCTTCGTCTTTAATAAAAATCATGGATTTTGTACCAAATACTTCACTAACTAAATAAGCTCCTGTATCGGTACGATGGGGAGGAATACGCCCAATACTGGGGTTTTCGTGCCAAAACGTATAAGGAGGCATTCCAAAAAAGATGACAGCCCCTCTTTCCGCCAAATAATGGGACATTTGCCCAAACTGTACAGGTTCAATGAAAGGAATGCCATGTTGTGCTAATAAATAATAGATCATGCGAGCATTTTGCATACTGACAAAGGTTCCCAAGACACTTAAAACCCCTGTAGGTAGTCCCAGATCAACGCCTACACTATAGGCATGACGAGCGCGAGTTCCCCCCCCTGTACCTATAATCATCTGATGACGGCCCAAATTTTCGACAATTTCCTCAATTAAGGGGAAAACCGCCCGACGACCGCGATCCATAAAACTTTGTCCACCAATTTTTAGTACATTGGCGTTAGGGAGAATTTTGATCGGGGGTTCATTGTTGGTCTGATTTAGCACCCGTTCATCACTCAAAGAACCTGTGACAAGAGATTTACCTAAGTCAGATAGTAACTGATTTTCGGCTAAAAAAACGGGATTTGTCATAATTATCCTGGTTAATATTCATTGAACTTATAGTTATTCTGTGGGAGGGAGCCAAAAGCCTTGTAATACATAGGTTTCTTGAGATTCTAAAGTCTGAGTAAGTCCCCCCAAAGAATCATCGGCCCAAGTTTGTAGCTTATATAAAATCTCTTGTTTTGTAGTAGGGGGAATGTCTATTCCCCCTAACCCTGGTTTGTCTTGCCAACTTTGCAGAGACTGTTCTGGGGTATTAGTAACTGTCCAACAATAAACCTCTATAGGTTCTATGGGTTTGGCCCCACGTTCCCTATATAGTTGCGTTAGTCGTTGCAGTTTCTTTTCTTTGGGATATTTTGCTAAACCCTGTAAAGCAAGTTCTTGGTGCATCTGTTGTTTCATTTTTGCTTTGATGCTGTCAGAGTCTCGTTTAATATTTCCAACTAAAAAAATACATCCTTGGGGATGAGCGATACGAAAAGTTTCATTAATGATGTGTTCTTCTGAGTCTAATAGGTGAATACTTCGAGAACTAAAAATGACTTTCGCACTGTGATCATCCACTGGCCAAATATCATTTCCATCTGATTTTAATAATGTCCAATGGCTGTTATTTTTTTCTAATCTTTCTCGGAAGATATTGAGCATTTCTTGAGACAAATCAAAGCCCAAATAGTTCACAAAAGACTTAACAAACCATTGACCAATCATTCCTGTTCCCGCACCAATTTCAACAAGAAGATCCGAGGGTTGTGCTTGAGAAAGGGTTAAGACGGTTTGCGCGATCGCCTGACAACAGTTTTCTGATAGACCTACCCGCAAATCATAGTTTTGCGCCTGAGTATCAAAGGAGGAATGGCTAGATTTCACTGCTTACTTTTGATTGATTTTGGCATCTTCTCACTTTATTATTTTTTGGGTTCATTCCGTTAAATCTTGGTCACTTATTTAATATTTTGTTATAAATCTTTTTTCCCATTTCTTAAGATCTTAACTGTGCAATTTTTGCCAAAATATGCTATGAACAGGTTAACTTACTCAAAACTAACTGTAGGGTCATTTCAGTTAAGTAGGTAGACAAAATTAATTACACAAAATTTGTAGGGGCGGGTTTTTTACATAAATCCATGATTCTCACCAAAAAACTAGATAAACCCGCCCTGTTTTTTTTTACATAAATCCATGATTCTCACAAAATTGATGATGGTTTAACATACATAACCATAAGTTTTGGTTGTGCTAAATGTTCTTTACTTTCTCGACTAGCAAACCCTTTTACTGTACCTGGTGTGATTTCATTTCCTAATAATAACCAGCCAAAATTACTTTGAGGAAAATCTAACCAGTCTTGCACATCAGCTACCATTTTAGGAGTAGATTTCCAAACATAAACACCAACATCATCTACCACCTGAATACCACTAACTATATCAGAAAAATATCCACCTTGATTAGACCAGGATTGAGTATCATAAAAAGTATAAATCCAAGTTACCTCACCTGATGTTGCTTTTCCTCCTTTCCCTCCTTGATGACTAGACTTACCTTCTCCCCAGTTTTGCAAAAGTCTATGTAATTTTATGGATTGTTTTCCTCCTGGAGTTCGTTCTAAGGTTAGGGTAAGATTCACTTCAGTTATTTTAGATCCTTTAGGAATACTTTTAGCAATATCAAAGGCAATAACCCCTCTTCTAATATTATCAGTTCCTTGATTAGTGCGTCCCACAAAAAACCGTTGTCCAGCACCATTACTCAGAGAACCCATTAAGTTTTCTACCAGAGTATTATCTTTACTCGGTGAAATCATTTGGGTGTCTTGTGCGGTTGCTGCTGTTAGCATTACAGTTAAATAAACTAACATAGCAACCACAATTAACAGAATTTGTTTGATGGTAGGTTGCATCACTTAGACAGTATTTATATTGAAGTTTCTTGTAGTTTTGTTTGTGACTCCCCTACTTTTTGTAATTGTTTTTTCATCTCAAATCCTCCTAATGTGATTAATAAACTTTGTCCCAAAATGGAGAACATAAACATGATAATTGAAGGACATTTAGCCATATTTTCTAACACAACTAAGGGTAAAAAGGTGAACAACCAGGGAGTCATTACTTTATCAGGGAATAATCCTAACATACCTAAGCCCATCGGCGGTAAGGTAATTAAACTTCCAATAGCTAAGGTTGCTATTAGGGTACTTTTGGGTGTTTTTAGCATTAATATTCTTTGACCGATAATGCTATAAATCAGAATCATATTCATCCCCAACAATAAGCCAAGCAATAAGAAAAATTTGTTCTCTACAGGAGCAAGCAAAATTCCTGGAACTAAGGCAACAAATATAATACCTAAATTGACAGCTATTGCAATTATAGAAGGACTTTTTTCTCCCAAGATTAAATCCTCCATAATAGAGCGATGATGCTGTTTATTATAATGACGATATCTGGCCCAATCTTGTAAAGTTTGACGATGGGGACTTAGAGCAACCATTAACAAACAAGAAAAGGCAACAATAAACGTTTGTAAAATCAAGAAATTTTCTCGAAGATGTTGTGATAAACTGCCATAACGACTAGGTTGGAAAACAAATCCCAATACCATAATGATAAAACTTGCTGATAGGTAATAGCTATGATATTTACTCAACCAAGTAGCAGTAGGATTATGAAAACGTCGTTTTAAAGCTTGACCTATCCAATAAGTCCATAAGCCATAATTAAACACAATAAATCCAATTCCTAACCATGTATTTTGCCAGATAGTTTGTCCATACCAACGTAAATTATTGAGATTTTCGTAATTAAAATCAAGCGTATTAGTAGGTAAAAAAGTTGACTTGGCGAGGTAAGATAGAATCGTTCCTGGATAAAAAAGCATGACCCAATCAAAGGGAGTCTGAGATACAGAATCTCCTGAAGCAAAAGAAATGCTCGTTAAGATAAATAGCCCAAATAAAACCCCTCCACTGCCTAAAAAAGCTTGAAATCCTCCTAAACTTGAACTGACTAACCCATACAATAAAGCCCCACTATAAAAGAAGGCACAACTACTAAGAATAACTCCATAAAATCCTAAAATTAAACTAATAGGAATATGAGCATTAAATGCGGCAATTAAATGTAAAGGAAAAGCTATTAATCCCATGAGATAAACTAAACAAGGAACCCCTAACATTTTACCTAATAAAAGATTTTTGGGAGTGCGGGGACTGAGACGAATAAAGTTAAGAGTTCCTCGATTTTCTTCCCGTGATAAATCAGCAATAAGTAAATAAATTCCAGCTACTAATAAGACAAAAATTCCCACAATACTCAAGGTACGAAATACATCAAACCACCATAATTGCCAATTAATCACCCAATTTCCTAGTAAATCTTGGATACAAAAAGGTACCCCATAATAAGAATTTTGATAAATTTCTGGGGGAGGTGTGGCAGTACAATAACGATTAAATTGTCCATGATACAGATCGTAATTTTGCACTTCTGACGGAAGATTGCTATTAAATATCAGCAATAAAAACAGTTGACCAATAACTGAAATTACCACGGCGATCGCTGTATTTCTTGGATTTAATCTTCCTTTAATTTCTCTTAATAATTGAGGATTCCCATCACCGATTTTATCCCAATAGTCAGCTATCATATAGCATATCCTCCTTCAAATATGTTGGTTTATTCGCAAAAATTTACATGGGACTCTGATTAAATATTAGCGTTTAATAGACGTTGCTCGGCCTGTTACGCTTTAATTATTTAGTGTAATTCAATTATAAAGTATTTGTTGAGAATTGCCCAAAATTTCCTTATAATTCAATGATGGATAATTGACTTTGTTTATCAGTTGATAGTTAATATAGCATTACTTTTACAGGTTAGGACATTCGTCATCCGGCAAAACCTTGCCCTGTAGGGGTCAACTTTGCCCTGTAGGGGTCAACGGCCGTTGACCCCTACTTATCTAACTAGGATGAGAATTACTATAATTATCAATTATCAATTGTCAATTGTCAATTGATTAAGATGCCTGCTTATGACCTAACTTCAAGAAAATAGTCTCTAAATCTTCTTGAATACAATGAAATTCACTAATAGGAATTCCTGCAGTTATTAAAGCTTTTAATAATTCTGCACTTTCTTGATCATTTCCTGAAAAATTGACTTTCAGACTGTTTTCTTCTGAAATAAATTGCCATTCCTCTACATAAGAATTATGTTTTAATTCTTGTTGTAATGTTTCTAAATCTCCCAAAGTTTTAATGATGATTTGCTGCTGAGATAGCCTTTGATAAAGGTCTTGTAGAGAGGTACTTTCGACTAAAAATCCTAATTCCATAATACCAACAGAGGTACATAATTGAGCCAAATCACTAAGCACATGGGAAGATATAAAAATAGTCATTCCCACTGTTTGTAAGACCTTTATAATTTCTCTAAACTGCATTCTAGCGATAGGATCTAAACCAGATACAGGTTCATCTAATAATAGTAAAATGGGATCATGGAGTATAGTTCTCGCTAGACTTAAACGCTGTTTCATCCCTCTAGAAAGAGTGTTAATTTTACTGGTTCGTTTACTGGTTAATTGGACTAATTCCAGCACTTCTTGAAGGCGACGACGACGATGAGGAGACTTGAGATAATAGAGTCGTGCAAAATAGTCTAAGTAGTCCCAAACATTCAAATCTTCATAGACAGGAAAATCATCAGGAAGATAGCCTATTCGCTGTTTAAGACGAGTATTACTATCATTTCTTAATAAGCGATCGCCGTAAATATAAATTTCGCCAATGGTGGGATCTTCTGCAGCCGCTAACATCCGAATTAAAGTAGTTTTTCCAGCCCCATTTGGCCCAATTAAGCCATAAACTTCCCCTTTTTCTATTTGTAATTCTACTTGATTTACCGCTAAATGACGATCAAATTGTTTGGTTAAATTAGAGGTAGAAATAGCTAATTCTTGTTCTATCATGATTCCGTAAGTCAAAAAAATTGAACTGTTTATAAAAAATCAATAACTATCAATTATCTAGGGGTTTAAGCATTAAGTAAGATTTGGTGACAAAGCCTAAATTATGATACAAATTAAGAGCAGGTTGATTAATATTAAATACCTGTAGTCCGAGTTGGCGATCGCCTCTAGATTTAGCCCAAATTTGAGCATGATGAATAAGGGCAGTAGCTAACCCAAGACGACGGTGTTCTGGGGTAACATAAATCAAGAAAATGTGACCATAATAATCTCCTGTCACCTGATCGACTGCATTGCCCATCCAGAGACAAGCGACAGAGGTAGATAGTTGCTTAGTTTTCCCTTGAAATTTGATCCACCAAATAGGAGTTTCTTGAGTAAAATATCGTTCAACCGTAATGTTTAAATGGCTAAAATCTAACTGATTGGGAAACAATTCCTGATAAGTTAATTTCATATATTTTATCAGTCGATATTTATCTTTAGATGATCCCATTTCGAGGGAATAACCTTCAGGTAAGTAAGTCAACTTATCCTCTCTAAGTTAATAATTATTGTTGATATTGCCCCATCTTCAATAGGTGCAGGTGCTGCTAAATCTGAGGGTAAAAAAGCCCGTATACTCACTGCCACTAAAGCGAATAAAAACATCAAAAGAATCAGGAAGGGAGCTATATATTGACGAAAAAATGCCATGAGTTTCAAACTGTTCTAGGTTAATTAATTTTATCATAGCATTATTAAGAATGATTTCAGAAACAAGAATCACAATTATCAATTATCAATTAAAAAAAGAGTGTCAAATACAAGATTGATCAATACTGCTGGTGACTATAGAACAAAGGTTTGTTAAAATTAGCTTTGCTGAGAAAGAATATAACCCTGTATCCTGGATATATATGGAATTGTATCGGGGGATAAATGGCTGGCCTTTTTTTGAGAATCTCAGGAGACAAGAGCAAGCTAATACGCCCCATTGTAAAGGCTGTAAGCATCTTATGAATCAACGGTTGTTATGTCGAGAAGAAAAAAAATGTTTTCCTGTGGTCATAAAGGTTACGGTCAAATTTGCCACCGATGCGCTCAAGAACAACTAGCCTGGCAAGAAAGAAAACAACAAAAAAACGATTGGGAAGCCACCTTTGCCGAAGATCTCGTCGATCTTAGAACATTACCCAAAAACGTTGTTCTCAAAGCCCGTCAAATTCTGCAAGCATTGGCCAACCAACAAGATTATAGACAATTTCATGGCAAACGACTGCGCCATGATCGCTTTGTCATCAGCATTCCCGTTACCCGACATTATCGCCTAATTTGCCGCGATCAAGGCAATTTATTAATCCCAGAGGCGGTAATCTCTCATGAAGACTATAATGTTTGTAAGCCTGGTCACTAATCTGGCTTTATTAATTAATGTGGTTTCAACTACGGACAATTACCACCAAAACACTTTAAGCGGAAATTTTCAATGATGATTTGTATTTAACCAAAAAAGCGGCAAATCGTAACCTATCCCCCCATTACGTCTAAGGATAACAGAATGCAAATTTATCTTGACTATAGTGCCACTACACCCCCTCGTCAGGAGGTGATCAACCAAGTACAGGAGATTTTGACCCAACAATGGGGCAACCCCTCTAGTTTGCATACCTGGGGACAACGGGCCGCTACCATTCTAGAAAACGCTAGGGGTCAAGTGGCTGAGTTAATTCATGCACCCCATCCTGACTCCATTATCTTCACTTCAGGGGGAACAGAAGCTGATAATTTGGCTATCTTAGGCATTACTAGACGTTACTGTACGCCCCAACATTTGATTATTTCTAGTGTGGAACACTCAGCTATTTCTGAAACCGCCTACATTTTACAAAAACAAGGATGGCAGATAACCACTTTACCTGTTAATCGTCACGGACGTATTAATCCCTTAGAATTAAAGGCAGCGATTCAAGACAATACTGTACTTATTTCTATTATTTATGGACAAAGTGAAGTCGGAACCCTACAACCCATTGAAAAATTAGCTAAAATTGCCCGTTGTCATGGAATTCTGTTTCATACGGATGCGGTACAAGTGGCTGGACGTTTGCCTATTGATGTTCAAGGTCTGGGGGTAGATTTATTATCCCTTTCTAGTCACAAAATTTATGGCATTCAAGGGGCCGGGGCTTTATATGTGCGTCCAGGGGTGGAAATTTTGCCTCTGGGAGGGGGCGGCGGACAAGAAAGACAATTACGTTCAGGAACCCAAGCATTACCCGCTATTGCTGCTTTTGGACTGGCTGCAGAATTAGCGGCCTCAGAAATGGCCTCAGAAAGCCCCAGATTAATGGCTTTACGCGATCGCTTTTTTGATTTGATGGCCGACTGTCCCTATTTGTTGCCAACGGGTGACAGATTGTATCGTCTGCCTCATCATATCAGTTTTATTATCTGTTACCCCGATAAAAATCCTCATCAAGACCTCATAACCGGAAAAACTTTAGTACGTCAATTGAATTTAGCCGGAATTGGCATTAGTGCAGGGGCCGCTTGTCATAGTGGCAAATTAAGTCCTAGTCCGATTTTATTGGCCATGGGATACACAGAAAAAGAGGCATTAAGAGGTATTCGTTTAACTTTGGGACGGGAAACCACTCTAGAAGATATTGATTGGACAGCAATGGTACTTAAACAGATTATCTATCGATTAATGCCTCAGTTAGCAATCGTTAACCGATAATATCTCACTTTAAATTAATATAGATAAAAGTCAATAATTCTTCATATAATGAAATCAGATCCTAATAAAATCTTAAGGTTACTTCCCTTTTTTGCAGGTGGATTAGGAGGAATTTTATTACTCATTAATCGTTTTAGTACCCTACAATTAACAGAATCTCAAGCCAGATCAGATGTTGTTGGGGTAATTTTGAGTGGGGTGTTAATTTTAGTCGGGTTAATTTGGCAACAAGTTCAACCGCGATCGCCTGATGCTGTCAAACTCATCGGAGAACAAGGCTTTTATTTTGACCCCGACTTATCTAATACAGTTAAAACTGAATTAGCTTGGGCTTCTCATCTGGTATTAACTAATACCGTTACTAAATCTTTAGTAGTGTATTATAAGGATAAAGTGTTACTAAGGAGAGGAATTTTAGGAGTTAATTCTCAAGTAAATCCAGGTAATATTATTAAACGGGTTTTAGATACCCAAAAGCCTGTTTACCTAGTTAATTTAGCTCTCTATCCTGCTAAAATAGAATTTGATTATTTACCCGAAAATACTCAAGGGGTGATCTGTCAACCCATGGGAAATCAAGGGGTATTGATCTTGGGGGCAAATGTTCCCCGCAGTTATACAAAACAAGATGAAAATTGGATTGAAGGGATTGCCGATAAGTTGGCTATTACCTTACAAAGTGAGTTAAATGCTTAGAAAATTGACTATTAAGGGAAAAATCAAATTACCACAACTTATCTCTATCCTTCTCTAAAACCTGATGAGTCTATCACCTAATTCTCAACCCCAAACCTCCTCTAATTTTCCTGCCAACGTTGTTTATTCTCATTATCAGGGAAGTCATTGGCAACGTCAAGAATTATCGGAATCTTATTTTTATTATTTCGCTTACGGATCTTGTATGTGTCCAGTGGATCTTCAGCGTACTTTTGAAGAAACGACTCATGAATATGTGGTAGGGGTGGGTATTGTTAAAGGGTATCGTTTGGGGTTTTATCGTCGTTCTTTGCGGCGTAATTGTGGGGCTTTAGATATAGTACCTGATGTTAATTCCCACGTGGAAGGGGTCTTATATCGTCTTCCTTTGCGGTTTAGCGATCGCCTTGATGAACGAGAAGAAATCCCCCATAATGGTTATCGTCATGAATATATTAAGGTTCATAGTGGGGGAAAAGTTTATCAAAATGTACGAACTTATGTAGTTGTGGAAAAACTGCCCCAAGAATTAGCCCCTAATGATTGGTATTTTAATGTAGTATTACGAGGGGCAATTACTTGTGGTTTATCGGAAGAATATTGTTGGAATTTATTTAACCATATGTATCAACTTCAGTTAAATAGTTTCAAGCATTAGCTTAGTATTATTACAGCAAAATATTAGAGTCAATTTTAAATTTACAATAATCATTGAAATAAAATTTTAAATCCTTCTTGAATAAAGTGGTGATCATGTGTGAGAATTTCAGTAATATTATTTTGTCTCATCACTACCATTGAGATACAATCAGTCATACTATAGCCTTTATCGAGTCGATTTTTATAAAGTTCTTTAGCTTCTGTACGAATTAAAGAGGTTGTTGAAATCACTACAATTTGGGGATCGATTTCAATACTTTCATAAAGAGAAATCGCTTTAAGCCGCATAAAGCTACCTTTTTCTGAGAAAAAGTTGAGAGTTTCATCTAATACCAAATCTGTTGTCACAAGATTAAGAGAAGGGCGATATTGATTAACTATTTTATACCAAGTATCTTGGGGATTAAGTAAAGCAATCCAATAGAATGTATCTGCAAAAATAGCATTCATTAATGTTTAGGTGTACCGTAAAGATAGTGATCATGTTGTTCTGCACCATCGGTGGGTAATGTTGCTAGAATTTCGGGGGGAATATCGCAAGTGAGTTCGGCGGCAATTTCCCAGATGGGTTTATGGTTTGTTGGAGTTTGACGACGCTGTTTAGTAAACAGAATAAAATCAAGAAATTCTTCTAGAAGAATAGGGGAAGAATCTTCGATTTCTTGGAGGATACGTTCTTTTATGTTCATGGTTTATCTCTGTTACCTTTTGCCTTTTGTTTATTTATTAACCACTCTACTTAGATATTAAGCAGCAGTTGAGCCGGGAGGAATACCATTACCTGTAACTTCTACCTCATACATCATACCTTGATCTTCATGGATCAGAATATGACAATGCAACACATAAGTTCCATTGTAATCATCAAAACGATGTTGAATTTTTAGGGGTATATTAGGATCAATGCCTACCGTATCTTGCCAAATTAGATCTGCTTCGGGAACCTTTTTCCAAGTAATTGTTCCTCCACTTTTAGTCCCTATTGCTACTACTTGAAAAGGATTAACATGAATATGAAAAGGATGAGTTACCCCACTGGTATTATCTAATATCCATTCTTCTTGAGAGTTGAGGGCTACTGTAAATTTAGCATTAGGATCACCAAATTTGATATTATCAATGGTGAAAACACCTCTACTAGCTTCAAATTCAACTTTTTTAGGATTAGGAATAACTGGCCCCGTAATAGGGTTTAAATAATTAGCCATTCCTGTAGTGGGAATACCATTAGCTTGTAAAGTATCAAACTGATTTTTAACAGCTTCAGCTTTAGAATAAGGGGTATTAGTAACAGTAATATAAGCTATTACCTGTTTACTGAATTTTGAGGCGTTACTGTTGACAGCTTGACTCGGATCATTAGCATCTCCATAGACATTTTTAGTCCCTGTATAAACATCTTTGATTAGGGTGTAATTTCCAGGTTCTAAATTAACTAAAAAATCAGAACGATTACCAGGCGAAAAAGCATGAGTTGTTTGGGATTTCGGTTTTTTGCCATAAAAATTAATGCCATCCCTAGCTATTAAATACATCGTTTGTAGAGTATTATTATCACAATCGCTGACATTTTTTAGAGTACCTTTACATAATTTTAGGTTCATTAATGTCCGAGGAGTAGAACCTGCATTTACAAAACGCCATCGTTGAATTTCACCCTTTTGTATAGTCAATGTTGGCTGATATTTCCCATTAACTAAACATTCTCCCTCATTATTACGTCCTTGTTGGATATAAACATCATTATCATCAATTATACCTCCTTGCCCTCTCCCATCTGATAATACATCTTGTAATATCCAGAGAACATCCGGTGCATCGGGACAAATTGCCTGATCCGAGGGTTCTTTAATAATAATAGCTCCTGCCATGGCATTAGACACTTGAACAGCAGTAGAACCGTGACGATGAGAATGATACCAATGAGTACCAGGAGCGTGATTTTTGGGTAATTGTACTAAATAGTTATTCGTCTCTCCTGGTTGAATCTCCATTAATACATCATCGGAAGAAAATTCAACATCTGATGGATGTCCACCAGAAACAGGTATGCCATCTTTTCCCATACTTAAAGGAGAGACATGAAGTCCATGAAAATGTAGATTAGTGGTGTTAAAACAATTAGGCTGATTAAACACAGGATTTTGACAAGATTTATCATCAGCTAATAGAGTATTTTGCAGATTAATTTCGATAATGTCCCCCGGATTAAGACATAAGGTAGGGGCAGGAATAAAGGGAACATCAGGGGCAGAAGTATCAGCATAAAAACGAATAAATCCTTGATATTCACCTAAAGGAATATTGTCTTGATTAACGATCCATTTGGCTTTAATAACCCCTAAATCAGAGGCTTTAATTCCCGGTTGGGGAAAGGTTTTATCTGAAGGTGGGGTTAAAGTGGGAGTAGTGCCAAAATTAGTGGATGTATCCGTAATTAAAGCTATATTATTCGGGTCAGCTTTGGCTTTATTAGGAATAGCTAAAGCGGCTAAAGTTCCTACACCTGTTGCTAAAAATAAGCGTCTACTTAAATTAAATTTAGTAGTTTCAGGTGTGATTGATTCATATTTGTCTGTCATTGTTCTAGCCCCTATAAAATAACTAGTTTGACATCTTGTCTTATTTAACTATATTAAATGAGTTAAAGAACAAAATATTAATATATTTTTACAAAAGTTTTCTTTACTCAATATTCTGAGACTGAAACAAAAATCAATAGGAAAGGCCTGTATTAGAACATAGTTACTGACAATAAGACTTAAGGAGTAAGTATTGTAGCTGATTATACATTTTATACCAAGATGTTATGAATTATAAATTATGAATTATAAATTGGGATTTTATAGACCCAATATCGTAAACAATCAAAGTCATTAAAGTTGCATCAGTCCTAATATTAAGTATTGTAGCTGATTATACATTTTATACCAAGATGTTATGAATTATAAATTATAAATTGGGATTTTATAGACCCAATATCGTAAACAATCAAAGTCATTAAAGTTGTATCAGTCCTAATATTAAGTATTGTAGCTGATTATACATTTTATACCAAGATGTTATGAATTATAAATTATGAATTATAAATTATAAATTGGAATTTTATAGACCCAATATCGTAAACAATCAAAGTCATTAAAGTTGTATCAGTCCTAATATTAAGTATTGTAGCTGATTATACATTTTATACCAAGATGTTATGAATTATAAATTATGAATTATAAATTATAAATTGGGATTTTATAGACCCAATATCGTAAACAATCAAAGTCATTAAAGTTGCATCAGTCTTAATATTAAGTATTGTAGCTGATTATACATTTTATACCAAGATGTTATGAATTATAAATTATGAATTATAAATTATAAATTGGGATTTTATAGACCCAATATCGTAAACAATCAAAGTCATTAAAGTTGCATCAGTCTTAATATTAAGTATTGTAGCTGATTATACATTTTATACCAAGATGTCGGGAGAGCTTAATATACCACGTTGTATCAGTTTTATGTAGCAGAACAAGTGATTACGAGAATTAGCAAAATTAGCTACAAATTGCATCAACCACAAGAACTAAACTTAAAAGTATGGAGACTTACTTATGACAATTCTTAACATGAGTTCCATCATTGAAAGCAGCGTACAATCAATGAGGCCTTTAAGAATGAGATTAAGTTTAGTTAACTATTAGAGGAAATTCAAAGAGGTCAACTGTTAAAGAAATAGTAATTTTCCTCAATAACAGATGAGTTGTTGACTGCCGATTTGATTGTCTAAATTTCAAGTACAAATAATGTTGAATTTTGCTCTCTTGTTAATTGCTAGGAGGGAACTTAAATCTTATGTTTGCAAAAATTCCTGAACGACAGATGCTATGGGTAAGAAGAATTCTAGCTATCGGATGGCTAGTGCTAATTACCTCATTATTTTATGATCCGATTTCTTCATGGTTAACCCTTCCAGAACATACCTGGAGTCCTTTGAGCATCAGTCGCATCACACAATTTGACTGTGTTCAAGTGCAAGGAAAGTGTATGACAGAAATTCCTTATGCTATTGGCGGACTGTTGTTTTGGACACTGATTGTTCCCTTCGGTGTCTTCGTCTTGATGGTCTTTGGTCATGATGCTTGGCGACGGGTTTGCCCCTTGTCTTATTTTTCACAATTGCCCCGTAACTTAGGCTTTCAAAGAAGTCGTAAGCGGGTTGATGCGAAAACAGGAAAAACTCGCCATGAGGTAATAAAAGTTGATCCAAATTCCTGGCTAAATCGGAATCATATCTATTTACAGATGGTATTATTGTATTTAGGAATAACTGGGCGGATTTTATTTTACAATTCTAATCGACTTACATTAGGATTGTTTCTGGTTGGAACAATTATAGCCTCAATGGTGGTTGGTTATCTCTACGGTGGCAAATCTTGGTGTCAGTATATTTGCCCTATGGCTCCGGTGGAACAAGTTTTTACTCAACCAAGAGCCTTACTCAATAGTTCCGCTCATACGGAAGAGGGTCAAAAGATCACTCAATCAATGTGTCGTACGGTCAATACAGAAGGGAAAGAACATAGTGCTTGTATAGCTTGTCATAGTCCTTGCATTGATATTGATGCTGAGCGTTCTTATTGGGAAGAGATTACAACGCCTAAATATCAATGGCTTTATTATGGCTATGTGGGTTTAACTGTTGGTTACTTCGTCTATCCTTTTCTTTTTGCTGGTAATTGGGAATATCTGATGTCGGCTGCTTGGTCTCATCAAGAGAATCAGTTGAATACTTTATTCAACCCTGGTTTTTATATCTTTAATACTCCCATTGCTATTCCCAAATTAGTTGCTGCTCCTTTAACGATTGGTGTATTTGGTTTAGTGGGTTATTTTCTAGGACGTAAACTAGAAAAAATGTATAAAGGTTATCTATTACGTCACCACAAATTAGTAAATACAGAAGTGGTGAGACACCGCTTATTTACTCTGGCTACCTTCTTTATTTTCAACTTCTTCTTTATCTTTGGAGGTAGTAATTTAGTCAGACTATTACCTAATCAGTTGAAATACCTCTTTCCTGTTGTAATGGCTGTTTGTAGTGGTCTTTGGCTTTATCGTACTTGGCCGAGAAATCCTTATCTTTATCAACGAGAAAGTCTGGCTAGTAGATTGCGTAAACAACTGAGCAAACTCAATCTTAATATCGGTCAGTTTTTGGATAATAGATCTTTAGATGATCTCAATGTGGATGAAGTTTATGTCCTCGCTAAAATTCTGCCAGGATTTGACAAAGAAAAACGGCTTAAAGCTTATAAAGGGGTGTTGAAAGAATCCATTACTGAACGCTATGTTGATAGTGAGAGCAGTCTGGATATTCTGCTACAAATGCGCCTAGAACTGAATATCACAGAAGAAGAACATAGATTAGTCTTAACTGAACTCGAAGTCGAAGATCCTATTCTGGTTAATCCCTCTAAAAAGAATAATCATGAAGAGTGGTTACGTCAAGAAAGCTATCGTCAAGCTCTCCTTGACACCGTTATCGAATCTTCACAAGAGCATCCGAGTCAAGGCATCATCATTGATCTATTTGATATCATTACGGGCAAAAAACCATTTGAGTCCTTTAATGAGTTAATCAATAGTCTCTCTACTAAGGAGTTACAAACGGTTAATGCTATTCGGGAAGAGTATGCTATCACCCCTCAAGAAGAGAAAGAGATTATTACTCATATTAACCCCCGTCAATTATGGCATTCCATGGCTTACACCTTTAGTGTTATCGAATATCTCGATGCGATCGCTGAAGGAAGAACACCAATTTCCGGTAAGATCGAGGAGATGAACGAAGAACAAAAAGCGTTTTGTCGGGTGATATTCAATAAATTTGACAAAGATGGCAATGATTGTTTATCGGCTGCTGAATTACGCTCTTTATTAAGGGCTGTGGGTCGTCCTTATTCTTCCGAACGGGTGCAAGAATTGATGGATATTATTACGGGTCGTCCTAATAGTAACCGGATCACTTTTGCTGAGTTTTCTACCCTACTTCACCGAGATTTGGCTGAGGGTGAAGAATCAGAAATGTTAAAACGTTTCCATCTATTTGATGCAGATGGTTCTGGTTATATCACCTTGGAGGAATTAAGAGTCTGTCTTCAAGATATTGATGAGGCCATCTCTGATGCTGATATTGAGGCCATGCTGAAACACGCTGATACTAGCGGTGATGAACAAATTAGTTATGAGGAGTTTTGTCAGTTATTTGGACAACTTCAAACTCATTAATTAATAACACTTGTGATTAATGTTAACCCCCGATAAATTCGGGGGTATTTTTTGATTTAAGATCCTAAACTTCAGTTGTCGAACTTGTTGATTGGTATTATATTTTTTTGTTAAGTAGTATTGACTTTTTGCGCATATTATGTATCAAACACCGAAAATCAAACGCTAACACTTCGCCAGAGATTTCTGCAAAAGATCATTTGAATCAAAATAGGGAAAACTGCTATGAAACAATGGTTCTAGCTTTTCTACTTGATCCAATTTTGTGTAAACGATGTCTAGGAAAAAGTTATACAAAAAGTTTTGCTTGAGGCCTTAAACTATGACATTAAAATTAATATTCATTTGTAACAATAGTGAGTAACAAACAAATTTCGTTTTTCACTCAGAGGATAATTAATTATGAATATGTTTAGTTTTAAACCTGCTTCTTTAGGTGCCGTATTAATGGGTACCGTTACCGTTTTTTCTATGATTGCTCCTGCTCAAGCAGCAGAACTTAAGGGTTCATTGCAGATTAAAGGTTTTGCTCAAATGAATTTGGGAGTTAATCCCTTATCAGACACTGTTTGTTTTGATGGTGGTGTTGGCTGTACTGCTGGATTAAGTGGAATCACCAACACCGAAAATAAAACTTTGGACTTTACAACTTATTCAGCAACTTTGCTCAATCGACTCAGTATTACACGCCTGGGGCCCACCACCACTTATCCCATAGATTCGACTGCTCCCATTACTTCAGCTTTCTATAGTTTTTCAGATCCTGTTGCTCCCTTTCTCACACTCGTTTCGTCTAATCCTTCAAACGGAGCTATTAATTTTACTGTAGATCCAGGAGTTTTATTACGTAGCCGAGTATCCGCAAGTGGCCTTATATCACTTGCTTCATCCGCTCCACTAACTGGTAAATTTACGCGAGCTAATACGGGTGACACTCTTGGCTTAGGTAATCTAAGTATTAACATTATCGACGGAGCTGGCACAGCCAACGATCAAAATTCCTATACGCTTCAATTAACTGCTATACGTGGGGGGGGTGATACTAATGTTGTTCCTGAACCTCTAACTATGTTAGGTGCGGGTACTGCTATTTTATTTGGTGGTGCATTCAAACGTAAGCTTAACAAAAAAGATAAAAAAGGGTCTACTAAAGCCTAAGAAAACTTCATTGTTAATCAGGATAGACTTGTCTAACTTTTAGACTTTAGTTTTCCCTAACAATTTTCAACTTCTCTATTCTATCAAGTCCATAGTCAAGATTACTACTGTCTCTCCTCTAATTTTTATTAAGAGGGGGCAGTTTTTTTGTGGAGTCATAAAAAACTGACATTGTACATATAATCAAAAGTTGATAGTTAGAGGTCAGAAAATTTTCTATAATTAATTTATGAAACTTAAAAGAATTAGTTTCTTTACTTAATTATTCCAGAATTTTTGTGTAATGGCTTCAATCGCTATTTCTAAAGGTGGTAAATAACACTCTACAACTTCCCAGAGAATATCTAAATCAATACTTAAATATTCATGAGCTAATATATTTCTAAAACCGGTTATCTTGCCCCAGAGAATTTCTGGATGAGTTTCTTTCCATTCCTTCGGTAATTTTTTGACTGATTCACTCATTACTTCCAGATTTCTGATCACAGCGTCTTGAGTTTTTGTATCTTCATAAAAAGCTTGTTTGCCTTCTAATGTATATTCTTTAACTCGTGCAATACAATCTCTGACATGAATTAGATAAATTTTATTGTCTTTCATAAATAGATAGCCTCATCAAGAACTTTATCTCGAATAAAATAATGAATAGACTTTGACGTTACAACATCTACTTTTCTATTTAACAGATTTTCTAAGTCTTCTATTAATCCAACAGGAAACCAAGGACTTATTTTATCCAAATCATAATCAATTAGAAAATCAATATCACTCTTTTCTGTTTCTTCTTCCCTTGCAACTGAACCAAAAATTCGTACATTATATGCGCCATGTTTAGCTGCTATTTTTAAAATATCTTCTCGTTTTTGTTGTATTAATTGTTTAACCTTCATCTTCTAAAAGCGTTAAATATATCAAAATCTCACATTTATTGTATCAATTTTATCATATATAATTAGTATTTATGTCAGTCAGATGACTGAATTGATAGATTTCCTTAAGAATGAGAAAATTTACCCAATTGGGGAGTGTAATTAAAAAACAAACTTGATCATCAATTATTTTATGTACGAGAAACTGACACCCCCAACAACTGGTTCTAAAATTACCTTTAAAGAGGCCAAACCCATTGTTCCTAATGATCCCATTATTCCCTTCATTCGTGGGGATGGAACCGGGGTTGATATTTGGCCAGCTACGGAAAAAGTTATCGATGCGGCCGTTGCTGCTGCTTACGGAAACACTAAAAAAATTAATTGGTTTAAGGTTTATGCAGGGGATGAAGCTTGTGAACTTTACGGAACCTATCAATATTTACCCGATGATACTCTAACGGCTATTAAAGAATATGGTATCGCTATCAAAGGCCCTTTGACTACCCCTATTGGTGGGGGTATTCGTTCCTTAAACGTGGCTTTACGGCAAATTTTTGATTTATATGCTTGTGTGCGTCCCTGTCGCTATTATCCGGGGACTCCTTCTCCTCATAAGTTTCCTGAAAAATTAGATGTTATTGTTTATCGAGAAAATACGGAAGATATTTATCTAGGTATTGAATGGAAACAAGGCTCAGAAATTGGCAAAAAACTGATCGATTATTTGAATAATGAACTGATTCCTGCAACTCCTGAACATGGCAAAAAAAAGATTCCTTTAGATGCAGGAATTGGTATTAAACCTATTAGTAAAACTGGTTCTCAACGGTTAGTTCGTCGGGCAATTGAAGAAGCTTTACGTCTTCCTAAAAAGAAGCAAATGGTCACTTTAGTGCATAAAGGCAATATTATGAAATACACTGAAGGTGCTTTTCGTGACTGGGGTTATGAATTAGCTACTTCAGACTTTCGTGATGTCTGTGTGACTGAACGAGAATCTTGGATTTTGAGTAATAAAGAAGGAAATCCTAACATTAGCATTGAAGATAATGCCCGTCACATTGAACCTGGTTATGATGCTTTAACTCCTGAGAAAAAACAACAAGCTTGTCAAGAAGTCACAGAAGTTCTTGATACAATTTGGGAAAGTCATGGTAATGGCAAATGGAAAGAAAAGATCATGGTTAATGATCGTATTGCTGATAGTATTTTCCAACAAATTCAAACCCGTCCTGATGAATATTCTATCTTGGCAACGATGAATTTAAACGGTGACTATATCTCTGATGCTGCTGCTGCAGTTGTGGGAGGTTTAGGCATGGGGCCAGGGGCTAATATTGGGGATACTTGCGCTATTTTTGAGGCAACTCATGGTACTGCACCTAAACACGCTGGTTTAGACAGAATTAATCCTGGTTCGGTCATTCTTTCTGGGGTGATGATGTTAGAATATATGGGATGGCAAGAAGCGGCAGATTTGATTAAAAAAGGTCTAGGAAATGCGATCGCTAACCGTCAAGTTACTTATGATTTGGCACGGTTAATTGAACCCCCTGTTGATAAACCTTTGAAGTGTTCAGAGTTTGCTCAAGCTATTATTGATCATTTTGCTGATTAATAGCATCTTAAAAGATGTTGCTACACAAACAAAGCCCGCCTACGCGGGCTTGAAAGATAATAAAAATATTAAGATTATTTCTGTTTCGATTGAATTACAGATTTTAACTTCTCATTAATTTTTGTAATGTATTCTTCAGAAGATTTATTAACAGCTTCTAGATTTTGACAAACTTCATACTTAGTCGTATTTTTTGAACATATTTGAAGTTCTCCATAAACAAAGTTCAGTGCTTTTTCTTCTGTAAGACTATCATTAAGTTGAGCCATTTTTTTTACCAAGTCTTCTTGTTTTGTTCTCAAATCTGTTGTATCCACAACAGATGGAAATATATCAAACAAAATATTACTTTGAATTTTTAAATCTTCTTTTATCTCGCTTAAACTTATAGAGTATGGTTTACAAGAATCAGATTTATTGGATTTACATGGTATCTTGGAAATTATTGTCGGATCATAATTTGGGCCTATCTGACGTGCTAGTTGATAAAAAGATAAGCGATATTTAGACATTAGTTGAATAATTGCTGTACGCTGCTCAATAATCATGCTAATCTCGACACGATAACGACTCTCATTTATATCTTTTTCGATTCGCTGAGTTTCAATGTTGTTTTGAACATAAAGTATAAAAAGACCAACCACAACAGCAAAAACCCCATTTTCGACAAAGATTACTCCAAACTCTTTACTACAAAACCATTTAATAATTGCTTCTAATTTTGCATTATTATTCATGTTTTTATTGGTTACTCATTTCTTAACAATACAATCATACAAATTTAGTCGCTTTTAAGAATTTATTGAAGAACATGAAGTATAATTAGAAAGCTGTCCAACATCTCTCAAATGAAAAGTAAATTGTGATTTGTATTCCATATTTTTATATTTTTCTTTGATTGAAACTTCCCAGGAATGACCTAGACGGGTATCAAATTCCTCTGCTCTGCGATGGAACATAACTAACGTTCTTTTTGAGCCTGAATTTAATGTGTAAACCACTTCTGATTCTTGCTGACGTTCATTTTGATTATTGACTGTAACTTTGCTAATTGTTGTGTTAAGCTTTCTCTTTCCCTCCCATTCAAAAACCACAAGAATAGACTTGCGTTTCTTATAGTCTCTTTCTTTATATTTATCCGTATCTATATAGTCATGTATTTTTTGCTTTAAGTTCTCTGTTAGAAGAAAATCACATTTTTTTTCTACTTTAACTATTGTTGGATCAGACTTAATTCCAGAACTAAACAGTTCTTCAATATTTATATTTTTTCTATCAAATAGCGTAAGACAAGGTGGGTTCTCATATCCACCCTCGCATACTTCCGACTCATTTAGATATATTATTGTTATTGTTATTTGTTGTAACTTTTTATTGATACCAGTTGATAAACTTGGATATGAATTATAAAAGATTCCCACAACACAGGCAATCATCCAAACAGCATAATTCTTCAAAAATATATTCATAAATTTATTTACTTCCTTAGGAAAAAATTTCGGTTAAATCTAATACAAATCCAGGTAAGATATCTTCTCCTGATATAGTAGTAGGAGAGTCTAAGATTTCAACAGATTGATCAGGACGATAAACTTCTATTAATTTACGTTGAGGATCAATTAACCAGCCTAACTTTGCTCCATTATCTTGATATTCTTCCATCTTTTTTTGTAGTTTTGGTAAAGAATCATTAAGCGATCGCAATTCAATAATAAAATCAGGACAAAGAGGCACAAATTTTGCTTGTTGCTCCAAAGTTAAAGCATTCCATCGTTCTAGTTTAACCCAAGAAGCATCAGGGGAACGATCAGCCCCATTAGGCAGTTTAAACCCCCCCGATGAGTCAAAAACTTTGCCGAGTTTATATTGACGATTCCAGGCTCTTAGTTGAAAATTAATATCTGAATTACGATCACTTGTTATTCCTCCTGTGGGTGTCATAATAATTAAATCCCCCTGAGCCGTCCGCTCAAATTGTAATTCTTCTTGTTGTTGACACAGTTGCCAAAATTGGTCATCTGTTAGAGGAATTGGTAATTCTAATGGTGACGGTAAATTACTCATAAAATTTCTTGAAAGTTGTCTTAATTACAAAAATTCATTGGTTTGATCAAGTGAGCAAAATGACTTAAACCTATTCTAATATGTTACCCAATAAAGGATAATTAATACTTAATAATTCTTCATTATTTATTGTCTCTTATGCATTAGGAGAACCTCTAGTTCTTCTATTAAGGGGTCTAATTTGATAGTTACTGTATTCCAAAGAATATCAAGATCAATAGAAAAATAAGCATGAACAAGACGGTTTCGCATACCAATAATGTTAGACCAAGGAATTTGTGGATTTTTTTGTTGACATTCTAAAGAAATATTTGCTGCTGCTTCACCAATAATTTCTACAGCTTTAATTAAGGCAAATACTAACATTTGATTATTATTAAGAGTCTGGCGATCACACCCATTAATAAAATCTTTTGCTTGAATTGCAGCATCTTTCATATGTTGTAGACGAGTGATATCATCAATTTTGGACATAATATTGTACCAAAGCTATTTCCAAAACTTCTTGACGAAAATAATGACTTAATTCTGCTGGAGTCCGTAAATCAATTTTTCTACCATCAAGTATTAGCGAAAGTTCTCTTTCCATTTGAGCTAAATCAAAATAAGTGATCTTGGCTTCAGGAAGAAACTCTACCAAAAAGTCAAGATCACTTTCCGTGGTAAAATCCTTCCGTAAAACCGAACCAAATAATGACAATTTCTGAATTTTATATTGTTGACAAAATGCCTTAATTTTATTTTGTGGCAGTAGAATAGGTAAATTTTCTTGAGTAGGCATAACTTTAATACTTCTTGATCTTTTCTCCATACTGATCATCAATTATGCCAGATATCATGAAATTTATTAGATCAGTAATATCTAGAAAACACAAGAATATTGCGATCGCGGTTTTGTCGTAAGACTTGTTATCCTTTGTGTACCCAAAACAGTTAAGATTTATGACAGAAGACACTTTACTAATATATAAGTTGCCCCCATCAGGAGAACCTAAATCACAATGCTCGACACCAAATCTATTTTAGATGTATTACGTCCCGTTCAAGACCCTGAACTACAAAAAAGTTTAGTAGACTTAAATATGATTCGCAATGTCGCTGTAGATGGAGGTAAAGTCAGTTTTACCCTGGTTTTAACCACCCCTGCTTGTCCTTTGCGAGAATTTATTGTACAAGACTGTCAAAAAGCAGTTAAACAGTTACCCGGAGTAGAAACAGTTGAGGTAGCAGTCACGGCCGAAACTCCCCAACAAAAAGCATTGCCCAACCAACAATCTGTATTTGGGACTAAAAATATTATTGCCATTTCTAGTGGAAAAGGAGGGGTAGGAAAAAGTACCGTAGCAGTAAATGTAGCCGTTTCTTTAGCCCAACTAGGAGCAAAAGTTGGTTTACTAGATGCCGATATTTACGGGCCAAATGTCCCGACAATGTTAGGTCTAGAAAATGTTGACATTAAGGTAGACAAAGGACAACAAGGAGACATTTTAGAACCCGCTTTTAATTATGGGGTAAAAATGGTATCTATGGGCTTTTTAATTGACCCTGATCAACCTGTAATGTGGCGTGGCCCCATGCTTAATGGCATTATTCGTCAGTTTCTTTATCAAGTTAATTGGGGTTCTTTGGATTATTTAGTAGTAGATATGCCCCCAGGAACCGGAGATGCTCAATTAACCTTAGCACAAGCAGTTCCTATGGCCGGGGCCGTCATTGTTACCACACCGCAAACAGTGTCTTTATTAGATGCTCGTCGCGGTTTAAAAATGTTTCAACAATTAGGTGTCAATGTGTTAGGAATTGTCGAAAATATGAGTTATTTTATTCCTCCAGATTTACCAGATCGTACCTATGATTTATTTGGTTCTGGTGGAGGTGAAAAAACCTCAAAAGAGTTAAACGTTCCCCTATTAGGCTGTATTCCTCTGGAAATCGCCCTTAGAGAAGGAGGAGATTCTGGGGTTCCTATTGTCATGTCCTCTCCTGAGTCGGCCTCCGCTAAAGCGTTAAAAGCGATCGCTCAACAAATTGCCGCTAAAGTTTCCGTGGCCGCTTTAACCTAAAACTTGGACATTTTTAACCGTAAATTCCAGGGGCAAACGGCCGTTTGCCCCTAGTTTGTTTGTCTCACTCTAAATTAAGTAGAGGTTAAGGGCCATTAACCCCTACATGGCAAGGTTTCGCCGGATAACGAATGTCCTAACTTTAATGGAGAATACTATAGTATTTTTGTTTACTTTGAGTGTATAACTTAATAAATTGGCTAAGTTATACACTAAGTTATACACTAAGTTATACACTCGCTAACACTAAGTTATACATCGATATTGGACAATTGAAGGTGAGGCAAATTATCCTGTGTCAATCCATGAAAACAGTTAACATCCTTGATGTCGCCATTCATAACCTTTCCATCGTCGATCTTTTAGAACAGCTTACCCATAAAGGGGGCGTAGTTGTAACGCCTAATGTAGACCACCTCATGAAGTTGCGCTATGATCAGGAACTCCAGAGTGTATATCAACAGTCCGATTATCGGATTTGTGACAGTAAGATTGTTCAATATGCCTCTAAATTTTTAGGAACACCGATACAAGAAAAAATTTCTGGTTCTGATTTATTTCCAGCTTTTTATCAACACAATAAAGCGAATGCATCAATTAAGATATTTTTATTAGGGGCGCAAGAAGGTATTGCTCAACAAGCTCAAGAAAAAATCAATCAAAAAGTAGAACGAAATATTATTGTTGATACTTATTCTCCTGAGTTTGGTTTTGAGAAAGACGAAGAAGAATGTCAAAGAATTGTGGCACGAATTAAAGAATCAGGGGCGACGGTTTTGGCGGTAGGTTTGGGTGCGCCTAAACAGGAAAAATGGATTAATAAATACAAACACCAATTACCTAATATTAAAATTTTCTTGGCTATTGGCGCAACTATTGATTTTGAAGCAGGATATAAACCTCGTTCTCCTAAATGGATGAGCGAAGTTGGACTAGAATGGTTACATCGTTTGCTATCGGAACCTAGGCGTCTTTGGAAAAGATATTTAATTGAAAGTATGCCTTTTTTCTGGTTAATTTTTCAGCAAAAAATTCGTCAGCAATCTCTCTTATCTCGAATTTTTCCTAAGCCCAAAGATGTTAAATCTCAAGATAATTTGTCATTGAGAAAGGTTTAGACTTGATTCTTTGGTAATTAAATTAGGTTTAAATGCTGATTTTTTTGCTTTGGATAATATTTTTTCGGATAATTATATAATATTTCTCCTAAAGGTTGAACTGTATTTAGGTTCCACCAGACTTACTGTGATAAAATAATAATTAATAAAAGGTTAAAGCCTTATCCTATAGAAACGAAGTCCGACGAGCGCAGACTAATTTCTAGGTTGCGTAGGCAATCTTTGTTTATCTAGCCTAACTATGAACGAGTTAAGGTCTATTATTGATGATAATTTAGCATAACATATACCGAAGAACCTCATTATTATGACTAATTTAGTTATTTTTTGGCATCGTCGAGATTTAAGAGTTTCTGATAATATTGGACTGTCTAATGCTTATAAATACAGTTCTAAATTAATAGGTTTATTTTGTTTAGATACTCAGATATTAAACCGAGATGATATGGCATCTGCTAGAGTTGCTTATTTGCTAGGTTGCTTAAAAGAATTACAAGAAAGTTATCAAAAATTAGGCAGTCAATTATTAATTATACAAGGAAACCCAGCCCAAATTATTCCTAAGTTAGCAGAAACTTTACAAGCAAAAGCTGTATTTTGGAATGAAGATGTAGAACCCTATAGTAAAATCCGCGATCGCCAAGTAATTGATGCTTTAAAAGAGAAAGGTATTCAATCACAAACCTATTGGGATCAATTATTACACGCGCCAGGAGATATTTTAACAAAAAGTAGCCAAGAACCCTATAAAGTTTATACACCATTTTGGAAAAATTTGATCACAGAAAATAAAGCTTCTATCGCTCATTCTTTAAATCAATTACAACCCTTAACAGCAGCAGAAATAAACCTAGTTAAAGAAATAGGAATAATTAACTTACCTACGGCTAAAGACTTAGGTTATTGTTGGGATAGTCCCTTAATTTTCTCCCCAGGAGAAAAAGCTGCAAAAGAACAGTTAAGCTTTTTTTGCGATCAGGCTATTTATGAATATCAAGAACAACGAAATTTACCTGCAAGTGAAGGAACTTCCAAACTCAGTGCAGCCTTAAAATTCGGTGCTATTGGCATTCGAGAAGTGTGGCAAGCAACAGTTAATGCCATGAAAAATAGCCGTAGTGATGAAGCCAGAGAAAACATACAAACTTGGCAAAAAGAATTAGCTTGGCGAGAATTTTATCAACATTGCTTATACTTTTTTCCTGAATTAGCAGAAGGGCCATATAGACCAGAATTTAAAGAATTTCCTTGGGATAATAATGAGGAAGATTTTCAAGCATGGTGTGAGGGAAAAACCGGATATCCTATCGTAGATGCTGCCATGAGACAGTTAAATGAAACCGGATGGATGCACAATAGATGTCGGATGATTGTTGCTAGTTTTCTCACCAAAGATTTAATTATAAATTGGCAATGGGGAGAAAAATATTTTATGCAAAAATTAATAGATGGGGACTTATCCGCTAATAATGGGGGATGGCAATGGAGTGCATCTAGTGGGATGGACCCTAAACCATTGCGCATTTTTAACCCTGCAACTCAGGCACAAAAATTTGACCCAGAAGGGGAATATATCCGTCAATGGTTGCCAGAATTAAGTTCTCTTGATAATGAATATTTAGTCACAGGAAAAATTTCCCCTTTAGACTGTCAAAGTTGTGCTTATCCTCAACCCATTGTCGATCATCAAAAACAACAAAGAGAATTTAAAGAACGCTATAAACAGATAAAAAGTTAAGACACTAAAATATTTATAAATCTCAACTAAGCGACTCCATAATCAGTATATTTTCGCTTGTAAGGAGGATGTAAACCTAAAATAATATCTTCTCTAGGAACACCCATTTTAACTAATTCTTCAGCAGGATTTTGATCAGTTAAATTTTGTTGAAGCCAAATTTTTTCATCTTTAATATCAAAGTGCAAAATACACCGATACACTCGATTTAAGTTTTCCCATCCTACATTCATCCATTGATAATGATCTCTTTGGGTATCAAAAATAAGTTCAACTTCAATGTATTCATTAGAATGATCCTCTTTAGCATAAGCAGTTAATAAATCTTGAATCAGTTTCCGATATTTAGCTACCTTATCCATTGGATAATTACCTCATTGATGGGATCATAAACAATTAAAAAATTTTGATATTCTTGAATTGCTGTTTGTGTAAAGCCTTTTTAACCGATTCATGAAACAAGTCTTTAGCAGACATAATAGATAGGGTGGGCAAAATTCATTAAACCTGATTATTAATTTATCATTTATTTTATTAATGGGCGATCGCTTGCCCAAATTTTCCCCTTAATTCGGTAAGGGCAATTGATGAATTGCCCCTACAGGATTTCTGACTTATCTAAAACGTATTTAAAATAGGTTTTAACTTACAGCCCATTCTAACAGTTATTTCTTTAATTTCTTCAGATTAGAATTTATACCCAAACCACCTAATACTAATAATCCTAACATTGAACTAGGTTCAGGAATAGTAACAGGAACAGGAACAGGAACGGAAACAGGAGTAACTTCTATGGCTGACCATTGGATAATATCACTGACATCAGCACCAAAATTACCTATAAAGGAAATAGTTTGTCCCGCAGCAACCTTAAACTGATTATTAAAGTTTCTTAAACCTGTTGTAAAAGGCGCGTTTTCTACCGAACTTGAACTTCCATTGCTTAAGATAAGGCTTTCATCACCATCTAGATTCTCAATATACCCAATGGTATAGGAAGTCAGTTGAACTGCACTAGAAAATGTAAGATCAAAACTTGTAGTTTTAGTTCCAGAAAAAGGAGTACCAGCTAATACCGATATCCCATCCAAATCAACAAAAAATGAGCCTCGTGTTTGGTTATTAGATATTGTTAAAGTAATTCCATCAACGGTTTTAACAATGGTGGATAAATTACTATCGTCGGCATTAAAAATAAAGGTAACAGCTTGGGCAACATCGGCACTCATCAAACTGAAAACTGCACCACCAAAGGTTACTAAGGAAAGGGTGGTTAAAGATTTGGTGATTTGCATATTCCTCAATTTAAAAATAACTATAGCACTATTCTTACACACCTCCACTTTTTGTCAAGTTTTAAGTTGCCATAGAGAGCATTCATAGTTTATCCTGAAGATCAATAAACTTTTTTATTGTGACTTTAATTATAATCACCTACTTAGTTTTACCTAGTAGGTTTGGTAGAACCAGGAAAATTAATTTTAGATTGTATATTGTTTGATTGTAAAAATTTATCAACCTAACTTAATTATGACACAATCTTCTATCCGTCCGGCTAAAATTAGTGGTATTGTATCTAATTCTATCGCTGAAGAAGTAGGCTTTGAAGTAGGGGATGCTATTATTTCAATTAATGATACCAAACCCCGTGATTTAATCGATTATAAATTTTTATGTTCTGATGAATATTTGGAATTAGAGGTATTAGATACTAAGGGAAAAATTCATCAAGTAGAACTAGAAAAAGATTATGATGATGATTTAGGGTTAGAGTTTGAAACCGCGTTATTTGATGGATTAATTCAATGTAATAATCATTGTCCTTTTTGTTTTATTGATCAACAACCTCCAGGAAAACGAGATACTTTATATTTAAAAGATGATGATTATCGATTGAGTTTTTTATATGGAAGTTACTTAACTTTAACCAATTTAACGCAAAAAGAATGGGATCGTATTGAAGCGATGCGCCTTTCTCCTTTATATATTTCAGTTCATGCAACCGAACCAGATATCAGAATTAAACTATTAAAAAATAAGCGAGCAGGAGAGATACTAAAACAATTTAAATGGTTTCAGGAGAGACGCTTACAAATTCATGCACAAGTCGTGGTTTGTCCTGGTATTAATGATGAGATTCACTTAGAAAAAACCTTGTTAGATTTAGCCAATTTTAATCAAGGAGAAATCCCGACAATTATCTCAGCAGCAGTGGTTCCTGTGGGATTAACGCGCTTTCGTCCAACAGAAGATCAATTAATTCCAGTAAATCGAGAAAAAGCGAAACAAGTTATCAAACAAGTTCAAACATTACAACAACAATTCTATCATAAATTAGGCAGTAATTTTGCCTGGTTAGCGGATGAATGGTTTTTAATTGCTCAAGAAGAATTACCAGCAGAATCTCATTATGAAGATTATCCCCAAATTGGCAACGGAGTCGGTTCTATTCGTCAGTTTATCAAAGAATTTAAAACCATTGCTCAACAATTACTACCTCAAAAAATAGACAATCAAGTAACCTTAACTTGGGTGGTTGGTAATGGGGTTGAACAAGCATTTAAACCCTTAGTCAATCAATTAAATAAAGTTAAAAATTTAAAGATTAATTTAGCTGCATTAAATAGTAATTATTGGGGTCAAGAAATTACTGTGACTGGTTTATTAACAGGACAAGATTTATTAACAGGGTTGCAAAATAAAGACTTAGGAGATGGAATTTTATTACCTTCTGTAATGCTCAAAAATGATGATACAGTATTTTTAGATGATATGACTGTTCAAGCATTATCTCAACAGTTAAAAATTCCTATTTTTCCTATCAGTGGGGTTGCAGAATTAATCAAAACTTGCTTGAATTTTTAATAGAATATTTTCAATAATAGGATGTTATCTCTAATGAATAAGTAGGGGTCAACGGCCGTTGACCTCTACAGAGCAATTTACAATCTATAAATTAACAATTAAGGTTTAAAGTCTTTCTCTTATAGGGAGAATCAATTCTTAATTGTTCTATATTATTGACCCGTTGTCGTTCCTTCTTGAGTATTAGTGAGGGTTTCTTTGGCAATTTGTGATTGTCTTTTTTTGCGGTCTGCTTCTATAGTTTCCTCAATAACAGTTAGAATTTGCTGCATTTTATCAAGATTACTACGATAAAGATCAATGTCTTTTTGTAGTTTATCGGAGGTTAAACTTAACACATCAGAAACTTCTTGAAACGTTTGATTACGTTGTTCTTGATTTTTCACTAAATCAGAATTAACTTCCATCAGAACAGTATATAATCCGATGGCAAACAAACGACTATATTTAAATCGAGAATTTTGGGCAATTTTTTGTAATGTATCAAAGAGAATACCCTCATTAAATTGTCCAGAAGCGGCTTGTTTCATCTTATCCATCAAATCAGAGATAGAGAGACTTTTGGCCTGTTCTAAGACATTATAAGCATCTTGACGATATTGATCTGGGTTTTCCCGCACCGATTGACACAAAGCTGTAAAAATGGATGCTTTATCCAGTTCAGGACGATATCCTTCAATAAACCGCTCAAAAGAAGTTACAACACCTAAAGCGTAAATGGGATCATAGTGAAAATCCGCATTAACAGACAACAGGTGCATCTCTACCATCAATTCTTCAACAAATCGGCGATAAATGGAATTAATTGGTCGAGTATGATGGCGGTAGAACTCGCGCTTAGTATCAGAAACAGTACGAAGGTTATTCACAAAACAAACTTAAACTAAACTTAATATAGTAGCTTATTTCTATTGTCCCCTCTAAAGACCTCTTTGCCAAGTCAGATCAATTTAATTGGTGATCAATTATCAATTTATCCCTTTAGAAGACTTTCTTCTAAATTCATGCGCTTAACCATTATAAGCAAATTGATTAGGGAGAAAGTGATTGCAGTAAGATAAGCATAGTGAATCAGAGGAAGTCCTGCAATTTCTAAACAGACCCCTAACCAATTTGGATGTCGTATATAACGGTAAATTCCTGTATCTACAAGGGGTACGCCTGGTATAGTCATAATTTTCAATGTCCATCTGATTCCTAACTCTTTCATGGACAAATAACGCAAAACCTGTCCGGTAATAGTTGCTATTAACCCAATAACGGCTAAAGATGGAACAAAAGCACGATTAAAATACCATACCTCGCAAATCATGGCTACCCACCAACTTACCTGGAGAATCTTAACGACACCGAGTAAATTATCGCTATATTCTTGACCTCCTTGGACTAAGATTTCAGTAGCATTACGTTGACTAATTCTCAGTTCAAACAGTCGTTGTAAGATGACACAAATAACGATACTAACAAAGATCCATCGAGTAACCATGATTACTTTGTATGCTACTTAAAGGTTTACTAATTAATGTATAATAAGTTGCAATAGTTAAAATGGTGGGTTACGACGCGCCTTAAAACTTATTGGTTTTTTATCAAAATCATAGCCGCGTCTAACCCACCCTACGAACTGTGCCTAACCCATCCTACATTAATTTACTGTTTCCTCCCTTTGAGGTGTGGAAGAACCCAGATTAAATGCGTAATAGCTTGCCAATTTTTACCATTGCAAGAGAATTACTTCTTGAGAGAAACCAGGCCCCATTGCGATCATCAAACCATAGGAACCCGACGAGGGTTGCTCTGCAGATAAAGTCTTATCTAAGATGTAGAGAATAGTCGGAGATGAAAGGTTGCCTACTTCAGCTAACACCTCACGGCTGAGATTTAAGGCTTGATCATCAAGACCATACTCATCTTCGATCGCATTAATAATTTTAGGGCCACCTGGATGAACCAACCAACGGGAAATATCATCAACAGATAGATTATGGGCTTCTAAAAGAGGATCAATGGTTTGTCTGAGTCCCACCCTGACATGATCAGAGACTTCTGGGCGGAGGATATTACGAGTTCCGGTATCAACTACATCCATACCCATTAAATGAACCGTGTTAGGTAGAAGCATTGAGCGACTATCAATGACTTGGGGACAACCAGCTTGTGCCAAAGGATGATCATCACCAACCATCAAGACAGCAGCAGAACCATCACCAAATAAGGCAGCCGTTATGATGGTCATAATAATGTCACTATATTGGGAAGGATCATCAGGTAAACGACGAATCATCGAGCATAAATCCCGTTGTAGTGATCCTTGCCAGAGAGAAGAAGAAGGCTCTGAGGCAACAAGAATAGAAGCTTGTGTGGGATAAGCCTTTAAATAATCAGCGACGCGAGCGACCCCAAAGGCTCCTCCCATACAACCCACACCACCAAGAGGCATTCTTTTAATGTTTGGAGAAAAAGGAATTCGATTCATTAGTCGTACATCAATACCAGGGACTGCCGGAATCAGAGAAGTGGCGGTTAACTGGGAGATATCTTGGGGTTCAAGGGCGGTTTTTTTGAGTAATTTCCAAACTGTTTCTTCAACTAGGTCAACAGTAGCTTTAATTGTAGCATTGATATTTTCTTCTATTCCAGGGGGTTCATAAAAAGAGTCAAGGGGCAACATAAAGTAACGCCCTTTAATGAGGACATTGGTAAAAAAGCGATCAATAGCATCTAAATCAAAATCTAGCTCTTGTACGATAAAATACTTACGGAGCGCATTGGCCAACACTTCCTGGGAATAATAATGAGCCGGAAAACCGACAGCAGTATTAACGATAAAAGTCATGATATTATAAACTCCATGTAAGGATTAGTGGGTGCAGTAATGATGTGGGTAAATCTAAAAAAAACTTAACCTGATATAAAGTATTCCCAAATGTTGTCTAAGAATTTAAATACTCCGCCATTTTTTGCGAAACAATTTGTAACATTTCTGATTGTTCTTTATGAAAGAAGAAATGTCCACCAGAAAACATCTGCATCTTAAAATCTTGACTGGTTTGTTGAATCCAGCTTTCGATGTGTTTTTGACTTACTTTGGCATCATCTACACCTCCAAAGGCATAAATAGGAAAATTAAGAGGATCACCAGAGGAATATAAATACGTCTCTATGATAGCAAAATCGGCTCGTAAAATGGGGAGAAATTGTTGATTAAATTCAGGTCTATTCAAAGTTTCTACGGGAGTTCCCTGAATTTTTTGGAGAGCTTCTTTGAATTTATCATCTCCTAGAGGATGTAAAGGAATATCAAAATCAGGAATTTGGGGAGCGCGACTACTCGAAACAAATAGAGCAACTGGATTTGAGCAGTTTTGCCGGCGAAGTTCACGGGCTAATTCAAAGCTTAATAATGCTCCCATACTATGACCAAAAAAAGCAAAAGGACGATCAAGATAAGGATGAATTAAAGGAAATAATGTTTGAATTAAGGGTTTTAGTCGGGTAAAAGGTGGTTCTTGATCTCGATTTTCTCGACCAGGTAATTGAATTGGACAAATTTCGATTTCAGACGGCAAAAATTGTGACCAAGATTGAAAAATTGAAGCCCCTGCACCCGCATAGGGAAAACAGAAAAGACGTAAACGAGGTTGAGAATTTTTATCCAAAAAGGGAAACCATAAATCTTGTTGAGTTTGTCCTTCTGTGTTTAATTCAGGTTCAAACTCTGTATGAGTAGATTGACTGGTAATCAGATGAAGCACTTGTTCAAAAAACTGTTCAATGGTAAGTGCGGCTAAATATTCTACAGGAACGGCTATTTCTAGAGTTATTTCTATCTCTTTTCTTATTTCGGTTGCCATCAAAGAGTCAAGTCCTAAACTAGATAGGGGTTTTTGCCAATCAATTTGATTAGGAGAAATTTTCGTGACTTTTCCTAACAGTTTACCGAGATAAGATTTAAGAAGTTGTTGACATTCTTGAGGTTCAGCTTGTAATAATTGAGCTTTTGTTAAACTTTGATTTGGTTTGGTAACAGTTTTGGATATTTCTGGAGATAAGTCACTGGGTGTAGATAACCCTTGATTTTGCTTAATTACGACAGAGGATACTGATGAGGGTTGTGCTTGAGTGAGTAAGACATCAACTAACTTGGGTAATAAGCTCACCTCTTCATCCGAAAAATTGCCGACAGTTTTCAACTGCTGTAATAATATTTGATGAACTAAGTTAGTGCTTGATATAGTTGAGTTTAAATTTTCAGAAGCCTCACTTTCTAACCAATATCGTTGCCTTTGGAAAGGATAAGTAGGCAAGGAAATAAGATGACGCAAATAATCTCCATCAAAATTAGACCAATTAATATTAATTACCCTAACATGAAGCCTAGCTAAACTGTTTAAAATTTGTTGCCAATCTTCTTGTTCTGGACGCAAACTCGGAAGGAATAATTGTTCTGGTTCTGGTAAACAATAACGAGCCATTCCTAACAGAATCGGTTTGGGGCCAATTTCTAACAATATGTCATAACCCTGTTGCCCCAGCATTTCCATTTCCTCAGCAAATCTTACAGATTGAACGATATGATGACACCAATATTCAGGAGTTCCTATATCTTGACTGGCCAGTTGTCCTGTCACATTAGAAATAATATTAATTGTGGCTTGATGATAGGTAATTTCTTGAGCAATTTGCTGAAATTCTCCTAACATTTGTTTCATCGTTGGTGAGTGAAAAGCCTGGGAAACTTGTAAAGTTTTGGTTTTAATGTCTTGAGATGCAAAAATTGCTTGTACTTCAGTAACTACTTTAGATAAACCAGAAATCACGATGTTTTGTGGCCCATTATAAGCAGCGATGACCACTTGTTGACCGTAAGGTTCCAGAACAGCTTTAACTAAGGATTCATCAGCCAGAACAGCCATCATAGACCCATTTTGAGGTAACGCTTGCATTAAGCGTCCCCTATGGGCAATCAGTTTTAGTGCATCTTCAAGACTAAAAACACCAGCAAAACAAGCTGCTACATACTCTCCGAGACTATGACCCATCACCACATCAGGTTCTACCCCCCAAGATTGCCATAATTGAGCGAGGGCATATTCAAGAGCAAATAGGGCAGGTTGTGTGTAGGCTGTTTCATGAATAGGAGATGATTGTCCCTCACTAGGATAAAGAATCTCTAGTAGGGGCTTTTCTAAGTAGGGACGTAAAATCTGGTCACAGTGATCGAGAGTTTGCCGAAACATTGGCTGAGTCTCATACAACTGTCGCCCCATGTTCATATATTGTGATCCCTGTCCGGTAAACAAGAAGGCAACTTTCTGAGTTTTTCGAGACTGTACTATTCCAGTAATTGAACTATAATCTTCGTCATCTGCTATAAATGCTGCTAATTGTTCTTGTAAGTCTTCTGAAGTGTTAGTGACAATAGCTAATCGATGTTCAAATTGCGATCGCCCTGTATTAGCACTAAAACAAACATCGGCCACAGAAACATCAGGATAGGATGCCAAAAAAGTTTGATAGCGAATCGCCATCTCTAATAAAGCTGGTTCAGTTTTTGCTGATAGGGTCAATAAATGGTAAGGACGTTGTAGGGATGATGATCGTTTATCAAGGGTTTCTGATGTCTGAGGAGCTTCTTCCACAATCATATGACAATTTGTTCCCCCAAACCCGAAGGCACTAATACCAGCAAGGCGTTTTTCTGACCCTACATTCCAGGGTGTACATTCCTTGGGGATAATTAGGGGAGTTCCTTGGACTGAAATATAAGGATTAAGTTGTTGAAGATTGAGATGAGGGGGAATTTCTTGCTGTTGCAGTGACAGAACGACTTTGATTAAACCTGCAATACCTGCTGCTGATTCTAAATGGCCAATATTCGTTTTAACAGAACCAATCCAACAAGGTTGATCAGGTTGACGGTTTTCCATCAAAACCTTTTTCAAGGAGTTAAATTCTTGGGGATCTCCTAGAGGGGTTCCTGTTCCATGAGCTTCAATATAGCTGATTTGATTGGCCTTGACCCCGGCATTTTTTAACGCTTGACGAATTACTGCCTGTTGAGCGGGGCCATTAGGGGCTGTTAAACCGTTAGTTAAGCCATCTTGATTAACGGCTGATCCTTTAATGACAGCATAAATCTTGTTTCCATCTCGTAGCGCGTCTGAAAGCCGCTTGAGAACAACTACTCCACATCCTTCGCCACGAACATAGCCATCTGCTCTGGCATCAAAGGTTTTACAATGGCCATCGGATGCCATCATGTGAGCTTGAGAAAAGTTAATAGTTAATTCAGGAGATAAGATTAGGTTAACGCCCGCCGCTAAACATAGATCTGATTCCTGAAGGCGTAAACTTTGACAAGCATAGTGAACTGCCACTAAGGATGAAGAACAGGCAGTGTCTATAGCTAAACTAGGGCCTTTTAAGTTTAATAAGTAAGATATACGATTGGCTGTAATGCACAATGCGTTTCCGGTTCCACTATAAGCACTTATTTTCGAGATGTCTTGTAGGGATGCTCTACCATAATCATTATTACTAATACCTACGAAAACCCCCGTTTGACTTTCGGCTAGTTTTTTAGGGACTAAACCTCCATTTTCTAGAGCTTCCCAAGCCACTTCTAACAATAATCTTTGTTGAGGATCAATGTATTTAGCTTCACGATTAGAAATCCGAAAGAATTCTGCATCAAAACCATCTATTTCCTTTAAAAAACCACCCCACCTAGTATTCATTTTACCTGGAGTTGCGGGAGTTTTATCGTACAATGATTCTATGTCCCAACGGTTTGAAGGTACTTCAGTAATTCCATCAATTCCATTACGCAACAATTGCCAATAATCTTGGAGATCATTGGCAGAGGGAAAACGACAACTTAGACCGATGATGGCAATAGGTTCCACAATTAACTTGTTATCTCAACGTTATATGATTAGTATTCCCAGATTTACTGATGAATAATATCCATCACTTTACCAAATCTTCATATAGACTATATATAACATTTCCATCTAAGATATGGGTGTGGAACGGGCATCTTGATTGTCACAGGCAACAGGCCAGTTTCACAAGTGTTTATATTTCAATGGGAAACACCTATTTTAATTAGGCAAATAGTCAGGATTTATGGTTTCTTCAGGAGTAAAAGGACAGTTTTCAGGAAAACTTGTTAGTGATAATCCGGTTTCTTCAGCAGCCCACTCTTTAGCCGGAAAGTAACAATTCCAAAAGATTTCCCTGAAATAAGGCTTGAGTCCTGGATGTTTCTCTAAGGCTTTATTAATCCGTCGGCGATGCTCTTTGATGCTTCCCCTCCAACTTCCACAACGATAATCGGGTTGATATTTCCATTTTATCAGGTGGGTTAAGACAACAATCAAATTGTTTTCTAATGCGTCCTTGTGAGACCCACCCATTTCTTCCAATTCCTCAATCAAATGTTCTATATCTAGGGCTAGAAAATTCCCAGAACGGAGCAATGCCGAAGTTTTTGACAGCCAGAGAGGATAGTTTTGAAGGTAAAGTTCTTTAGAGATTACTTCAGTATTCATTTACTTAATACGGCTTGAGTCTCAACCGCGTGAAATACCCCAACTAATTTCAAGCAATATAGTTGGACGGTCGCTTGTCACTTCACTCAATTTTAACAATATAATTTGCCAAAGCATCAATTGTCGGATAATCAAATAAGAGAGTGGGATCGAGTTCGCTGCCTATAAATTCTTGAAGATCTCCCGTCAATACAATAGCAGCCGAGGAGTCTAGCCCATATTCATTAAATGAAACTTGAGTATCGATTTTTATTGGTTCAATTTCTAGTAATTGAGACACATAAGAAATTAACCAATTTTCGATGTCAGTGTGGGTAGGGAGATTATCTGAAGCATTTTTGCTCATAGATTCTAAGTATCGAGAGTATTTAAGTCCGATGAATTAACTTTTTTAGCTATGATTCAAGAAGTGATTACCTGAGTTCGACATAAGGATTTTTGTGGACAAATCGTTAAAATTAGGAATCTGGCAACCCTTATTCTATGGTTGGAAAAATTATCCAGAACGAACTCCGAACTGCTAACACTGAACTCAGGTTAATTAAATTCCCAACTTGTAAAATCACAATTTTAGGGTTCCCAAAAAATGTCAGAAAAGTAACATTAAGCTGTAATCTAATCATCTCAAACATGTTAGGCAATTTTTTCTAAACTCAGGTTTGCTACATCAATCGGCTGTACACGATCAACCATATTACTTAAAAACTGTTCTTTACAGCGATAGCGTTGAATTTTACCGCTAGATGTTTTAGGAATGGTTGCTGTTCGTATCAAAACTACTTCATGAACTTGTAAACCATGATGTTTAGCAACTGCTTCACGAATAGCTTTTATGACTTCATTACTATCTATCTTGCGTAAATAGGTTCGCTCGACCTCTTGTACAATGATGAGTCGTTCTTTGTCAGAAGTTCCCACAACAAAAGCAGCACCACAACTCTGTCTTAAAGCTGGATGACTTTGTTCAACCGTTAGTTCAATATCTTGAGGATAATGATTACGGCCTCTAATAATGAGAACATCTTTGAGTCTTCCGGTGACAAATAACTCCCCATCTTCTGTCAGAAACCCTAAATCTCCTGTTCTTAAAAAGGGCCCCACTTGAGTATCTGCCAAATAAGCATCAAATGTGTCTTGAGTCTTTTCGGGTTGTTGCCAATAACCTTTAGCGACACTATCTCCTGATACCCAAATCTCTCCGACTTGATTTTTGTCACACTCAGTTAAAGTATTTGGGTCAACAATTTTCAATTTTTGCCCTAACCATTCTTGTCCACAACTGACCAAGGTTCGGGTATTTGCCTGTTGGCCAGCAACTTCAATGACCCGATTTTCTTCTAGGGCTTTTTCGTCTACAGTTTTGAGTTTAGGGGCTTGAGATTTCTTGCCACCTGTAATAAATAATGTAGCTTCCGCCATACCATAACAAGGATAGAAAGCTTCTTTACGAAAACCACAGACGGCAAACTTATCAGCAAATGCTTCTAAGGTTTCAGCCCGTATCGGTTCAGCCCCTGTAAAAGCGACTTGCCAACTACTTAAATCTAAGGTTTCTAATTGTTCCGGGGTTACTTTCTGAACACACAAATCATAGGCGAAGTTGGGGCCACCACTGGTAGTAGCACGATGGTCAGAAATAGCTTTAAGCCAACGATAAGGTTTTTGCAGGAAGTCTACGGGAGACATCAGAATACAAGGAATACCCGAATACAAGGGCTGCAAAACATTACCAATCAGCCCCATATCATGAAATACGGGCAACCATCCCACAACACTACTCTTAGGTGTGTGGCCAAAGGCCTGCTGAATCATCCGTTCATTATGAAGCAAGTTATCATGTGTTACCATGACCCCTTTAGGATTTCCAGTAGAACCTGATGTATATTGTAAGAATGCTAGATCACTTTGACTAATTTTAGGAGAATCCCAATTCTGGTTAAACCGTTTAGGAATGTTATCAGTAGCTAACCACTTTAAAGCTGACAATTCTGGATGATTTTCTAAGCTTTGTTCTAAGTTGCTCCAAATAGCACTGGTAGTTAATACTTCTTTGGCTTGACAGTTTTTAATAATGGCTTGTAGTCTATCTAGAGATTGATTACGTCTGGGGGGATAAACGGGAACGGCAATAACCCCTGCATATAAACAGGCAAAAAATGCCACAATAAAATCTAATCCAGGAGAATACATCAGTAAAGCTCGTTCTCCTTGTAGTTCGAGATCATGAAGAATAGCCCCAAGTTCTCTAGCTTTTTTGTCTAATTCTCCATAAGTTAAAGAACATTGTTCCGTTTCTCCTCGGTCTAGAAAACTATAAGCAGTTTGATGCTCTTGATAAATACACCGTTCTTGCAGAAGACTGATTAAACTTTCTCCAGAGGAAGAAAATGGCAAATTATTAAGTTGATACATTGCGATTAACCCTCACATCAAATAATTATTGTGGTAGTCAAGATTATTAATAAATGATCAATGTCAAGAACTTGTCAACATTTCAGACAAATTTGTCCAACTTTTCTAATGAATATCAGTACGTATTTGAGTTTTAGTACTGTAAGGCAGGTACTATTGATAATAATAACAAAAAATGTAGGGATCAACGGCCGTTATTAGTGTCAACTTAGTGCCAAATGCCAACAGGCTAAAGCCTGTGGCTATACAAACAAAGCCCGACGAGCGCGGACTTTTATTAACATTAGCCTGCTATACTAAGGCTTTGTACAGTTAACCCCACCCTTGGCAGGGTGTGGGTGAGATAATCGAACAGCTTACACCTATTGACTTTCACCTTAAGTTGACACCAATGACGGCCCTAAGTATTACTATCGTAAACCACATTTAATGTTCCTTCAATCGAACCCCGGCGACAAGCATGTCGCTGAATCTTACCACTAGAGGTTTTAGGAATCGTGCCAACTCTTAATAATAAGACCCGATAAACTTGTAATCCATGATGGGCAGCAACTGCTTGTTTAATTTTATTAACAATGACCTCAAAAACGGGTTGTTCTGAGAGTTCAAGGGTAAATCCATGATCAATTGAATATTGGTCACGGCGATCGCGCAATTTTCGTTTTTCTTCTGCCAGAGGAACTGCAGAAGATTTTTGACGACGATCATGGTAACGACGTTCTACTTCGGCCACCACCACCAGTTTTTCTTGTCCATCGAGGTTTATAGTAAATGCTGCACTGCGATGGGAAATTAATTCTCTACAATTTTGTTCAAGGGTTAATTCAATATCTTGAGGATAATGATTACGTCCGCGAACGATAATAACATCTTTGAGTCTTCCAGTGACAAACAACTCTCCATCTTCTCCCAAAAATCCTAAATCTCCTGTTCGTAAGAAAGGCCCTTCTTGGGTATCAGCCACATAAGCGTTAAAGGTTTCTTCAGTCTTTTGCTGTTGTTCCCAGTATCCTTTGGCAATACTGCCTCCTGATACCCAAATTTCCCCAACAGTATTAGGTTCGCACTCTCTCAAGCTTTGAGGGTTAACAATTAGAATTTTTTGTTCTAACCATTCCCGACCACATCCAACTAATGTCCTGGTTTCGGGTTGTTCGACGGAAGCACAAATGACTTGATTTTCTTCTAAGGCTTGTTCTTCAATAGTTTGAAATACAGGGGCTTGGGATTTTAGACCGCCACTAATAAATAAAGTTGCTTCTGCCATCCCATAACAAGGATAAAAGACTTCTTTTCGGAAACCACAGGCAGCAAACTTCTCAGTAAACTTTTCTAAGGTTTCAGCCCGTATCGGTTCAGCCCCAGTAAATGCTACCTCCCAACTGGTTAAATCTAAGGTTTCCATTTGTTCGGGGGTAACTTTATGGATACACAAGTCATAGGCAAAGTTGGGACCACCACTGGTAGTGGCACGATATTGAGAAATAGCTTGAAGCCAACGATAAGGTTTTTGCAGAAAATCTACGGGAGACATCAGAATACAGGGAATACCCAAATGCAAGGGCTGTAAAACATTGCCAATGAGTCCCATATCATGAAATAAGGGCAACCATCCCACAAAAATTGTTTGTTTTGTATGTCCAAAAGCTACCTCAACCATCTGCTCATTGTGAAGAAGATTTCCATGAGTCACCATGACTCCTTTAGGATTTCCGGTCGAACCCGATGTATATTGCAGAAAGGCAAGGGAATCACTGGTAATTTCTGGTTTTTCCCAGGTTAACTCTAAACTTCCCCTATCGTTATCCGTAGTTAACCACTGTAACTTTGCTAACTCAGGTGTGTTATCAAAATGCTTTTCTACTGTTTCTGAGATGTCTTGGGTGGTTAAGGCTAATTTTGCACTACAATTATTTATGATCGATTGAATTCTTGATAAGTTTTGGTTACGCTTGGGAGGATATAGAGGAACTCCAATAACTCCTGCATATAAACAACCAAAAAAAGCACTAATAAACTCAATTCCTGGATTATATAACAATAATGCTCTTTCCCCTACCATATTTAATGATTGTAATTTAGCTGCTATCTTTCTTGCCTCTAAATCTAGTTCTCCATAGGTTAGGGTGATTAATTCGCTTTCTCCATTTTTAAGAAATGTATAGGCTTTTTTCTCTGATTGGTGGATAGCTCGATATTGTAAAAGCTCAACTAATGTGGACTGATATTGAAGCTCTTCTAAGGTCAAAACCGAATTAATAGTATATGTAGATTTGGGGGAAATAAAAATCATTATTTTAAGTTCTAAATGTTGTTTTTTTTCCAATCTAGCATTGACTTTTAATATCAAACATCCGTAAAAATAATGACTCTAACGGGATTTTAAATAAGTCCATGGAGTAATAACAATGAATTGTAAACTTGATATTTTCTACATAAAAATACTGATATATACAATTTTTTAGTAAAAACAATTACTTATATTTTAATCATTGTAACTACGATTAATTATACAAACTACTCACATATTGACCATATCCATTATAGGGCAAAGTTTCTTTAATATCCCAAGATAATCCTGGCCCTTTACTAATAAATTTTTCTGTTGCTTGTGACCAACGGGGATGGGGTTTATTGGGGTTAACATTGGCTTCAAAATCATATTCATTTGGAACCAGTGTATGCCAATAAGTAGGGGGTTGTTGTTCAATAAATTCGATTTTAACAATAGATTTAGCTCCCTTAAAACCATATTTCCAAGGAGTCACCATCCGCAAGGGTGCGCCATGTTGTTTAGGTAAATCATGACCATAAATTCCTACAGCAAAAAAGGCTAATTCATTAGCCATTTCTTCTATTTTTAAACTTTCTTGATAAGGCCAAGGAAGGGAACCTAAATGAAAGCCTGGCCCTTGTGTAATCTTAGGATCATAAAAAGAAGTAAATCTGACAAATTTAGCTTGAGAAGTTGGTTCAACTGCTTGAATTAAAGCTTTCATGGGAAATCCAATCCAAGGTAATACCATTGACCAAGCTTCTACACAACGAAAACGATAAATTCTTTCTTCTAAGGGAAATTTTGTTTTGAGATCATCGAGATCATAAGTTTTGGGATTTTTGACCAGTCCAGTGACTTCAACTTTCCAATTATCTAGAGGTAATTTTTGAGCTTCTGACCAAATATTTTTAGTTCCCCCAAATTCATAAAAATTATTATATTGTCCCGCTAATATTTCTTCAGTTACGGGACGACCTACGTTAATAAAATTTCTATTTTTCTGATAATTGTTTATTTTAGCAAGCTTTAGACTATCTTCTAACGCAGTTTGAGAAGATAATTTTTCACAACCAGTTAAGGGAATTAAACTAGCTCCAATTCCTGCTCCAATTATCGATTTGATAAAGTTACGGCGATTAAAATAAACAGAGGAATCAGTTATTTTATGTTCAGAAATATGCCAAGAAGGGGGAACGCGAATTAAATTCATAGATAGTAAGAAGTAATAAGAAACTTTTAAATATTTAGTCACGTAGTTTAATACTATAATTAAAAATCACTCACTTGTCAATGTTTTTAAGAGAGATTATAATTTAGTTCAGGGATAGAGTTACTAGGTTTAAGCAATACAAAAAGTGAGCATCAACGATAAACTGGGAGTTTCCCAGAAAGTTAAACGCTAGTTTACATTTCTTAAGATAGTTAATTTTATTTATGTCCGATTGATTATTAATTATTACTTAGGTGGTTGTGCTGTAGACTGACTAGGGGGAGGATTAATTAAGACAGTTGAGTTAGCCAAGTTGAGTAAATGATCAAGAAAATAAGTCCAAAGAAATAGGGAAAGAGGCAAACCTAACATAATGCTCATAATAGTTATTGTTGCTCGGTTGGTGATATATTTAGGCCAGGTAATATGAATCAAAGAAATCTGTATATTGTAAGTCTTAGGAGGTTTAAAACGATTGTTATCCATCTAAGTTAATATAGAAAGGGTTATAATCAAGACGTTTTAACAATCGACTTTAAAGTGATTGAGATAAACAGTCTCGAACTAAGATAACCTTAAAGTGTTAAAAATCTGTCAAGAGGTTCTTTGACTCTAGAAATTCTAGTTTTCCGATATTCCGTAAATTTTGTTAAGTGAGGTATGCCGTTTTTTTGTAGGATAGATTCTAAGGAGAGGTACAAACTGACCTTGGCAAGGGCTATTAGGCGGCATTTTCCAAGGAAAGAACGAGATAACATCGATTTTGCCAGGAGATCGTTTAAAAATCATTGATGAGTATATCAAAATCGGTTTTAGCACAATTGTTGGAAATTCTTCCTCATTGGCGGCCTCAAATGTATTTTAAGGCTTCCTTGACGGCACTTTCTCATGCAATGGAAGATCAGGTATTGGCCGGATCTGATAAACCTTTGATTATTGCCAATTTTCAACAAGAACGATTTTATCGTCAAGAAGCACAAAGATATCGACGAATTGGACAAAAAACTGATCAGGTTTACGTTTTAGCTGCTCCAGAAACGGACTTTAAACATGGTTCTGGTGTTTATGAAACGATCGCCTTTGAATCTACGGATAATCTAACTCAAGAATGGCATTTAGTGGTCATTGGAGTCAATTATGCTAGTTGTCTAATTTGTCAGGAACGCACTTTCCCAACGAATGAGGATAATGTGGGATCAGCTAAGGATAATAGTCGTCGTTTTGAAGGAATTTGGACGTTTGATCGTCATGTTAGTCAACAAGCGGCGAATATTCTCTTGACAAGAATTTTAGATTATAGACCCGAATTAAAAGATAAAATTAAACTAGCTCGTCAGAAGTATTTACCCTCAACTGAATTAACTCAAGGAATGGGGAAACTGAAGCAAGAAGATACAGAAAAATTGGTTTGGGAGTCTCCGAATACTAATCCTGATCCCTTTGTTCAACGTTTGGTAACTTATCTTCAGGCCGGTCAATATAAACTCATTAAAGCTAATCATTCTTTGGCAGTAAAAGAGGAGAAAGAAAGGTTAATTAATTCGGTGACAACGGCAATTCGACGTTCTTTAAATCCTGACGAAATTTTACAAATTGCGGTACAAAAATTAGGGGAAGGTTTAGGGGTTTGTCGTTGTTTAGTTTATCGTTGTAAAGAAACTGATACTATTGCTAAAATTGAGCATGAATTTTTAAATGATGGATTTGCTTCTATCAAGGGACAAATTTGGCCATTACGCAATAATCCTTTGTTTCAGGAAGTAGTAGAGTTACGGGATGCGTTAACAATTGAAAATGTCTTAAATGACCCTCGTATTATTCAAGAAGGACAAATTCAAGATATAGATGGATCTCTACAAACTCTAATAAACAGTTGTTCAATTTTGTCTTGGATGTTAGTTCCCATTCTTTATCAAGGTAAACTTTTAGGAATGTTGGAGTTACACCATTGTGGTCCTAATACTGTTGCTTGGAAAAGTGAAGATATTTCCTTAGTTAATGCGATCGCTACTCAAATTGGGGTAACGTTAATTCAAGCAGAAGCGTATGCGAATCTTCAAGATCTTAACGAACAACTGGAAGCACTTGATCGCACTCGCTCAAATTTAGTAGCAATTACGGGTCATGAATTACGAACACCTTTATCTACTATTCAGGTATGTTTAGAAAGTTTAGCGACTGAACCGGATATGTCTCTTGAATTGCGTCAAGTGATGCTGAGTACGGCCCTACAAGATGCTGAAAGAATGCGTAAATTAGTGCAAGATTTTTTGACATTATCTCAGTTAGAAAGTGGTCGGATAGAATGGAATTTAGAACCCTTAGATCTTAGCGAATGTGTTGAATTAGCTTTAAGTCATGTTCGGGCCCGTAATAGAGGGGGAAATTTACCTCAAATTCATAACTTTATTAATACAGAGATTCCCTTGATTCAAGCGGATGGGGAATGGTTGGTTGAAGTACTTGCTAAATTACTGGATAATGCTTGTAAATTTACTCCGGTTGAAGGAGAAGTCAGTATAAGGGTTAGGTCGAATAATATTGATAGTTTAGAAGTAACTATTTCGGATACAGGTAGAGGAATTGAACCTAATCGTTTAGAAACGGTTTTTGATCGTTTTTATCAAGAGGAAGGGGCCCTAAGACGTAGTACGGGAGGAACCGGATTAGGTTTAGCTATTTGTCGTCAAATTCTCAAGGGTTGGGGAGGACAAATTTGGGCAGAATCAGAAGGGAAAAATCAGGGTAGTAAGTTTCATTTTACGGTTCCTATTTTCCTTGAGAAAATTCCTCGGCAAACTCAAGAAAATCAATCTTCTTTTAGTTCTAAAACTAAAAAATCTACCAAGAAAAGAGGATGATAGTAGAGGATTAATAGACCAGATGCTTTACCTTGAAAGGTAAAGCTAGAAAAACAAATCCCGCCTTCGCGGGCTGAGTTATTTTTTAAGATTATAGCCTAGGCAGGTAGGCTTTGTCCGTATAGCCTCAGCCTTTAGGTTGAAGAAGTAGGAGAAAAAATACTTAAAATAACTCTTGGTAATAAATGATAATGTCCCATACAATTTAATCCCACTGTTTCAGCAAATTTCTCTCGCTGTTGAGTATTATAAAAGTTAATACCTCCTGGAGAAAAACGAGTAGATTTCATTGTTCCCATTGTAAAATCAGCTAAGAAAAATTGTCCTTGAGGACGTAATATCCGACTGACTTCACTAAATACAATTTGTGGGTGAGGATAGTGTAAAAAACTAATGGTATTAAACACTGCATCAAATTGATTATGAACAAAAGGTAGGGATTCTGCATTACCTTTAGTATAGATCAATCGTGGATGATGTTGATTATTTTGACGGGCTTCTTTTAACATTTGGGGAGATAAATCTACTCCGGTTCCTTGTAAGTCGGGAAACTTATTCGCAAGACGATGTAAAAGACGGCCGGTTCCACACCCTAAGTCTAATACTTGGGAAGGATGAGGTAAGGTAACATATGATAATAGTCGTTGATGAATTGCTTGATAAAAAATAGTTGTTAGCAACCAATCATAATTAGGGGCCCAACGATCAAAAAAGTTTGCTTTCTGACTAAATAAATCTTGATTATCCATCTGATTATTAAATGTCAATTTACCTTACCTATTGTCCTAATTTAATTTTTGACTTCAGCCATTTCGATGACTCGTTCTTCGATATCTTTAACCAAGAAATTTAGAGGTTTATTGCGACGAATTTTATATTTTAATCGTCTTGATTGTACCCGCATTAAAATTTCTTCTAAACAATCATGATCAAAACAAACATGACGTTGACGATTTTTAGTCCCATAACTTGCCCCAGAAATAATATGTAATTGAGTATTTTTTTTCAATTGATACCACAGTCCTTCTGAACCTCTAAAATTAGTGGTAGTGGTTGCACTAGAAGTAGCAGACATATACAAAGGATCAACCCCTGCTGTGCCTAATGTTTGCTCATAATTATAATAATAATGCAGGGGAATATCCGCCACATTTAATTGTAGTAAACCTTCATAAAATTGTCGGGCTACTTCCAAATCTGATACCATCACTGTATGTACTTTAGGCGCGCTGGTGAGAAACATCCACATTGCTAACGCATAAGCAGCTAGTAGCATCACCATGATGCCTTGGGTAGAGAAAACACTATCAATGGGCAAAAATGCCCCCAGAGAATGAGAAATTAGGGTTAAACTTGTCACAATAGTCATAGACAACTGATAAAAGTGATAAAGACGATGTTGACTCGTCTTACTTTACTACAAAGAGAACCAACTTTGACTCAATCAATGCCAAAAAAAACACGGATGTCAAGTTTTATTCTTTAATTTTATCTATTTTTACATATCTTGGCAAGAGGTGAATTGAATTATAAATTATAAATTATGAATTATGAAAATATATAATCATCTGTTTTATGTTAATTATTGTGTTGTAAGATCTAAGTGTAATGTATAGACGATGAGGACAAGGCAACAGTAACGGAATGGTTTAAATATAAAAGTTACTAATGCCTTGTCCCTACAATAGATTATGGTATATGTCGTTTTTGCACGAGATTAAACACAATGATAACAACAATTGGTGTTAGAGAAACTATCAAAAATCTAAGCGACTTACGAACATATTTTAACTTAACCCAAACCGAAGATGATAATTTTTTCCGGGAATGGTATGAAGAATTACCCGAAATAACCGAAACAGAAAATATTGCCATCTCTCGTATTAAACAACGATATGACTATCATCGACAAACCCAACCCTTACTAGAAGGAACTATTAATTTACTCGTTATTTCTCCCTTATTAGAAATAGCAGGATTTTTTGATCCTCCTTTTAAAATTAGTTCCCCAGAGTCTATACAATTAATAATAGAAGACCCTGATCAAACCATTATTAAAGGTATGATTGATGTTTTAGTCATTCAAGAAACATTATGGATATTAGTAGTTGAATCAAAAAGAACAAGTATTCCTGTCCCTTCAGCATTTCCCCAAATTTTAGCTTACATGATGGCAAATTCTCAAAAAAATAAGCCAACTTTTGGGATGGTAACTAATGGAGACAGTTTCGTTTTTCTGAAGTTATCTCATCAAGAAAACACACCAAAATATGATGTTTCTAGAGAATTTTCTCTCTTTCCAAGACGACATGAATTAACTCAAGTTTTGCAAATATTAAAACGTTTATCTAAATTATGAATTATGAATTATGAATTATGAATAGAGAAGGTGGGCATTGCCCACCCTACAATTATGGTTGCCAATTTGCCCAATCTTGGGGTTTTAAGAACACTTCATATAACTGGGATTCTGGTGTATTTGCTTCCGGTTGGTAACAGTATTCCCAACGAACTAACGGCGGTAAAGACATCAAAATAGATTCAGTTCGTCCATTAGTTTGTAAGCCAAAAATTGTACCTCGGTCATACACTAAATTAAACTCAACATAGCGTCCCCGTCGATACAATTGGAATTGACGTTCTCTGTCTCCATATTCAATATTCCGTCGTCTTTCCACAATCGGAAGATAAGCAGGTAAAAATGATCGTCCACAATCATTCACAAAAGCAAATAACTCTTCCCAAGTACGAGGAGTTGAAGCAGGTAATTGATTACTATAAATAGCCGCCTCTTTATCAGGATGAGGCCCCCGATATAAGGGGTCATTCCCATCTTGATAATCAAAGAAAATACCTCCGACTCCCCGCATTTCTTGGCGATGATTTAAATAAAAATATTCATCACACCAAGGTTTAAATACGGGATAATATTGAGGATGATGTTTATCACAAGCTTGCTTTAAAGTTTGGTGAAAATGGGCCGCATCTTCAGCAAATGGATAATAAGGAGTTAAGTCAATACCTCCCCCAAACCACCAAACCGGCCCCGCCTCAAAATAACGGTAATTCAGGTGAATTGTAGGAACATAAGGGTTACGGGGATGAAGTACCATAGAGGTTCCCGTCGCATAGAAACCATGGCCCGCAGCTTCAGGACGCTGCTTTAAAATGGAAGGGGGTAGTTCGTGTCCCCAAACTTCTGAAAAATTTACGCCACCTTGTTCTAATAAATTTCCTTCTGTGAGAACACGAGAACGGCCTCCACCCCCTTCTTCTCTTTCCCAACTGTCTTCGCGGAATTTACCGCCATCTGCTGTCTCTAACCCGTGACAGATTTCATCTTGAATGGTTTTCATGAACTGACTCACCCGTGTTTTGGCATCAGCAGGTGGGACAAAAGCTGTCTGAGGATTGCTAGTCTCTGTTGTTAAAGAGGTCATAATGTGGCTTTAGGTCTTATCATCACAAAGTTACTTTAGATCAATCTACGGCTTGCTTGAGACATTAAGTTAGAGTTGAAAACTATCTTAATATTAAAGACCCCACAGGTTATCTCTCATCCTTTACAATTATAGATTTGCCGGAGCATTGTTGCGGGAGGCAGATGGTGATTCTCAATTTCTCATTAAAGTTAATTTTTGCTAAAGATAAGTTATTATGCAGTTTTTCCCTTTATAAGCGATATCGCGCTATGAGTACGGCCCCAGCAGACGTTCTCTGGCATAAATTGATTGATGTGGCTGATGTTTCTTGGCATCCCTTATTCTCTAAGACCAATGTTCCTCTGGGATTGATTGCTAAACCGGGTTTGATTTATCAAGCTGTCACCCGTTTAACCCCTATTCCTATTCGTTTATTTGTGGAAAATGTTCGTCCAGGTGAATTATTAAGTCTTCGGGTGTTGACTATTCCGGGGATGGAACAAAAAATCACTTATCATGTAGAATCGACTTTATGTGGGACTTATATCTCTTATTCGGTAACGTTACGGGGATGGCTATCACCGTTAATTTGGTGGTTAATTAAACCTTATTCTGCTAGTGTTGCCACAGAATTAGCCCATGCGGCCGAACGTCTACTTGCTTAGCTGATATCCTCATTTTTGTTAAGACGTTCTCGAATTTGTTGCAAATGACTAATATCATCAACAGGAAATCGAGGAGATGGTAATTCGTTATTGGGCCAACCTGATAAATCAAAACAGGTACACACAGTAGACGCAACTCCGGCCACCGCAATGGGAACAGGTAATTGACATCTGGCGCAACCTGTGATTTCCCAGGCCGGACTTAATAATTGTTGAATTGTTTGTTCGGTTCCTTCTAAATAGCAATCAATTTCTAGACAGAGAATGCGTTGCCAACACTTTTCAAACTCAGATGAATAACGATTTCCTGTAAAAATTTGACGTGGAAGGATAGTTTCTTGACAATTTGGCACAAAAACCCCTTTACCCAACTGAAACCAATGGGCCAGATAACGTTTTACCTGTTCTTCCGATGCCATATTCATAGAAGTTTTGCGGATTAATAAGTTGATCTAATGCTAACATTTCGGGTCTCCCGTACTTGTGCTGATCACAAAATCTTATTAAGAGATATTAATTCATCAGAAATGTGGATAGTGCATTTTTAGTATTGATTTTTATAATATGAAATTAGATTTAATATTGATTTTTGTCTATGATAATTATTCTTTTATTTTATATCTAAAATCTAGATTTGTCAAGCTAATTCTGATATAACTTTACATAACTTTAAAAAAAGGCTTAGATCATGTTAATTGATTTTGACTCAAGTGCCGATGGCATTGCTTTTGACTCCCGTACTTGGTGGTGGTGGCCAACAAACCCTCCTGCGATTCATGGAACTCATGGGAATGACCATCTGTATGGTGATCAATACAGCCCATGGTATTACACTTACAATGACACTATCTATGGCTATAGTGGTGATGATTACATTTCCTCTGGTTTAGGAAATGATACCGTTTATGGAGGAAGTGGCAACGACACCATTAATGGCGGTAGTGGCAACGATCTGATCTATGGTGAGGATGGCAATGATCTGATCTATGGGGGAGAGGGTAATGATGTCATTAATGGTGGCAATGGTTATGACACAGTAAATTATAGTCATTTACATCAAAAAATCATCTTAAAACCTCAAGGAGTTGTGGAAAAAGGCAATCATACCTCCGTTGATCAATTGAATAGTATTGAAACGATTATTGCTAATCCTTTGGTATCAGGAAATACCATTGATTCTTCTACGGCAACAGGCACAACTTTTATTAGTGTTAATTTAGAAGCAGCAAGCCTTAATGTTAATGGGCTTCCCTTTGGAACTTTAACCTTCCATGTCTTCAATTTTGATGATGTTAAAGGGACTCAAAACAGTGATTTTATTGTTGGAGATAGCCAAGCTAATAATCTCTATGGTAATGGCGGAAATGACATTATTTCTGGCCGTTCAGGGAATGATTACATTGATGGCGGCAGTGGTAACGATTTTCTTTTTGGTGAAAACGATAATGATTACCTAGTGGGTAGTTACGGAAATGATTATCTAGATGGTGGAATGGGAAATGATACCTTAACGGGAGTAGGTTCTCATTCTTTGGGCTATTATGAAATTGATACATTAATTGGTGGAAGTGGCAGTGATTTGTTCCTCTTAGGAGATTATCATAATCCTTATTATGTGGGCGGCTATTCTCATGATTATGCCTTTATTGGTGACTTCCAAACAGGAGTTGATAAACTGCAATTACATGGATATGCTCATGATTATTCTTTCCAAGGATCTCAGATTCATTATCAATCTGATCTTGTGGCAATTGTAGGCGGAACCAGCTTTAATCTCCATGATATTAATTTCGCAGGTCGTTATCATTGGTGGCCAATTGATGACATCGTATCCTACCCTGATAGTAAATTAAAACTAAATACCATCGGAGAATTTCAGAGTCTAAATACCGAAGTGATGGTGTGATAAGTTCTCCAATAAGTACCGCGTGCAAAATTAATTGCACAGCCTCCGGCGCGGGTTTTGATATAATTTGACATGAATTTATTATCCTTTGGTAATTTTTGTAGGATGGGTTAGCGATAGCGTAACCCATCATTAATCTGTTCAATAACAGGCAAGATACCTGTTCCACCAGCAAACCCGATTTGATTAGGGACAGGGATTTAATTGCATTAACTAGAGATTCAGAAGTGTTCAACATTCATTTTTTTACATCTTTGACTAAAATTATTGATATTTGTTGAAGCTGTAAGACGCGATCGCTCGTAACCCCCTAGCAACACTTATGACTGATCTTAATTTTGGGGATTATTCCCTTAACCCTCTAGAATGCCCTACTTGCCACTAAGCTGTTAAGCATATAAATTGCTAGTTGAGATTGCAGGGGAGCGCCGGAGCAAAGGGAGCGCCGGAGAAGGAGTTTAAGCTTTTGTACTAAACAACCAAATACCCTGTTTAAATGCCTCTTAGCTTATCTCTGAATATTCTATCTTTATGTCAAACCCTGACTAATGTTAAGATTAAGGGTAGAATCCGTGAGGATGTTATGACTTTGGCCATGATTGGCCCAGTGCTAGAAATAGAGTCCTTTGAAATTCTTGAATCTTAACCGGGTGGGTACGGGACTGACGGGGCTCGAACCCGCAACTTCCGCCGTGACAGGGCGGTGCTCTAACCAATTGAACTACAGTCCCTTGTTTTTTAGTCCGATTATCATAATACCGAACTTTATAGGAGTTTGTCAAGGGTTTCGTCCAAAAAACTTTTTATCCAATTTAGGAGTTACGCACTGTAACGCAGTAATAAGGGTTTGAGATTGCTTCGCTTCGCAATGACGCAAAATCGCTATTTTCGGTTCTGAGTGCGTAACTCATTAGGTTAGTTTAACTTATTTTTCTGAGTTTCTTTTTGCTTTTTTTTACTATAGCGTGTCTCTGGTAAACTATTACCTACTCCTTGCATAATACCACGACCAATTAATCCTAAACCTTTTCCTATTACTTGAGTTAGCACATACACTAATCCCTTCCCGATTAATCTTATTAAAGAACGCATTAAAGGGGATAAAGCATCACGGGTTTCTAATAATATAGTCACGAACCAACCTAGTCCTGTTAGTTGTTCTAGTTCTTCTTGTCTGGGGGCATAAATTAAGATGGATTCAAGGCCTTTTTCTCCTAAAATAAATAAACGGTATTGACTTTGAAATATATTTTGGGGTTCTTCCCATATCTTTTGGCGGCGATATTCCCAGGCTAAACTATTACGAAATCTAGCAATTTCTCTAGAAGATGCCATATTAATATTATATAATTCTTGTTTGATTTTTTCAATATCTGAGAAATTATTTAAAATTAAAGATACAATCCCATTGGCTACTTGAATAATTAAATTATCTAGAATTTTTTCTGCCTGTTGTCTTGCTTCTGCAGCTTGGGGACGGTACAATAAGTTCTCAACGATAATTCCTTCTTCAAATAATAAATATCTCAGTAAATCAACCATAAATGGTATTTTTTCTAAAATCTCTTGTTCAACTAAAATAGTATAATTTGTAATAAGATCTTCTATTTCTTCTAGTCCGATATTTTGCCTAACTACACAATATTTACCTAAAAAAATTAAGGCAGATTCTCGCCAAATCCTTTGTAAAATTGCTACCGTATTTTTATCTGATTGTTTCGGGGTTAATTCGACAAATCTTAAATCATCTAAGACTCGGATAGTTTGACCTAAAATTAAGGTTAATATTTCCTGTTTTTGTTGTGTTTTTAAAATATCAATTTCTAGAGGTCTGGAAGTAGAATTAATTAAATTTGTTTGTACTTTTTTTATTATCTTATTAAATATAACTGCAATATTTTTGTTCTTAATGACTACCGATTTATTGAGAGAATTACCAAAACTACTATCAAACTTTTCTCCCTTTAATAGCTGATTTTCTCTAAATTCTGCAGATGAATTAGTTGTTATAATAATTGGCATTTGAACTAATTGATTGACTAACCAACGAGCGGCTAATAATTCTCTTTTTCTCCCTTGCCAAAATACTTTATCTAATCTAGAATTAACGGGTAAGTTTAATTTTTCATTAACTTCATCTAAATTTTTATCTATTTGATTAATACCTAATTTTTGCCAACTATTTAACCAAGTTAAAGGGGAACTAAAAGGGATCGTTTCTATGATAGTAGATTGATTAATATTAGTTAAGTTAGGCCAGATTATTTCACCCTGATCAATTTGGATTAATATCTCAATCAGTTGTTCAATGGGTATCCCTTTGAGACAATAACCTTCAATACCTAAATCTCGTAATTTTTCTAGGTAAAAACCATCAGTTATCCCCGTTAATAAACAAATTTTGAGGCTCAAATCACTTTGTTTAATCTCTTGACATAATTCCCATCCTGGATATGAATTATCGTCAAAATTAGGATCAATAATAATAATATCTACTTTTTGATTCGTTAATCTTTCTAGGGCATCTTCGGGAGTACCACAGACAGCAACTAAGCAAAACTGTTGATAATTGCTTAAAATAGTAGATAACCCCAACCGAAAAATGGGATCATGATCAACAATTAGTAAATTAATTAAGCGATCACTCACAAATCTAGAGGCTAAAGAATAATTAGAAGTTATAGAGTTTTTTTCACCGTAGGGGCGGGTTTTTTACAACATTTTATGATGCTAAGCAAAAGTTAAATAAACCCGCCCTTACATTATATTTAATGCTAAGCAAAAGTTAGATAAACCCCCTGATACCTTATGTATGTTTATAGCCATAAAAATTAATGCTATAATCAGTTATTTTTACACCTGTTTTTGTTTCAATTTGTTGTAATAAATCAGGGGGCAGTTCAATGTGAAGATCGATAATTTGATTAGTATCAAGACAATTAAGATGACTATGAGAATCACTAATATGACCATATAGTCTACCATCGCATCGTTCCACACACTCAATAATATTTTGACTCGACAAAGCCTCTAAATTCTGATATACAGAAGTATGACCAATATCTTTGCCTTCTTGATTCAAACGATCATAGATTTCCCTAGCAGACAAATGTTCTTGTGCTTTCCAGAGTAATTCTAGAATAAAGCGACGTTGACGACTTACTCGCATCCCCAAAGTTTGACAACGGTTTAAGGCATCTTCTAAACAGCGAATGGGTTGAATGAATCCTCCTGGCTCGTTCATAATACACTAATTGTTGATTTTTCATTAACTTATACATAGTCGTTACCAGTTTATCATAAATCCCAAATTTAGCCCAAAAATGACAAATCCTTATCAATGGATAGAAAAATCTCTATTAACCATTCATCAGGTTAATTGGTATCGAAGTGTCACAACAATTGATAGTTTACCGGGGGCAGAAATTTCTATCAATGGGCAAAAATTAATCAATTTTGCTAGTAATGATTATTTAGGATTAGCAGGAGATAAAAGATTAATAAAAGCGTCTATAGAAGCGACACAAAAATATGGAACTGGAAGCACAGGATCACGGTTATTAAGTGGTCATAGAGACTTACATCAAACCTTAGAAAAAGCCATTGCTAATTTAAAACAAACAGAAGATGCCTTAATTTTTAGTTCTGGTTATTTAGCAAATTTAGGAACTATTACCGCTTTAGTAGGACAAAAAGATCTTATTTTAGGAGATAATTATAATCATTCTAGTCTAAAAAATGGAGCTAAACTTAGTGGGGCCACCTACTTAGAATATGGTCACAATAATATTGCAGATTTGCACAATAAACTTCAGGAAAATCGTCAAAAATATCGTCGTTGTCTGATGGTGAGTGATAGTGTTTTCAGTATGGATGGAGATTTATGTCCTTTACCTGACTTGATATCCTTAGCGGAGTCTTTTGAGTGTATGCTTTTGATAGATGAAGCTCATGCAACTGGGGTTATGGGGAAAACAGGGGCAGGCTGTAGGGAATATTTTGACTGTGATGGTGAGAATTTAATTCAGATGGGAACCTTAAGTAAAGCACTAGGAAGTTTAGGGGGATATGTGGCCGGTTCAGGCAAATTAATTGATTTTTTACGCAACAGGGCCGCAACTTGGATTTATACGACCGGGTTATCTCCTGCTGATACGGCCGCGGCCTTAACCGCTATTGATATTATTAAAGAAGAACCTCAACGTCGTGAAAATTTATGGCACAATGTAACATTTTTGCGAGAAAAAACCGCTCAATTTAACTTAATTTCTTCAAATTCAGCGATTTTGTGTGTTGGATTAGCCAATGCTGAAACCGCCCTAAACTTAGCCAAAACATTGAAAAAAGAGGGTATTTTTGCCCCTGCCATTCGTCCTCCAACAGTTCCCACCAGTCGTCTAAGGTTTTCGGTGATGGCCACCCATACCTTAAACCATCTGCAACAACTAATCACCATTTTAGAGAAAAATCTGATCACCTAATTAATTTAATGCGCTGTCTTAATTGTCATTTGGATGGACTATCTCCACAGACCGAATTGTGTCCTCAGTGTGGGGCCCATATACCGTCATTGCTGCGAGAAGTATTACCCCAGGGGACTTATTTACGGTGTAATCAGAGTCAGGGCGTAAAATCTGGGACTTATTGTCTTGATTATGCCATGGGAAAAGGAAGTTTTGGTATTACTTATCGGGCCCACCATCAGATTTTGAATGATGTAGTAGCCATTAAAGAATTTTATCCTAGTCAATACGCAACTCGCAATCAACACAGCTTAGCTTTAAATATCCCTAAAAACCATCGGAACACTTATCAACGTAGTTTAGCTCGTTTTCTCGAAGAAGGGCGTATTTTAGCGAAACTGAATCATCCTAATGTGGTTCAGGTACGGGACTTATTTGAAGAAAGTAATACGGCTTATTTGGTAATGGATTTAGTACAGGGTAAAACCTTGTTACGGGAATTAGACAGTCAACCTCACCGCAGATTACCAGTACAACGAGTTGAGGCCTTGATGGGCCAGTTAGTGGATGCTTTGGAAACTATTCATCAGGCCGGTATTTATCATTTGGATTTAAAACCGGAAAATTTGGTATTAACTGCCCAAGATAAGTTAATTGTCATTGATTTTGGGGCAGCTACTCAAGCTATTCATGCCAGGGCTAAAAAAACTCGTTCTTTTACTGAATGTTATGCCCCTCCAGAACTGGTTTCCGGCGGAGAAATCGGGCCAGAAAGCGATTTATTTGAAATGGGCATGATTTTGTATGAAATGCTTACAGGGACTTTACCTCATCCGGCCATGACTCGTTTGATGGAGGGGGATAAGTGGCGACCTCAAGGACTAGAGGGGGTTTGGTATCGTTTGGTTATGAGTGCGATCGCCTTAAAACGGAAAGAACGCCCCAAAAATGTGCGAGAATGGTGGCAAAAGGAAAATTTGTCTGGGGTAACTTTACTGGGCCCCTTTTCTCAGGAAGCATCAGCCGGTAAAATTGATCCTCTCAAGGGATATTTTACTCTCCCTATGTTACAACAACAAGGCATGGAGCAACGATTAGGACGAGGTTGTATTCGGGGGTTAATACCCTTAGATCTCGATGGAGTGATGGTTTTAGGGGCAGGAGGAACCTCTTTATTAAATTTTAGTTCTCGTCGGGCCGGTTGGGAAATTGACTGTCCCACAGAATTAGGGGCCGTCAGTGGGGATAAACGGTTATTAGCTTTGGTCTGGCAAGAACAGATTTATTTATGGGATTTAACTCAAGGCCAGTTTTGGCGATCGCTACAAGGTCACAAAAAACAAATTACCAGTATTGCCTTGTCTAATAATGGTTCTCTATTGGTTTCCGGAAGTAAAGATGAAACGGTGAGGGTTTGGGATAGTTATTCAGGAGAACAGTTACACCAATTTTCAGAACCCATAGGATGGGTAACAAGTGTGGCCATAACCAAAGACGGTCAGTTAATAGCTTCGGGATGTGGAGATGGGACAATACGTCTGTGGGATAGACAGTCGGGCCAAGAAAAGACCGTTTTAGTTGGCCATGAGGGACGAGTAGACACCTTGACCTTTAGTGGAGACGGCAAATTATTGGCCAGTGGAGGCCGCGATCGCAAAGTACGAGTTTGGTTAGTCAATTCAAGTGAACTACAATTTTGTTTAGAAGGCCATACAGACTGGGTGTCTCAAGTGGTTTTTAGTGGGGATAATCATTTTTTAGCCTCTACTTCCGAGATAGATGATAAGTCTATTTGTATTTGGTCGGTGGAGAATGGCCAAGAAATGGCTAGGTTGAGGGGTCATTGGAATAGGGTGAGGGCGATCGCATTTTGTCAGGATAGTCGTTATCTTGTCTCTGGGGCCGATGACTATACAATTCGTCTATGGGATATTTTACAGGGTAAAACGGTGCATCAGTTACACCAACATACAAATTGGGTTTATGGTGTCGCTTGTAGTGCGGATGGTCGTTGGGTAGGGACAGGAAATAATGATGGTACTATTCGGTTATGGGATATTGTAGAAAGACGAGAAGTTCATGTTCTGCAAGGTCATGAGGAGGCTGTTTCTAGTGTAGCCTTTAGTTCTGATAGTCGTTGGTTAGTATCTGGGAGTTGGGATGAAACCGTGAGACTTTGGGATGTTCACAGTGGCAAACTAGCGCGTGTGTTTTCTGGTCATGATCATTGGGTCAAAAGTGTGGCCTTTAGTCCTAATAATCAATTTATTGCTTCTGGAAGTTGGGATAAAACAGTGCGTTTGTGGGAGGTTCATTCTCGATGGTTAACCTTAAATGCAAATAAACCTTTGCGAGTTCTTCAGGGACATCTAGATGATGTTGAATGTGTTGCTTTTAGTCCTGATAGTCAATTAGTGGCAAGTGGTAGTGATGATAAAACTGTTAGAATTTGGGAAGTATCTTCAGGACAACAAGTTAAACAATTTGAAGGACATACTTACAATGTAGAAACGGTAGCATTTAGTCCTGATGGTCAATTTATTGCATCAGGAAGTCGAGATAAAACTGTACGTTTATGGCATATTTTATCGGGAAAAGAAATGCATGTTTTTCGCGGTCATTTGGGTTATGTTAATTGTGTCGCGTTTAGTCCTAATGGTAATTTTATCGCTTCTGGTAGCACTGACAAAATGATAGCTTTGTGGGATTTGATGTCAGGAGAATTACTACAATTATTTCAGGGTCATACTCATTATATTAATAGTGTTGCATTTAGTGCAGATGGCAGTATTTTAGTCTCAGTAGATCATGATGGAGTCGTTCGTCTTTGGAAAATTAATTAATTATGATTGATCATGATCGACCCAAGGTTAAAGCACAATGATTGAGATTATTGGTAACATTAAAATTAGATCCAGCAAGAATGCAATTAATTTCGGGTTTTGTGGATACCTATCTCACTTTAAACCAAGCAGAAGAAACTGCTTTTCAAAGGGAACTTAAAACCTTTCAACAAGAGGAACAGGAGGAAGTTATGGAAATTGTTACCAGTTGGATGACACAAGGAATTGAACGAGAAAAAGCCTTAATTATACGCTTAATTAAACGAAAATTAGGACATATATATCGAGATATTGAAGTAAAAATCAGAGAATTAAACATTGATAAAATTGAAGAACTAGGAGAAGCTTTATTCGATTTTTCAACCTTACAGGATCTAGAAAATTGGTTAAATACAACCAACCAATAAATTAGAACTTTATTTTTTATTAATAATAAGTAAATGTAAGCCACACATCTTTGTCGGGATCAACAGAAGCACAATTGTTGATCCCTAACCCCTAACACCCAATCCCAGTATCTTAGAAAGAATTCACAAACTTTCACTCCATTAACGGGATTTTAGTTACAATTAATTAGGGCTTCCAGTAGAAGTCTTAAACCCTAATTAAAGAATAAAAATTTGTTAAGTATTCGCTGTGGTCACGTTAAATTTAATAATATTGAAGCTATCTTATTCGATAAAGATGGTACATTAGAAGATTCTCAAAGCTTTTTACGGGAATTAAGTATTCGTCGCGCTCGTCTTATTGATGCTCAAATTCCTGGCATTGGGGAACCTTTATTAATGGCTTTTGGTCTACAAGAAAATAGACTCGATCCAACAGGTTTAATGGCGGTTGGTAGTCGTCAAGAAAACTTAATCGCGGCGGCAGCTTATATTGCTGAAACAGGACGCAGTTGGTTTGAATCTTTAGCTATTGCTCAAAATGCTTTTACTGAAGCTGACAAATATTTGCCAAAAAATCGGACAACTTCCCCTCTATTTGCGGGCAGTTTAGATGTGTTAAAAATTCTCTCGGATGCTGGATTAAAATTAGGCATTCTCTCGGCTGCCCCTACTTCTGATGTGGAAAATTTTGTCAAGGAACATCAATTATCTAACTACATTCAATTAATGATGGGAGGAGATCAAGGACTGACTAAACCTGATCCTAGGTTATTCATTCAGGCTTGTCAACTTCTTGAAACTACCCCCAATGTAACCCTAATGGTAGGAGACTCCCAAGGAGATATTATCATGGCTCAACAAGCAGGAGTAGCGGGAACTATTGGTATTTGTTGGGGAAATTCTCATGCTCCTCATTTAGAAAAAGCTGATGTTATTATTACTCAACTTGAGCAAATTCAACTAGACTAATATTCTAGATACCCCTAAAAAGTCTTAAGTACCGAAGCAAAATTAATTGCACAGTCAAGGCACGGGTTTTGATATAGTCGTAATGGTTGAGTAACAACGGTAGTAAGGGCGGGTTTATTGAAATTTTTTGTGAGAATCATTGATTTATGTAAAAAACCCGCCCCTACAAATTTTGTGTAATTAATTTTGTGTACCTACTTAACTATGATTGATTTGATTATTTGATTGACTATGATTCTTTAATAATTTATCTTATAATTAGATAATTTGTTATTTTTCACACTTACTTACTTAGCTTTCTCAACTATTTTTCGTTTATCAATGCGAATTAATTGATAGAGTCCTTCTTTTTTAATTATTTCATAATCAGAGGGTTCTAACTTCAATTTTTTGAGATATTTTTGTTCACTTATAATTAAAACAGTAGGGATATTTCCTGGTTTACTAAAATATTGAAGTGCTGGCCCATTATCAATATCGGATTCTGTGATTGAATCTACCACATCCTGAGTGTAATAAACTAAAGTAGGACGCATAAATCCAAAAAATACTAATCTTTCTCCTGGTTGTCTTTCTTGCTTGACTATACTAGAAAGTTCTCTTAAAGGGAGTTGACGTTGGTTATCAACAATGCCAGCAACAGGTAAGCCAACCCAAGCAAAAAAAGCCATGAAACCAACTAAATTAGCTGCCCAAATCCAACGGCGATAGTTACGGAAAACTAATAAAATTATGGCACCTAAAGCAGCAAATGACCAAATTAAACCGCCTTTAATGGCTAAATTTGACTGTTGTAATAATTGCACAAATTGGGGCATCATAGCATCATCCCCAATCAGTTGAGGACTCATGAAACTAGCCGCAGCAAGTCCTATTAAAATCCCAATATTAGCTAGTCCACTAACTAAAAATAATAATGTCCAAATACCTTGTTTTTCCTCAGTTTTATTGTCTACTTGTTCAGCCCAAAATAAAGTAACAATGATAGCTGTTGCAGGTATTAAAGGTAAGACATAACCCGCTAATTTAGTCACTGAACTAGAGAAGAAAACGAAGATAACAACCACCCAAAATAAGCAAAATAAACCTAAATGAGTGGAACGAGGGGAATTTATCCAACGTTGTCTTTGCCAAAATCTTAAACGTGCGATCGCTAAAGGTAAATACATTGACCAAGGTAATAAACCTACTAATACCACAGGAAAATAATAATACCAAGCCCCCGGATGACGACTGACTACACTGGTAAATCTTTGTACATTATGTAAGCCAAAAAAGGTATCAATATATTCTTGTCCGTGGGCTAAAGTTACTAAAATAAACCAGGGAACTGAGATTAACAAAAAACTACTAATTCCTAATAGCCAAGGAGTCTCTTTAACGACTTCTGTAAATCGTCCTACATACAACAGAAAAGTAATAACAATTAATCCAGGTAGTACGATGGCAACAGGCCCTTTAGCTAATACCCCTAAAGCCATAAATACCCAGAAGGCAATATACCAAACTTGTCCAACTGATAAGATTGATTTTTGATGGTTTTGTTCTTTTTCTGAATAAGCATAACCCAAGAAAAAAGAGAGTAGAGACATTCCTATTCCACTAGCAAGGAACATATCAGAAACTCCCGTTCTTCCCCAACCAACCCAAAACGGATTTAAGGCAATAATAGCTGACCCAATTATGGCAGATAACCATAAAGTTTGTTGAGATGGCTGACTTGATGATTCAGCTTTTTTAGGAGTAGATAAACCAAAAGATCGTAAAGTATAAAATCCTAATATTACTACCGCGATCGCAGCTAAAGTAGAAGGCAGTCTAGCGGCAAATTCATTAATACCAAATACCTTAAAAGATAGCCCCACTAACCAATAAGTTAAGGGGGGTTTATCAAAGCGAGTTTCTCCATTCCAATAAGGCGTTACCCAATCTCCTGTAACTACCATTTGACGGGCTGCTTCGACAAACATTGGTTCAGTTTTATCCATTAAACCAATGTCACCTAATTTAGCAAGAAAAGCTACATAACTAATTAAAAATAACCAAAAAGAAGAAAAAATCCAGATTTTTTTAGGATTCTTTTTCCATAACTTTGATAGATTTTTTTCTTCTGTTTCTAAGGTAAGATTATCCATATTTTAAAATCAGTATTAAAGTTTATTAGTTTAAGAATTACGATACTTTTTCTCAACTCTTTTTAAAAGAGTAATAGAAAACATAAAGCCTAGATAAGCGACCCCACATCCTGCAATTAAATCCGTTAGCCAATGAATATTCAAATAAATACTAGCCCAACCCATCATTCCTGCTAAGATTGTAGCAGCAATATAAGCATAAATCCCCCATTTTGGAAAGTAAAAAGCGATAAGATAAGCGAAAAATAAATATAGCATAAAATTGCCAGAAATATGACCACTAGGAAAACTTTTTCCATGAACATCAATAACCCCTGGTGCTGGACGAATACGCCCAAACCAAGGCTTAAGAATCTTATCAATTAATAATAAAACTCCTAGACTAGAAATTCCTAAAACAAAGGCTTCGTTCCAGAGGCGTTTCCAACACAAAAAAATTAAAGCAATTAAAACAACAAATACTGCTACTTCTGCTTCTCCTAAAAAGTAAGATACTCTGGCAAGTATCATTAAACTAGGATGATGAAAATGACGTATCCAGTCTAAAAAAGCATGATCCCAAGCATCAAGATTTCCTGAGATAACTTCTAAAGTTAACCAGACTAATAATAAGAAAGTAATCAGACAAAAAACTAAATCTTTGTTAATCTTATTAAGGGTATATAGTCTTAGGTTTAGCTTCATATTGTTAGAAGTTTAAAAAGAACAAGAATAAGTATCATCACATAATAACATTCTGATTTTGAAAAAGCTTCACCTTAGTTTAACCTATGTCCATTATGATGACCTTTAGAAGACATTCGACTAATTAGTAACGATAAATAAATACAATATTAATCATTAGTTAAACCTATGAAACCTTTAAACCATTGCACCAAAATTGTCGCTACTATTGGCCCAGCTAGTAGTTCCCATTACTTTACTACAAGATTTACAAGGTACTAAAATTAGTATTGGACAGTTAGCAGAGGGTCAAATCTTTCTCAGAGACGGAGAATGGTTAACTTTAGTTCCGGTTGGGGAATATGTTAGATAGTATGAGAAGAAGCAATTTATTTAATCTTTAAAAACTAGAATAACCACAAGATGTTGAAGCGATCGCCATTACCAAATTTTAGCCATCACCAACTCAAAACCTGACAATTCAGGTTCACCCCTAACCGTGTCAGGAGCATTCAAAATTACGAGTTCCTGATGAGGACGATAGATATACACCTTGCGGTTTTGGCGATCAATTAACCAGCCCAATACAGTACCATTATCAATATATTCCTCCATCTTTTTCTGCAAACTGGATACTGTATCACTCGAAGAACGTAATTCAATGACAAAATCGGGACAAATAGGGGCAAAAGACGCTTTTTGTTTTTCTGTTAAAGCATTCCAACGTTCCAATTTAATCCAAGCCGCATCGGGAGAGCGAGTTGCTCCATTGGGCAGGGTAAAGCCCGCACTAGAATCAAAGCCAAGCCCTGTTCCATCGAGTTCTGTCCAGTTCCAAAGTTGGGCGGCGATATTAAAATTCCGATTGCCAGTATCGGAAAAGGCAGGAGGCATAACGATCACTTCTCCACTCGCAGTACGTTCAATGCGTAAATCTCGATTCGCTAAACAAAATTCATAAAATTGATCCTCTGTCATCGGCATAATCCAAGGAAGATCAATCATCATAGGAGTCGAGGTCGCTTGTACAAGTAATGTCGTCATAGTGCTTCTAACCCTTATTAATTCCTTATTTTATGGATAAGTCGGGTAACTAAACCGGATTTATTATTCATCTTCAAATCCTGTTAATTAGCATTTTTGCCTCAATTAACCCTTCAAACAATCCACGCCCCTCTATACTTCTTAAAAGGGGATCTGAGGCTCTTTCTGGATGGGGCATCATCCCTAAAATATTGCCTTTTTTATTAATAATTCCGGCAATATTATCAAGAGAACCATTAGGGTTACTCTCCTCATTAATTTCCCCTATTTGACTACAATAACGAAACAAAATTTGACCGTTATCTTCTAAACTTTTTAAAGTATCTTGATCTGTATAATAACGGCCTTCTCCATGAGCAATAGGAACCGTAATCACTTGATGATTAGAGTAAGGTTTTGTCCAAGGTAACTGATTATTTTCTACCCGAATAGGAACACGGTCGCAGATAAAATGTAGATCTCGGTTACGAATTAAAGCCCCTGGTAATAATCCCACTTCTGTGAGTACCTGAAACCCATTACAAATCCCTAAGATAAATTTACCTTGCTCAGCGTGTTTAATAATAGCTTGCATCACCGGAGAAAAACGAGCGATCGCCCCACATCTGAGATAATCTCCGTAACTAAACCCTCCAGGAATAACCACCACATCAAGATCATCAAGATCAGTCTCTTGATGCCATATCATACGAGTAGACTGATTAAGCAATCCATCAGTAACAGTAGCCACATCCCGATCGCAATTTGATCCAGGAAAAACAATAACCCCAAACTTCATAATTTACCCCATCAATAGTTGATTAGAAGTGACAGTTGTGATCTCAAAACGATAATTTTCAATCACCGGATTAGCTAATAAACGATCGCACATTTCATCTAACTGTTGTCTTGCGTGAGATTCATCCGTAGCTGTCATGGTAAGCTCTATATACTTGCCAATTCTCACCTGTTCTACCCCTTCATATCCTAACTGTTTTAATCCAGACTGGACTGCGGTTCCTGCCGGATCTAAAACTGACGGTCTAAGGGTAACATAAATACGACATTGATATTGTTGAGACATTAGATATAAGTGATTAGAACATCTTCTCCATTTTGACATTATCTTGTCTCTAATTGCGTTTTTTATGGAAATAAACCGTGCTTATTGCCACAAGTACGGGAGAGATAGGTTTCAACCCGTCAGCTTAAACATCAAAATTTATCTCCCGCTTACTAAAGGGTAAATCTTGATTAATTGCATCAATTTCTTCTTGTTCCATACGATTAATCTCTGGCATATAATGTTTAAGAATTTGGCTCATTTTAGGGTCATAAAAACGATGTAAACTATAATTAGGAGTAGCCGGAAAACCTCGCCGTTTTTTGTGTCTTCCTCCTGCACCAGGGTCAAACCTTTTTATCCCTTCATTAATACTCCAGGCAATAGGTTGATAATAACAAGCCTCAAAATGTAGACAATCATATTCTTCAAAACATCCCCAATAACGTCCATATAAATTGTCATCTTTACGCAAACAAAAAGACATTCCTACTGGATGTTTATCATCCTTTTCTGTATAAGCTGCCACTAAAACAACTCGATGACTATAATGAGGATAAAGCTGTTCAAAAAATTGACGAGTTAAATATTTACTCCCCCAATAAAATTTTTCACAGGTACTACTATAAAATTGATAAATTAAGGGAAATAAATGACTTGGTATTTCTTCCCCTGTCATCACTTTTATACTTAAACTAGCTTGTTCAACTGCTTTTCGTTCTCTTTTAATATTACGTCTTTGATTGGCATTAAATAAACTCAAATAATTATCAAAACTATTAAATTCTTGATTTGACCAAATATAACTATGATGTAACCAAGAATTAAACCCATAACTTTTCATTATTTCTCCCCACTCAGGATCAACAAATAAAAAATTACATCCAGAGAGTTGATGGTGAACGCAAAAATTATCAATAGCTGCTACCATTAACTGAGTAATAGACTCTTCATCTTCTCCTGGTGCTATTAAAAAACGATAACCCTCCGCCGGAGTAAAAGGAGTCATTCCTAACAATTTAGGATAATAAGATATACCCAACCGATGAGATAAGTTAGCCCACTGGTTATCAAAGACAAATTCCCCGTAACTATGCCCTTTAATATAAAGAGGGGCAGCAGCGATAAGTTGTCGATCACGCCACACAGTTAAATGAATGGGTTGCCATCCTGTGCGGGGTGTAGCACTTCCCGAAGTTTCAATATTATTAAGCCATTGCCACTCTAAAAAAGGCGTTTTTAAGGGTTTAGCTAAGTCATCCCACACAGATTGGGGAATTTCTGACATTTTTTCTATCCAAGCGACAGAATATTGGGGTTTAATTTGTTTAAACATGAATTACTAAGGAGAGATGCTATTAATAGGGTAATCAATATTGTTTACAAATGCACTTGATAATGGAGAAAAATTTCTTGCCCAATTTGAGTTACATTCAATAAGTTTAAGTGTTTGGCTTGCTCAGGGAGAAATCCTAGTCCTTCGACGGGTGTGGAGGAAGTTGTTCCTCCCAAAATAAGAGGGCAGACTGTTAACCATAATTCATCAATTAAATTATCTTTGAATAAAGAAGCTACTAATTCCCCTCCCCCAAGAATTCCTACTTTATTTAATCCTAATTGTTTGAGTTGTTTAAAAGCATCGATAAAATCTATTTTTAAGTCATTTTTTGTATTAGTTAATAAAATATTATCAAATCCTGAACTATTATTATTTATCCAGTTATTTTTTCCCTTATGAGTCGTGAGTAACCAACGGGGAACAGGTTGAGAAAAAAAACGTAAATTAGGGTCAATTTTCCCCGAACCAGAGACAACAATATGGATCGGTTGAGGAGGTTTATTCTGTTGTTTTCGGTTAGCTAACAAATCAAGATTAGTAACGGGCAAACTTGTACCATAAACCCTTAAGGTTCCTGCTCCAAAAATAATTCCATCAACGAGAGAAATTTGCTTTTCTAAATGATTTTTATCCGCTTCAGAGCCAAAACTAGCTAAACTTCGCTGAAAATCGGAAATTTTTCCATCGGCTGTCATGGCTAAAACTACAGTGGTATGGGGTCTTTTTGGTTCTATCATTAACTAAGTTATTTGAGTAGTTATTTTGAGTTAAAATAGCAATTAACTCTATTGTATTCTATGTTGCCAAACTTCTCCTCTTCGGTTAATAACTAAAATGTCATTACCCATATTTAAAACAAATCTATCCTCATTTCCTGTTGCTACTGCTGCTCCTCTAATTTGATAAGCACTGTCAATTTGTTGCTCCACATTATGTACCCAAACTTCTCCTTTTCCGTTAACTACTAATATTTTATCTCCCATTGTTAAAATATAGTGATCTTGATTTCCAGTAGCAACGGCAGCCCCACGAATTTGATAAGCACTCTCAATTTGTTGCCCTACATTATGAGCCCAAACTTCTCCTCTTTGATTAATTACTAATATTTTATCTCCCATAGTTAAGACATAACGATCCTCATTTCCCGTAGCCACAGCCGCCCCGCGAATTTGATAAGCACTCTCAATTTGTTGACCTACATTATGGGCCCAAACTTCTCCATTTCTGTTAACAACTAATATTTTATCTCCCATTATTAAGACATAGCGATCTTCATTTCCTGCGGCAACGGCAGCCCCACGAATTTGAGATGCATTATCAATTCGTTGACCCACATTATGGGCCCAAACTTCTCCATTTCGGTTAATAACTAATATATTATTCCCCATTGTTAACACATAATGATCATTACTCGCTGTTGCTACAGGGGGCCCAGGAAGTTGGGAAGCATTATCAATTTGTTGGGCAATTTCATTATTTCTAATTAGTTCTTGATCTGGGTTATCAATTACTTTTGAAAATTGTTCTAAAGCCAAAGCATGAGGTAAAATTGGGGCTAAGGTTATAATACTTCCTGCTATGAAAATCACCCTAAAAACAGAGCTTATGTTGTTTTGATTATAGATAAATTTCATGATTTATACTCTTATTTTTACTTTAAAATCATTTCTATTTTAACCATTTTTATTTTTTTTGTCAATAAAATTATGTTGCTAAATAAGTAGGTAGACAAAATGAATTACACAAAATTTGTAGGGGCGGGTTTTTTACATAAATCAATGATTCTTACCAAAAAACTAGATAAACCCGCCCCTATTACCGTTGTTACTCAACCATTACGACTATATCAAAACCCACGCCTTGACTGTGCAATTAATTTTGCTTCGGTACTTATAAATATTATTTGACAAAATTAACAGATTATGATTCAATCCAGCTTGCAAAAGTTTGACTAAATTTTTCTAGAGAAAGTAGACTGATACTGAGGTCATTTTTCCCGATAATTCTTGTTTGTTCTGTATTATATCCCCAATCAGCTAAAAATAACTTAATTTCACTTAAATCAGGTTGTTTTTGAATGGTTTGTAAAGTTTTTAGTAAATCCTCTACAAACCATAATTCCTCAGCCTTAATTGAGTTCTCTTGTAGTAATTGACGAAGGGTTTGATATTTAGGTTGTTTAACTTCTTTACCTAGAATATTTTTTTCAGATAAATTAATCCCTTGTTGTTGTAATAATTCCTGAACAAAACGACCCTCTTTTGTTGTAACAATATAGACAGAGGTCGCACTCTTAAGAACAGTTTCTAATTTTAAGAGAATCCCTGGATAAAATTGATGTAACTTTAACCAACCTTGTAAATCAGTTTTAATCCAATTATCTCTCACTCCATCTAATTGAGCCATAACAGAGGTTTTATTCAAAGTTTCTTGCTCAATAATTTGTTGACAAATATTAGCCCAATCTGTTTCAATTTGATCACGAGCATAGTCTAACACTAATGCTCTTAATAAAATAACCATTTCCCATCCAGTTTCAATTACTGGACGTAATTGATAAAAATCTTCAGAAAAATTATCTAAATTCTCAGAATTATCTGGCCATATTTGCTGATAAGTTCGTTGTGTAGTTTGAAAATATTCCAGTAAACCATTACAAATCACCCCATCGAAATCTAGGGCTAAAATTTTCGGAAAAATAGAAGAAACCATAAAAAAATGTCAACGCTTCTTAAAAAACTTCACTGCCATGATGACATAATATACCGCTTGAGGATACTATAGCAGAAGTCAAAAGTTCTGGGAGCGCGAATAAGCTGTTACGCATCTAAAGCCCGTCCTATTCGACTGATGGGGTGATGGTTTGATGGTTTGTTTCCTAATCTGCCAATATACAGTTTAAAACCGACATTTTAAGATGGGAACAATCGCGGGTTTAGAGAACAATCATCAAGTACATAAATTTTATAAATCAGGAGTTAACGATTGCTGTGTTAGACTTAAAACAAATACGAGAAAATCCAGAGCAAATTCAAGAATTGCTGCATCGTCGCGGTATATCCCCAGAATACGATCTTAATCCTATTTTAGAACGGGATGGTCAACAAAGGGAATTAGAACTCATTCGTACCCAATTACAAGCTCGTAGCAACGAAATTGGTAAGCTAATTGGCCAAAAGATGAAAAGCGGGGGCAAAGACAAGGAAACAGAAATAAACGCCCTTAAAGACGAAGGAAATCAGATTAAAAGTAACTTAAACGAGTTAGAACCCCAAGAAAAAGAGTTAAAAGCTCAAATTGAAGCTTTATTATTACAATTACCTAATCTTCCCAGTTTATCAACTCCTATTGGTAAAAGTGAAGCAGATAACAGAGAAATTCGTCGTTGGGGAGACGAATATTTACCCAAAATAGAAGTCCTTCCCCATTGGGAAATTGCCGAAAAATTAGGAATTTTAGAGGTAGAAAGGGCCGTAAAAATAGCCCAAAGTCGTTTTATTGCCTTGATGGGAGCGGGAGCAGCATTAGAACGAGCTTTAATTAATTTTATGTTAGATACTCAAATTAAAGCAGGTTATGTTGAAGTAATTCCCCCTGTTTTAATTAATAGTTCTTCCTTACAAGGAACGGGACAACTGCCTAAATTTGCTGAAGAAAGTTTTAAATGTAGTGAAGATGATTTATGGTTAGCTCCTACTGCCGAAGTTCCCGTCACAAATCTCTATAGTGGAGAAGTTTTAGAAGCTGAACAATTGCCCATTAAACACTGTGCTTATACCCCTTGTTTTCGTCGAGAAGCTGGTAGTTATGGCAAAGATACAAGAGGTTTAATTCGACTCCATCAGTTTAATAAAGTAGAATTAGTTAAATTAGTTAATCCTGAAACATCCGAAGCAGAACATCAAGCATTAGTCAACAATGCAGAAGCCATTTTACAAGCCTTAAAATTGCCTTATCGTGTCATTGAATTATGTACAGGAGACTTAGGATTTGGGGCAACTAAATGTTATGATATAGAAGTTTGGCTACCTTCATCAGAGACTTATAGAGAAATTTCTAGTTGTTCTAATTGTTGGGATTTTCAAGCCAGACGAGCTAATATTCGTTTCAAAGAAAAAGGCAAAAAAGGAACCCAATATGTTCATACATTAAACGGGTCAGGATTAGCTGTTGGTCGCACTATGGCGGCAGTTTTAGAGAATTATCAACAATCTGATGGCAGTATCAAAATTCCTGATGTTCTTCAACCTTATTTACAACGAGATCTGTTATAAAGGATAAGGTGGGCAATGCCCACCCTACTATATTAATGCTAGTGACGATTAAGAAAAGATGGTAAATTGACTTTAGCTTTAGCCGCATCTTTTTTACGTTCAATGGAGAAACTAAAAGGAACAGGACTATTCATTACTAAAGATTGACGACTCGGTACCATCATTCCTGGAGATTCTTGGCTGGTTTCTCGCCCCCTTTCTGAATTTTGGGCAATTTCCGGCATCTCTTGAGTTATATTGAATAATTCTTCTAGAGTTTCGTCTATACTAGAAATAGATTTCGGGGACACACTAACCGATGACTCACTCTCATCAGGAGACTGACCTTGATTAGACCAAGGTTGAATCGGCATGATTTTCGGGTCTAAGATTGGGCCACTACTCTGGGCAATAGCAGGAGTTTGAGTCTGAGCTTTGGTAGCGCAATTGCTCAAACATTCATCTAAAGCCGCTTTATATTGTAGGGTATACCGTTGTTGTCGATGGAGTCGGGTTTGTAATTCCCCTACTTGTCTTTGACTGATAATCAGTTGATTATTTTTGTCTTGATACTCCTCTTTAATCAGGGCGCATTCTCGCTCTAATTGGGCAAATTGTTGTTGAATCGTGTTTAATTGTTCGATAAGTGTCCCAATTTGACTTTTTTGTCGTTGATTATTATCTTGAGACGCTTTGAGTTGTTCGAGTAAGTGACTACTTTGCTCTTGTGGGTCAACTTTCTCTAATTCAATTTTACGCGATCGCTGAATCTGCTCTCTTAATTGTTGTCGTGAGGTAGCTAAAGCTGATTCTAGCTGTACAACGGTTTCGAGGAGTTCTTGATTTTGTCCACGTAATTTACGGGCTAAATTAAACCAATCTCCTGGGTTTGTGGTCTTATGGTCTGTAACCGCTAAAGATTGATTCTCATCAGTTTGGGGCATCTCCTGTGCTAATATCTCATCATACAAGATCTCAGGCTGAATTGCCTCTGTCTGAGGTTCTTTCCATAAGGGATTTTCTACCCTCATCTGTACATCATACACAATTTCAGGATGAATAGCTTCTGTCTGAGGTTCATTGACAGAAGAATTATTGGGGTTAGACATCCCCCAAAATGGCTTTTCAGAAGGATTAAGGTTAGTCATAGGCATTTACTTTAGCTCTATGAGCATAGATGCTATTGAACTCGATTTAGTTTCCTAATATTTATCCTGACGACTTCTTAATTTATCTCTTACCAAAAACCATAATTTTTTGATTCGTAAATCTAAGGAAAAACCACGACGAGTTTGGATAACAAGAGTAGATGCTATGCGATCATGAAACGCTTGACTAAATTCTTCATCTCCTAAAGCAACTCCACAATTAATTAATAGGGGAGAAATTAATAATAGCATTGATAATCCATTTCTAACATTAATACTTAAACCAACCATTGCTAATAAAGCAGCCCCTCCTAATATTCCTTCTCGTTTAGCTAATTCTAATAATCCCGGAATTCGCTTCAATCGAGCATCGATAACTTTCATATCAAAAGCCCAACTTCCTAGACTTTGTCCTTGATTTTTTTCTACTAAAATAACTCGTAAAGCAAACCAAATAAAGATAAAAATCAAGTATTTAATAATACCGCTAACGAATGAACTGATAAACCAAACAGTGACAAAATCTAATAAAAAAGCATAAGCTCGACGTTCAATTGGTACTTTAGGAAAACGCTGGGAAAGAGGGAGTAAATTATTAGAGTCCATAAATTAATTTTAGCATAAAAAGACAGATTGAAAGGCTTTTACTTTTAAATCAATACCTGTAATTGCTGTCCCAACCACCACTGCATAAGCTCCATAATCTAAAGCTTTTTTTGCTTCTTCTGGTGTACTTATACCTCCTTCAGCAATCACAGGAACTTTCAATTGTTTGACCATTTCTTGTAAGAGTAAATATCCAGGAGGTGATAAATTTTCCGTTTCTTTAGTATAACCATAAAGAGTGGTTCCTACTAAATCTGCTCCTGCTTCTGAGGCAGAGATCGCACTTTCTAAAGTGTCTACATCTGCCATAACTAATTTACCTAATTCTTGATGAATATAGTTAATTAATTGAGGAACAGTTTCTCCTTGAGGACGTTCTCTGAGGGTAGCATCAATGGCGATAATATCTGCTCCTGCTTGGGCGATCGCCAGAGCATCATTACAGCAAGGAGTAATATAAACATCATAACCTGAATAGAGTCTTTTCCATAATCCAATAATCGGAATATAAGGTAATTGTTTTTGTACTTCTTCCACATGAGAAGGGGTATCAACTCGGATAGCTTTTGCCCCTTGATTAATAGCTGCTTTAGCCATAGCCGCGATGATTTTAGGATCATGTAAGGGAGAGTCTACGGGAGCTTGACAAGACACAATTAGGCTAAATTTAGATAATTTCATGGTATTTTTTTTATTTTATTGATTTGAAATTTTGTTTTTTCTTTTTTATATTATATCATAATTTATATCATTGTCTAGTGCCATTAAAGCATTAATTCTTTTTAATAAAAGATTTGGTTGAATAGGTTTTAAAAGATAATCATCAATTCCCCTTTGAGAAATTTTTGTCCATTCTTTAGAGGAGATTTGATCACTTAATAAAAGGGTTTTAATAGATTTAGTTTCTGCAGTTTTTTTAATGTTTTCGCTAATTTTATAAGCATCAGTTAAATCTTGATCTAAAATAACAATACTGGGTTCTAAAACGTCTATTCTTTGAATAGCACTTCCTCCTTCTGTCAACCAAATAAACTGATAATTTGCCGCAATTAATAATTCCCCGATTAAAGTAGCTATTTCTTCATTACTTTCGATTAAAATAATACTTCTATTACGATTATTAAAAGATTGTTCTGTTTCTGAAGGATTAGACGATTTAAGTAGACGTTGAGGTTGATTTGGCAATCTAACCGTAAAAATTGATCCCTCTCTGAACACTGATTCTACCTCAATTGTTCCCCCATGAAGTTCAACTAATTGTTTAGTTAATGCTAACCCTAAACCAGTGCCTCCATAAGTTCGTCTGCGGGAGGTTTCTAACTGTTGAAATGATTCAAATAAAAGGGGTATTTTCTCTTTAATAATGCCAATTCCTGTATCTTCTACCTGAAAAATTGCCTCATTACCTTCACGCCATAATCTTAAAATTACTGTTCCTTCTTCCGGGGTAAATTTAAGAGCATTATTCAACAAATGATAGAGAATTTGTTTAACTCTTTCTGGATCAGCTAAAAATCTATCTTCTTCAGGATTTATTTGAATGTCTAATTCTAATTTAATCAATCTTCTTTGCGCTTCTTTAATGACTTGTTGTAAGACGTTTTGAGCAATATAAGGTAAAGAAAATTCTTGAATCACTAAAACACACTTACCTGCTTGGAGTTTAGAAAATTCGAGAATCTCATTGATCATATCTAACAAATGTTTGCCACTATCTTGAATTGTTTGCAGATATTGTCGTTGTTTTTCTAAAGAAAAAGAACGATTTTCTCCTGACCAATGTAATAAAGTTCCTGATAACCCAATAACACAAGTTAAAGGAGTTCTTAATTCATGACTCATATTGCCCAAAAATTCAGTTTTCGAGTAATTAGCTGCTTGAGACGCTAAAAGAGTATCTCGAAGTTCTTGAGTTCGTTCAATTACTCGTTGTTCAAAAGTCTTTTTTTGTTGTTGAACTTGAGCATATAATTGAGCTTGATAAATAGCGATCGCTAAGTGTTCTCCAATTTTACCTAAAAAATTCTTTTCATTTTCCAACCATTTTCGTACCTTAAAACACTGATGAGCAATAAGCAGTCCCCACAGAGTTCCTTCAACTACAATAGGAGCAATTAATTTAGCTTTTATCAAATATGTGTTTAAAAATTGTATAAGACAAAAAGAACTAGAATAAGCAATTTCTACATCTTCAATAGCAACAATTGATCCTTGTTGATATTTCTTGTGATAATCAGGTAAATTTGTAAAACAATCATCTTGTGGTTTAATATTTAAAAGAGAAGGAATACTTTCCGATAATCTTGATTCATAAGTTACCCGTCCGAAACTTTTATTAAGGTTAGTATCATCTAAATTCAATAAATTTTTATCTCCGAATTCATAAATCACTAACCTATCTACTTGTAAAAAACTTCTTAATTCCCTAACTGCTGTTTCTAAAATAGTTGATAAATCTAAACTTTGACGAATTTGACCAATGACTTGATTGAGTAATCTTTCTTGGGCAATTTGTTGTCTGAGGGCATCTTCTATTGGTTTACAAACAGGCGAATTAGTATAGATATCTTCAGAATCTTCCCAACAGTCAGGAGTTAAAATATTAACTAATCTAGCCATAAATAAAGCTTGCATGGCTGTATTTTCAGATGATTGACTAGGGGAAAAAGTAGTGAAATGATCTGCTAGACTAGGAAAATCTGCTATTAGTTGTTGAGTAAAATTTGCGATCGCCTGATTATCCCAAGTAATGCTAACCTCATAAGATAGGGTTGTCGGATCAAACATTCCCTGTAATAATGCATTAAAGTTGGGAGAAATCAACAAAGAAAATCGTTTATTTTCTGAACTTTCTAAGGTAATTAGGGCTTCTGTAATTAATTTTACCTCTGATATTCCCATTGTCACTAGCTGTCGCCAGAGGGAACACAATTCCTCAAAGATCCTCACCGGTAGGGTTCGACGTAAGATAGAGTCTTGGAAGAGATTCATTAGTTTAGGGACAACTACAACAAAGCAGACATAATTAAATCTAGGATCGCCCTATTTGTCTATCCTATCCTGAAATCTAATCTTTTTTACAGATAAGGAGTCTCAATGCATAGAATAGCTGCTACCCCTGGTGGTTGGAACCCGCAGGAAGATGGGGTTATCTTAATTGAACAAAATCCGGCTCCAATTATTATTATAACGGCAGCCGATACGGATATTCAAACTTTAGCAAGTTCTCTCAAACATTTACCTTCAAATTTCCCTCAAATACGGGCTATTAATCTTTTACAATTACAACAACAATTAAGTATTGATCATTATGCTGATACTATTTTATCTGAAGCAAAAGTCATTATTTTAAGATTATTAGGGGGCAGATCTTATTGGTCTTATGGTTTAGAAGTGGTCAAAGAAATTGCCGAATCTACCCAAGCTTCTTTATTCATTTTACCAGGGGATGACCGACCTGATCTGGAGTTAATGAGTCATTCTACTGTTAGTTTAAATAATACTCATACTTTATGGCGTTATTTAACAGAAGGTGGACTAGAAAATTGGGCTAATGCTTTAAAATTTATCTCTGATATTGTTTGGCAAACTAACTATAATCCTCCTTGTCCTAAAATTGTTCCTAATGTTGGTTTATATGCTTATTTACCTCAACTTAATAATCTAAAAACTGTTGGCATACTTTTTTATCGTTCCCATTACTTGGCGGGCAATTTATTACCCATTGATAGTTTAGCAGAAAATTTATTCAATCGAGGCTTTAATCCCTGGCCTATTTTTGTCTCATCTTTACAAGATCCTGCCGTTCAATCCGAATTTTTATCCTATTGTCAATCTTTACCACAAGATTCTTTACAATTAGTATTAAATACTACCAGTTTTTCTATTAATAAGCTTAATTCTGAATCTTTAGATCAAGACAGTATTAACTTATGGCAAACTTTAAATATTCCCATTTTACAAGTTATTTTAAGTAGTGGAACTTTAGAACAATGGCAAAATAGTTTTCAAGGTTTAAACCCCAGAGATGTAGCTATGAATATTGCTTTACCAGAAGTAGATGGAAAAATTATTACTCGCGCTGTTTCTTTTAAATCGGTTCAAACTTGGAATAATAAATTAGAAACTGATGTTATTATTTATCAACCTGTCCAGGATAGAATTAACTTTGTCACAGATTTAGCAGCTAATTGGATATCCTTAAGAAATACTCCTATATCTCAGAGAAAAATTGCTTTAATTCTTGCTAATTATCCTAACAAAGATGGTAGACTTGCTAATGGAGTAGGCTTAGATACTCCTGCTAGTTGTATCGAAATTCTTAACGCTTTAAAATTAGCAGGTTACAATATTAAAGATATTCCAGAAACGGGAGATGAGTTAATTCAAAGATTAACGAAAGGGATCACAAATGATCCAGAAAGTCAACATCTACGTTCTATTTATCAAACTCTTTCCCAAGAAGAATATAAAAAATATTTTCATAGTTTACCTGTGTCAGTTCAAACAGAAATTAATCAGCGTTGGGGACATATATCTGAATGTACAAACTTTTCTGATTTTCCTATTCCTGGTATTCAATTAGGGAATATTTTTATTGGTATCCAACCTTCAAGGGGATATGATCTTGATCCTAGTTTAAGTTATCATGCCCCAGATTTAGAACCAACTCCCCAATATTTAGCTTATTATTATTGGTTAAAATATCAATTTCAATCCTTAGCTATTATTCATGTTGGTAAACATGGTAATTTAGAATGGCTACCTGGAAAAAGCCTTGCTTTATCATCAACTTGTTACCCAGAAATTACCTTAGCAACTATCCCTAATTTTTACCCTTTTATTGTTAATGATCCAGGGGAAGGTTCCCAAGCAAAACGACGTTCTCATGCTGTTATTTTAGATCATCTTACTCCCCCCTTAACCCGTGCCGAATTATACGGTGATTTAGAACAACTTGAAACCCTCATAGATGAATATTATGAGGCACAAACTCTTGATCCCTCACGCTTAAAATTAATCGGCGATCGCATCACCCAATTAATAAGCGAAACTAACCTCAATCAAGACTTAGGAATTAAAGAGATAAATAGTAATACTTTATCTCAATTTCTTACTCTAGCAGACGGTTATTTATGTGAACTAAAAGAAGCCCAAATTAGAGACGGTTTACACATCTTAGGAAAATGTCCCCAAAATACCCAACTCCGAGATCTAATCATCGCCATTGCTCGTTATCCTAGCTTAGATCGTCTCGGTTTAACAACCGCGATCGCCCAAGATCTCAACCTACAAATAAACCCCCTAACTGCAAACCCAATAGACCCCTTTTCTTTAAAGGAAACAGGGAACAGGGAACAGGGAACAGTGAATGGATTAGAAAATGATTTAGACCTCTCTCAATCTCATTTTCATGGAAAAAAGGGTGAATCAAATGAGAATTTTATTGGCGCAAAATTAAAGAAATGTTACATCTTAGGAGAGGTTATTGAAGTATTAGAAGAATACGCACAAGAAATAGTTGAAAATTTAATTAAAAATTCCACAATTTTTCACAAAATTGAGCTTCCCAACACCCAAAAAGAACTAGATTGGATACAAACATTTTTACTTCCTAAACTATATCAAACTCCCCAAGAAATAACTAATTTACTTAAAGGATTAGACGCTAAATATATAACCAGTGGCCCATCTGGGGCCCCCACCAGAGGCAGACCCGAAGTTCTCCCCACCGGACGCAATTTCTACTCGGTAGACATCCGTGCCATCCCCACCCAAACCGCTTGGGACGTAGGCAGAAAAGCCGCAGAAGCCCTCATTGAACGCTATACTCAAGATAATGGAGAATACCCCCAAACTCTCGCTATTTCCATCTGGGGAACCTCCACCATGCGAACAGGAGGGGATGATATTGCTCAAGTTTTGGCCTTATTAGGAGTACAACCGATTTGGGATGGTATGTCCCGTCGAGTTGTAGACTATGAAATACTTAGCCCATCAGTCTTAAGGCGACCCCGTGTGGATGTAACGGTACGGGTATCGGGCTTTTTTAGGGACAGTTTCCCCAACTTACTACATCTAATGTACAATGCGATCGCTGATGTGTCAAGCCTAAATGAAGAAAAAGACATCAATCCTTTAGCTGCAAAAGTGCAAGAAGAACAAGAATTTTGGCAAGAACAAGGGTTAACAGAAGAGCAAGCAAAACTGAAGTCATGTTATAGAATATTTGGGTCAAAACCGGGTGCTTATGGGGCAGGTTTACAGGGATTAATTGAAGCACAAAATTGGAAAAATGATGAAGATTTAGCTAAAGCTTATCTTAATTGGAGTTGTTATGCTTATGATAATAAAGGGGTAGGTCATGCCGTTCCTGAAGTGTTTGAAAAACGTTTAAAACAGTTACAAATTGTCTTACATAATCAAGATAATCGAGAGCATGATTTATTAGATTCTGATGATTATTATCAATTTCAAGGGGGTTTAACGGTTGCTGTAAGGGCGTTAAGTGGCAAAAATCCTCAAGTTTATTTTGGGGATAATTCTATTGCTTCTAATCCTAAAGTTAGGTTATTAAAAGAAGAAATTGCTAGGGTATATCGTTCTCGTGTTATTAACCCAAAATGGATTAAAGGTGTCATGAGACATGGTTATAAAGGTGCTTTTGAAATGGCGGCAACGGTTGATTATTTATTTGCTTATGATGCGACAGCAAACTGTGTGGAAGATTTCATGTATCAAGGAGTAGCTGAAGCTTATTTATTTGATGAGGTTGTACAACAATTTATTCAAGATAAAAATCCTTGGGCCTTACGAGATATGGCCGAAAGATTATTAGAAGCAAATCAACGAGGTTTATGGCAAACTGTTGATAGTAAAACCTTGGATAATTTACGGGATATTGTGCATCATGCAGAGAGTAAAATTGAGGGAGAATAATTAATTTTTTAATATGTAATTAATTTTGTCTACCTGCTTATTTACGATAAACATCTTTTCGATGTTTACACTGTAAAATCTGTATTTTTTGATTAGAGTCATCAATTTCATAACGAACCCGATAATCCCCTATCCGAAGACGATATTCATTAGCAGAACCTTTCAATTTAACAATTCCTGTTGGTTAGTTTTAAAAGTCCAGTTAATCGATCTTTTTCTTCTAATGCTATTTGGATATTTCCTGCTGCTCTTTCGGGGTCATTCAGGGCAATATTTAGGGAGTATGATCTATCATATATTTTTCGAGTACACTATTAATTAAAGACTGATATCCTTGGGGAACTTGTTGTTTGTACCAAGCAATAACTGAGGGATCAAGCTGTATAGTTACAGGAACTTTTATCGCAGGGTTAACAGTCGCTTCTTGCCAAAATTCAGCATCAGTAGCAGGTACATCTGAATAATCTATATCAGAATCTTTCATCTGACCAAGGATCTTTAATTGTTCCTCTCTTGACATAGGCATAATAAATTTTTCTCTCCTCTGTATTAGCGCGTCTTGTGGATATGAGTCGTATTTTTTGTTCTCGTATGGTATAGACTGTAACATTGATTTATTCCCCGATAAATCACAAGTTAACTCTAAGGATGAATGCTTCCATCAGGCAAAATTGCTCCCCTTAAAATTGTCCCCGTTAACTTCACTAAAATTCGATTTCCTGCCCCAACTTTTGCCCCAGATAAATCCGCCTCGGTTAAATCTGCCCCACTCAAATCTGCCCCAATTAAATTAACTTCCTGTAAATTAGCTTGACGTAAATTAGCCTCAAGTAAATTAGCCCGAAATAAATTAGCCCGAAATAAATTAGCCTGTTCTAAATTAACTTTATGCAAAAAAGTATCACTCAAATCCGCATAACTTAAATTCGCTTGAATGAGTTTTCTACCCGATAAATCCTTTTCTTTTAAATTAGCCCCCCTCAAATCAACTCCCGTTAAATCTCGATAATAGGGACGTTCTGCTTGACTTTGAGAAGGACGACGATAACGATAATTAGTGGCAGTAGAAGGAGCAGTTTTTTCTTGAGTAACTGGAGTCCGACTCGACGGTTTAGATAATACTTGAACCGACTTAAGTTGTTCACGAGCGTGATTAATTTCTTGGAGTTTAGCCACCGCTTTAGCTAATAATCGCTCATTATCCTTCGGCAGACGATCAGGATGCCAAATGAACGCTAAATCACGATAGGCTTGGTTAATCTCCTCAAGAGATGCGCCTATCTGTAATCCTAACACTTTGTAATACTGTTCTATTTCTTTCATGACCACGCAGCTAAACTAACCAAAAAGCATATATCAGTTCAGACGGGTTAGGATGGGTTCGACTATAGGGCGTAGGGTCACTGAACTGATTATTCTTCTAGCATAACGGCTGTTTCAAAAGATGGGGCTTAAAAGATAAGAAAAAATTCCATACTCTAAAATTAGGGGAAACAGACCAAGACCATTTCCCCTCAAACCTAACGAATGGTTGAATATTCCTCGGATTTTTGGGAAACTGTCCCATTCACCCGACGAAGATTAGCCCCTAACTTCTGTAACTTTCCTGCTAAATTATCATAGCCTCGATCTAAATGCTGCAAACCTTGTACTACTGTAGTTCCTTGGGCAGCTAATCCGGCTAAAACTAAGGCAGCAGAAGCCCGTAAATCTGTAGCCATCACAGGCGCACCAGAAAGGAAAGGAACCCCCCGAACTACAGCAATTTTGCCCTTAACGCGAATATCAGCCCCCATACGTTGTAATTCTGCCACATGGCCAAAACGATTCTCAAACACCGTTTCTGTCACTACACTGCTTCCCTCACTTAAGGTTAACAGGGCCATAAACTGGGCCTGCATATCCGTGGGAAAACCAGGAAAAGGCAAGGTTTCAATATCCGTACCCCGTAATTCTCCAGGAATCAATCGTAGGCGATCAGACCCTTCTAAAATAACTTTAGGCCCCATCGCCTGTAATTTAGCAATCACCGAGGCTAAATGCTCAGGAAACACAGGTGCAAGACTAATTTCTGAATGAGTGATGGCCCCCGCAATTAAAAAAGTTCCAGCTTCAATGCGATCAGGAATCACATGATATTCTGTACTATGAAGCCGTTCTACCCCAGAAATGACAATTGTATTGGTTCCGGCTCCTTTAATATTAGCCCCCATAGACCGGCAGAAATTCGCTAAATCGATTATTTCTGGTTCTTGGGCCGCATTTTCAATGATAGTTTCTCCCTCAGCTAAAGTGGCCGCCATCATAATGGTTTCGGTGGCCCCCACACTGGGATAATCTAAATAAATTTTCGCCCCTTGTAACCGTTTGCGATTTCCTTTAACGCAAGCATGAACTACCCCATGTTCAATGCGAACATCCGCTCCCATTGCCTGTAAACCTTGTACATGGAGATCGACAGGTCTAGCACCGATCGCACATCCTCCAGGTAAGGGAACGCGAGTCATCCCTAACCGCGCTAATAAGGGGCCAATGACAAAGAAACTGGCCCGCAGTTGAGATACCAACTCATAAGGAGCTTGATCATGTCCGATATCTCTGGCATTAATTTCTAATATATCACCATTTCTTTGTAACTTAACCCCTAAAGCCGCCAAAATTTGGGTCATGCAGTGGATATCTACTAAAGAGGGTAGATTTCGTAAGCGACAGTCTTCAGAACAAAGCAATGCTCCAGCCATCAGCACCAAGGCCGAATTTTTCGCCCCACTAATGGTGACTTCTCCCTTTAACGAGTTACGTCCCTTGATTTCTAAGATGGGTTCTTTGGTTTCTAGATTAGCAGCCATAGGATTCGATATATAAGAGCGTTTTATGGTTATATCCTCCAAAAACTATAAACAGTTATAGTGTTCGGGCTAAATTCGCTTACAATGTAACCCGAATGATGAAAAAAGTCTAGTTTAAGTTCCACAACGGTGATTATTCGGTGGAATTTCCCTTCCTAATTCTTGAGTTCAACAACTGGCTTCTCCAGAAAAAAACTTGACTTATAGCATAAGTTGAGTAATAATAGGGATTTGGTTATTAAAATGCGGAACTGGCGGAATTGGTAGACGCGCTAGATTCAGGTTCTAGTGTCCGCAAGGACTTTCGGGTTCAAGTCCCGAGTTCCGCATCAACAATGAGGAGTTTTAATCTTCCCTCTCCCTAATGATTACCAGTGTTAGGAATCCTCTCGTTAAGCAGATTAGACAATTGCATCGTACTAAGGGACGGCGCGAACAAAACCTGTTTCTTTTGGAAGGAACTCACTTATTAGAGACTGCCTGTGATACGAATTGTTCCCTTGTGACTCTGTGTTATACTGAGCAATGGTTTATTCGTTATCCTCAATTGCACTCAAAAGCTAGTCAAAAGGCTCAACGTAGCGAGTTAGTAACCCCAGAAGTTCTGGAAACTATGGCTACCACTGTTAATCCTGATGGGGTCATTACAACAGCCGTTTATCAACCTTTGATGACTTCAGCGATCGCGGATTTTCGTTTAGGGTTAATCTTAGAAAGATTACAAGATCCGGGCAATTTAGGCACTATTATTAGAACCGCCGCAGCGATAGAAATTGATGGAATTTGGTTAAGTGATGATAGTGTTGATATTGATCATCCTAAAGTATTACGAGCCTCTGCTGGAGCTTGGTTTCATCTTCCAATTACCATGACTTCAGACTTAGTTAATCTCATTAAAACCTATCAAGAAGGTGGGGTAAAAGTTATTGCTACTTTACCAGATGTTAATCGAACTTATTGGGATTTAGATTTAACTCAACCAACTTTAATTTTACTAGGAAATGAAGGAGCAGGATTATCTCAAGATTTAATTAATTTAGCTGATGAAACCGTGACCATTCCTTTAGGTAAAGGAGTTGAATCCTTAAATGTAGCGATCGCAGCAGCATTAATCTTATATGAAGCCAAACGACAACGAACAATGGACAATTGATAATTATTTACAAACCATTCTCCCACACATAAAAGTAGGGGTCAACGGCCATTGATCCTTACAATGATCAAACTTTATAGATTGTAGGTTGGGTTGAGGCACGAAACCCAACAAATAAGTAGCTGGACAAAAATAAACGTTACGGTAAAATTTATAGTATTAGTAGCAGAAAAATCGCTATGATTAAAGTTGGTAGACAAACTATCCAAAGTTTAACGACTCAATCGCTTTTAGGAGTTATCAGTACCGATGACACAAGCAACTCAAGTCCAAGCCAAAGGCATTCAACTGACCGAAACTGCCCTCAATCATGTCCTAATGTTACGAGAACAACAAGGAAAAGATCTTTGCTTGCGTGTAGGGGTTCGTCAGGGAGGATGTTCAGGAATGTCCTATATGATGGAATTTGAAGAACCCGGTCAAAATACTCAACAAGATGAAGTCTTCGACTATGAGGGATTTAAACTAATCTGCGATCGCAAAAGTCTCCTGTATCTCTATGGACTGGTTCTCGACTACAGTAATGCCATGATCGGTGGTGGTTTCCAATTTACTAATCCTAACGCCAATCAAACCTGCGGTTGTGGGAAATCTTTCGGCGTATAAATTTCATCGGGTTGGGGACTACCAAATCCCTAACCCCATTTAGTTCAAATTTTGCTATATTGTTGATTGATATTCATTTTGTGACCTAAATATGACCAAAAAAAAGGTTTCAAGCCGCCTCTTTTAAGGGGATATAAATAAAAATATTCGTTGCTTCAAGCTACCGACTTGTTGGCGGTAGTAACTGATAACTGATAACTGATAACTGATAACTGAAATGACCGATTCTTTAGAAACCGCCTTTGAAGAAGGATTAGAACGATATAAACAAGGAGAATCTCCCGCCACCCTAATTCCTCATTTTAAACAAATTTGCGATTGCGCCCCCAAAAATGCCCCCGCTTGGGCCTGTTTAGCTTGGTTATACTTACTCGACGAAAAACCAGCACTGGCCCTCAAAGCTGCTCAAAAAAGTGTTAAACTCGATGGTAGACCGCCTCAATCTCGTGTTAATCTAGCCTTAGCCATGTTAGATAACGGGTCTACAGGGGTCAGAGTTCACATAGAAGCAGCCCAACAAATCATCTCCCTCGACAAAAACATTCGGGATGATGTGGCTGATAATATCGAAGACGGTTTAACTCGTAAACCCGACTGGAAAAGTCTGCAACGGGTTAAAGATTGGTTATTTTCTGCCTAATAATTATGAATTTGTCAAAAACCCAGTTAATAGGACTCAAAGCGGATGATTTTCGTCATCCTCTCGACCAACAAGCTACTGCCACCTTAAAACAACTTCCGGGCCTCGATATGATGGTACGAAGTTTACTGGGTTCCGTCGCGGAACAATTTTTCTATCTCAATAATATTGCTGCTAGTATTCTCGTTAACGACAAACAACTCCCCCATCTGTACAATTTGCTGACTGATGCTTGTGGTATCCTCGATATGGAACCGCCTCAATTATATATCCAGCAAAATCCCGTCCCTAACGCTTATACCTTTGCTATGCAGGGAAAACAACCCTTTATGGTGTTACATACTTCCCTGATTGAAATGTTAACCCCTCAAGAAATTCAAGGGGTAATGGCCCATGAATTAGGTCATCTTAAGTGTGAACATGGGGTTTACTTAACCTTAGCAAATATGATGGTTTTAGGGGCTAGATTATTGCCCAATTGGGGAACAGCTATCGCCCAATCGTTACAAAACCAAATGTTAGAATGGTTGCGCTGTGCAGAATTTAGTTGCGATCGCGCCGCTTTATTAGCGACCCAAGACCCCAAAGTTATTATGTCAATTTTAATGAAGTTGGCCGGAGGTTCCCCCACTTTGGCCCCACAGTTAAACCTAGAGGCATTTATTCAACAAGCGAGGGATTACGATGCTATTAGCGACACCATATTAGGAGAAATGCTCAAACAGCTACAAACGGAACAATTAACCCATCCAGTCCCAGTATTGCGGGCTAGAGAGATTGATCGTTGGGCTACTTCACAAGATTATAACCACTTGTTAGAAACGCGCCAAATAGAGTATAATCAAAAAGCGAATCCCAAGGGCGGATGGCGGAATTGGTAGACGCACCGCACTCAAAATGCGGCGGCTTCGGTCATGCGAGTTCAAGTCTCGCTCTGCCCATATTCTCACGACAGTTCGTAAAAAAATACTATGTAAATAAAGCCCGCCTTTGCGGGCTAATGTGAGATTATTAGTTATTAATTAATCTCCTTATAATTCTTCTCCAGGTTCTAAAATTCGTTGAAAAAGATAACCTGTTCCTCTAGCAGTTAGAATCAATTCAGGATTACTCGGATCATCTTCTAATTTGGCCCTTAAACGAGAAATATGTACATCTACTACACGAGTATCTACATGACGTTCAGGGGTATAACCCCAGACTTCTTGTAAAATTTCTGAGCGAGAAAAAGGTTCCCCCGAACGACTTACTAATAATTCGAGTAAACTAAATTCCATTCCCGTTAAACGAATGCGTTCATCTCCTTTATAAACTTGTCGTTTATTAGTATCAATTTTAATCGAACCAATGGAAATAACCCCAGAACTGGGAATACCAGGGGCCCCATTTTTTTCGACCCTTCGTAATACTGAACGAATTCTAGCTTCTAACTCTTTGGGAGAAAAAGGTTTAACGACATAATCATCTGCTCCTAATTCTAATCCCGTAATGCGATCGGCCACATCTCCTAAAGCCGTTAACATAATAATAGGAATATCCGATTCCTTGCGTAACTCCTGACACACCCCGTAACCATCGAGTTTAGGCATCATTACATCTAACACCACTAAGTCAGGTTCCGTCTTGTGAAAGATATCTAAGGCTTCCTCTCCATCGGCTGCGGTAACGACATCATAGCCAATCATAGACAGGCGGGTTTCCAAAATGCGGCGGATACTCGCTTCATCATCAACGACCAGGATTTTCTCTTTATGAATTTCCAATGGCTCCAACACTCCTTAATTTAAGTAGAATTGCTAATTTTTAAGTTAAATAGAGATCCTTGGAGATTCTCCTATTTCTAGAATATCGCTTTATCGTTATGATTAAGCTTAAATTATTGAGTCATTACCTTGCTTCAAGCCTAGTTTAAAATTTTTCTAAGCGTTATTCCTCTTTATCATTTTCTCAGGTTTTTTAACCTTTCTTCAAAAAAATCCCATGGCAAAATCTCGAACCATTTATATTTGTAGCACCTGTGGATCTCAATCACCTCAATGGTTTGGCAAATGCCCCAGTTGTGGTGTTTATGGCACTTTGGAAGAACAAATGGTTACTCCTAGTTCCTCTGGAGGGGTTGCACGAAACGGACGGCAATCTCATAACCATTCGGATAATCGTCCCCAGGTTCCCCCAAAACCTCGTATTTCGATGCCATTTAATGAGATTAGAGAAGAAGAACAAGCTAGGTTTCCTTCTGGATATGGAGAATTAGATCGGGTATTAGGAGGAGGAATTGTTCCTGGTTCTTTAGTGTTAATTGGCGGTGATCCTGGTATTGGAAAATCAACTTTATTATTACAAACTGCTAATCAATTATCCCAAAGATTACCCCGTATTCTCTATGTTTCGGCGGAAGAATCAGCCCAACAAATTAAATTACGGGCCTCTCGTTTAGGGGTCGCTGAAGCGAGTAGCGTAACAGAAGCCAAAGAGTCGGAAAATAATAACGAAAATGGGAAAAAAAAACCAGTTATAATTTCTCAAAAAATGGAAGATAAAGCCAATCTTTTTATTCTTCCAGAAACGGATCTAGAGGAAATTTTAAAGGAATTAGAATCTTTACAACCCCAAGTGGCTGTTATTGATAGTATTCAAACTATTTATTTTGCGGCCTTAACTTCGGCCCCTGGTTCTGTGGCCCAAGTTAGAGAATGTACTTCTGCTTTAATGCAGGTGGCAAAGCGGGATAATATTACTTTATTTATTGTTGGTCATGTCACGAAAGAAGGGGCAATTGCGGGCCCGAGAGTTTTGGAACATTTAGTAGATACAGTATTATATTTTGAAGGCGATCGCTATGCCTCCCATCGTCTATTAAGATCGGTTAAAAATCGCTTTGGGGCTACTCATGAAATTGGGATATTTGAAATGGTAGAAGCGGGATTAGTTGAAGTGGCTAACCCTTCGGAATTATTCTTAGGAAATCGGGATGAATTCGCCCCAGGAACTGCAACTGTTGTTGCTTGTGAAGGAACCCGTCCCTTAGTCGTAGAATTGCAAGCTTTAGTCAGTCCCACCAGTTATGCTTCTCCTCGTCGTTCGACTACAGGAGTTGATTATAGTCGTCTACAACAGATATTAGCCGTATTAGAAAAAAGGGTGGGAATTCCTTTATCAAAATTAGATGCTTATGTTGCTTCTGCGGGAGGTTTAGGAGTAGAAGAACCGGCCGCAGATTTAGGAATAGCTATGGCAATTGTAGCCAGTTTTCGAGATAGAATAGTTGACCCTAGAACTGTTTTAATTGGTGAGGTAGGATTAGGAGGACAAGTGCGTTTAGTGTCTCAAATGGAATTACGTTTAAAAGAGGCCGCTAAGTTGGGATTTAAACGAGCAATTGTGCCTAAAGGACAGAGTTTTGCTGATGATATTGGTTTGGAAATTATTCCCGTTGGTAAGGTAATTGATGCAATTATTTCTGCTATTCCTCCTCAACAAAAGTTGGGGGGAGAAATGTCTGATTTTAGTGAGGAAGATGAGGAAATAGATGAATAAAGCTTGTCAGTTTATTAATTTAATTAATTCTGATAATTTCATTCTTTTAGGTTGTCTAATACAGAAGAAATTAATGATTGTAAAAGAGGTAGATCTTGTTTAACAGTATCCCAAAGCACATCTAGCTTAACAGAAAAATATTGATGGGTCACTTTATCCCTCATTTTGGCGATGTCTTTCCAAGGAATTTGAGGATATTGTTGTCTGATATTATCGGGAAGTTTTTTGATGGCTTCCCCAATAATTTGTATTGCTCTTGCTACTGCAAAAATAGTTTTTTTATCCTGACAAAATTCATCAAAGTTCATCCCTTCTGTAAATTCAATTGCTAATTTAATAGCTTCTTCTATGTCTCTTAAATAATCTTCACTATATCGCTTAATCATAGATAAATTACTTCTGAAATAATTTGTTGACTAATTTTAGATTTTAGGCTATTCTTCATTACTAAATCAACATTAACTCCTAATAAATCACTGAGATAGTTTTCTATGTGACAAAAGGTTAATAAACCAAAACGATATCCTGATTCAAATTCAATCAAAATATCTAGGTCACTTTCTGGTGTTGCTTCCCCTCTTACATAAGATCCAAAAATTCCCAATTGTTTGATATGATATTGTTCTTTTAAATGAGGTTGATGCTCTCGTAAAATAGTTTTAATGGTTTCTATCTGGTTCATTTTTGTCTATTCCCTGGATAAAATGTAAGATGATGATTTCAAAAGCATATCTATATTTTATAGCTTAAGCGGTCCCATTCTGAATATAATAAGGAAAAATGGAAAGATGATCCGTACTTCTAGTCAACAAACCTATACTGATTGACTGATTGAGTACCAACCTAAAACAATTAAAACAGAGGAGGAATATCAGAGAGTTTTATCGATAGTAGAAAAAATGATGTCTTGTGAATTAACGAAAAATGAAACTGCGCTTTTTGAGTTATTAGTCCTTCTTATAGAGAATTATGAATCTCTATACTATCCTCTTGAAAAGCCAACTTTTCAGGCAACTTTGGAATCATTAATACATGAGTTTGATGTAGAAAAAAATACTCTAGTTCCAATATTAGGATCGATTGAAACTGTTAATAATATTCTTAGTGGTAGAGAAAAAATTTGTAAATCTCAAGCAGAAAAATTAGCTAATTTTTTTAATTCTTTAAGTTCTGAACTTTCTTTGATAGATGAAAAATTTAGAGATTGTTTATAAACAAAACCCTAAGTATTTTGCGTTATCTAAATGCTTATTATTCGATTATAAACTAAGTTTTTTATCATATAGTAAGATACAGATATTAATGGGTTTAGGTGCGTTACGCTACGCTAACACACCCTACATTTGCTAGGGCATAATGGTATTATGTCCCTACGATAATTTTATATCCAACTAGGCAATAACATTCTCATATTAAATTCTTTTTGAGATAAAGGAAGTCCTAAATAAATTGGTAGCCAATAAATAAAGGCTATAATAATTAATATTATCAGTCCCATTGCCACTCGACGATTTAAAGAATTTTTACTCATTAAAGAACTATCCATAATCCAAGCTAAGGCTAACCATGAAAATACATAAGATGCCATATAATGGTATAGAAAAGTACAACGACTTACTTTAATCCAAGGTAATAAATTAACAGTATAATTCACTAATATATAAACTGCTATTGCTGGATTTAAAGAAACTACATTTTTTTGTTTAATAAATGATATACTAAGTAAAGTAATTATGGTAAAAATAGCAGCAGTAGAAAACCACCATAAAACCGGATTACCCATTGCATGGACATCATAAATAATCTTACCTGAATCAGTCTCTTGAGGTCGATAAAGATAGGCGATAGTGCGTCCCATAAATAACCAAGTATACCAGTTAGAACAATATTTATGAACTTGTGGACTATTGCCAATTTGATGATGAAAAACCCAGATTTTGTGTTGCACTTCCCACCAATTATATTGAGGATTCATCAACAAGTGAGGAAACCAAAGAAGACTATAAGTTACAGCAGGAATAATCAATAAATTTAAAAATAGTAATGGTAATTTAACCGAATTAATTTGATTAAATAATCCCCAATTTATCAAAAATAATCTGTTTAAGAATTGATTATTTTTGAAATTTTCAATTCTTCGCTGTAATAAACTACATAACCAAACCATTAAAATAATTAGATAAATTCCTCCTAAAAATCCTAAACCATTCCATTTTACAGAAGCCGTTGCACCGAAAAAAATACCACTTAATGTTAAATAAATATACTTTTTTTGATTTAAAAATAACAAAAAAAATAACTGACCTAATAACCCAAAACCAACTAAATAAATATTGTTTAAAGCATAACGAGATTCTACTAAAAATAAGCCATCCATAGCCGCCAAAAAAGTGACGATTAATGTATAACTACGACGATTAGTTAATTGATAAGCGATCGCGCCGACTAATAAAGGAAGAAAAGAACCTGTTAAGGCATTTAACCAACGATAACTAAAGGTTGAACGTAAAGAACCCGTTAAATCATTCGTCATCTCAGGGGAGGATGGCAAATGAGAACCTAACCAAATTCCAATAGCAATAATATATTGACTTAAAGGAGGATGAGAATTAAAAAAAGTTTTGCCAATCAAATAATAATTAGCATATTTAGCATAATAAAATTCATCAAATACCAATATATTAAATTGTCCTAACTGCCAAAATCGTAAAATTAAAGACAGTAAGAAAATAGCTAACATTGCCAAACGAAACTGAAAAACAGATAAATTAGTCATAGGCTAATTGTTAATTGTTCATTGTTAAAGTTTTGCTGCTAATGGGTAACAAATTTGAGAGTCACCGAGTAAGATAAAAAAGAGTAGATCTATATAACTAGACCCATTCCCTGTGACTCGAACCTATTCTTCTCACTCTCTACCTCAACAGCAACAAGCTTGGCATACTTATTCCTCTCAGACAACTCTAGACCTACTAGAAACCAGTTCTGATACAGGATTAACTTCAGAATCCGTCAGCGAACGTCAACAACACTACGGCCTCAATGAAATTGAAGAAACTGCCGGCCGCAGTAATTGGGATATCTTTCTCGATCAGTTTAAGAACGTTATGTTAATTATGCTGATCGTGGTAGCTATTATTTCGGGTGTCTTAGATTTAGTCGCATTGCAACAGAATGGTATAGATAAGACCGGAGTTCCCTTTAAAGATACGATCGCTATTTTTGCCATTGTTATTTTAAATGGACTTTTGGGGTATCTGCAAGAAGTTCGCGCCGAAAAAGCCTTAGCTGCCCTCAAACGCCTCTCCTCCCCTCAAGTTCAAGTGATTCGGGATGGCAAACGTCTAGAAGTACAAGCTCCATCTTTGGTTCCTGGAGATATCATTTTGCTAGAAGCTGGCGATCAATTATGTGCTGATGGACAAATTATTGAAGCTGCTAACCTACAAATTCGAGAATCTGCCTTAACCGGAGAAGCTCACGCCGTTGATAAACATTGTAGCACCTTCGGTTTAGAAGAAGAAGCTTCCATCGGCGATCGCAACAATATGGTCTTTACTGGAACTGAAGTAATCCAAGGCCGAGGTAAAGTAGTCGTCACTAATACAGGAATGACGACAGAACTGGGAAAAATCGCCCAAATGCTACAATCTGTCGAAACTGAACCTACCCCCTTACAAAAGCGGATGACCGACTTAGGGAACGTTCTTGTCACAGGATCGATGATTTTAGTAGGATTAGTAGTTGTTGGGGGCGTAATTAGGTCTGGATGGGGAATGTTACAATCTTTGGTGGAAATTTCCCTCAGTATGGCGGTTGCTGTCGTTCCTGAAGGTTTACCCGCCGTTATTACTGTTACCTTAGCATTAGGAACCCAACGCATGGTAAAACGCCATGCTTTAATTCGTAAACTTCCGGCCGTAGAAACGTTAGGATCTGTCAATGTTATTTGTTCCGACAAAACTGGAACCCTGACTCAGAATAAAATGGTAATCCAGGAAGTAGAAACCCCTCAAGGCAATTTTAGGGTCACAGGGAACGGATATGAACCATTAGGGGATTTTCTCGGTACGGATCATCAACAGGTTGATCTTAACCAATATGGGGAACTGCAAGGCTTATTATTAGCTGGAGTCCTATGCAATAATGCTCATCTGAGTCAGGAAGACGGAGATTGGAGTATTCTCGGAGATCCCACAGAAGGGGCCTTACTGGTTTTGGCAGGAAAAGCCGGATTAGAACAGGATAACTTAGAATCTCCTTTGCCAAGAGTAGGAGAATTTCCTTTTTCCTCAGAACGCAAACGCATGAGTATCATTGCTCAAACGACACCAGGCGATCGCCTATTAAACTGGCAACCTGAGCAAAACACCCCTTATTTAATGTTTAGCAAAGGTTCTCCTGAATTAATTTTAGAACGATGTCAATCTTATCAAGAACAAACTCAGATTTATCCCCTAACTTCTGAAAAACGCCGAGAAATTCTTGAAGGTAACAATGGCATGGCTAAACGGGCGTTACGGGTGTTAAGCTTGGCTTATAAACCACTTGATCACATTCCAGAAGCTAAAACAGAGGATATTTACGAACAAGACTTAATTTGGTTAGGATTAGTGGGGATGATGGATGCTCCCCGGCCTGAAGTCAGGGCCGCAGTGATCAAATGTCGGGCCGCAGGTATTCGTCCCATTGTTATTACTGGAGATCATCAATTAACGGCCCAAGCGATCGCCCAACAATTGGGAATTTCTCAACAAGGAGATAAAGTTCTCACGGGACGGGAGTTAGAGCGACTTTCTCAAACAGAATTAGAACAAGAAGTAGAATCAGTTAGTGTGTATGCGCGTGTCTCCCCTGAACATAAACTGCGCATTGTGCGGGCTTTACAGAAACAGGGTAAATTCGTCGCTATGACAGGAGATGGGGTCAATGATGCCCCCGCCCTCAAACAAGCAGATATAGGCATTGCTATGGGCATTACAGGCACAGATGTGAGCAAAGAAGCGAGTGATATGGTATTACTCGATGATAATTTTGCGACGATTGTGGCTGCAACGGAGGAAGGACGGGTAGTTTATACGAATATTCGTCACTTTATTAAGTATATTTTAGGGAGTAACATCGGAGAAGTAATTACTATTGCAGCGGCCCCTATCATGGGACTATCTGGGGTTCCTCTGAGTCCCTTACAAATTCTGTGGATGAACTTAGTTACTGATGGTTTACCGGCCTTAGCATTAGCGGTTGAACCGGCCGCACCTAATATTATGAGTCGTCCCCCTTTTAGTCCCACAGAAAGTATCTTTGCGCGGGGGTTAGGTTTCTATATTGTTCGTATTGGCATTATTTTTGCAATTATTACCATAAGTTTGATGTCTTGGTCTTTTAATGATGCTCAAAAATCGGGACATCCTGATAGTTGGAAAACAATGGTATTTACAACTTTGTGTATTGCTCAAATGGGCCATGCGATCGCGGCTCGTTCTAGCACTCGTTTAGCCATTGAAATGAATCCGTTATCGAATCCTTATCTTTGGGGAGCAGTTATTGTTACCACTATTCTACAATTAATGTTAGTTTATGTTGAACCGTTACGCAATTTCTTTGATATGGAAATTTTAACAGGGCAACAATTAGTCATCTGTTTATTCTTTAGTAGTTTAATGTTTGTTTGGATAGAATTGGAGAAATTAATCATTCGTTTTTTCAGACGAGGACAATAATTATAGTAATCCCTAGATCTATTGTAACATTTTAATTGTAGGTTGGGTTGAGGAACGAAACCCAACACAGTAAACTTTAAGTTCCCTGTTCCTTGTTCCCTGTTCCCTGTTCCCTTTAACTACTTAGGATTTCGGTTTATAAGTTGAAGAAACCTGCAGTTCTTTTAACTGTTTAGGTTCAACTGTTGCGGGGGCTTCTGTTAGTAAACAACTCGCCTGTTGTGTCTTTGGAAAAGCAATTACATCACGAATAGAGTCTTCTTTTGCTAATAACATGACTAACCGATCTAATCCGTAAGCAATGCCCCCATGAGGTGGGGTTCCATACTCAAAAGCTTCTAATAAAAAGCCAAATTTGTTGTATGCTTCTTCCTTAGATAATCCAATAGTAGTAAATACTTTTTCTTGGACATCTTTTTGATAAATCCTGAGACTCCCGCCCCCAATTTCTATGCCATTATAGACTAAATCGTAAGCTTGCGCTCTGGCAGTAGTCAAATCGGCTAAATCTTCAGGATTTGGGGCTGTAAATGGGTGATGAAGGGCTTCAAATCGTTTTTCATCTTTATTCCATTCAAACATGGGAAAATCTGTAATCCAAAGCAAATTAAGTTGATCTCGATCAATTAATCCTAATTGTTCTCCTACTACTAATCTTAACCGAGATAAAGATTTATTAACGGTGTCTGTATCTCCGGCCCCAAAGAGTAATAAATCTCCCGATTTTGCCCCAGTTCTAGTTAATAATTCTATCTTTTGTTCTTCGCTTAAATTATCTTTAATTGCCCCAATTGTATCAATTTTATGATCATCTTTAACTCGAATATAAGCAATGCCTTTCGCCCCTGCATCCGTCGCTTCTTTAAATAAATCTCCTCCTGGTTTAATCCGCACATTAGAGATAGTTTCGTTACCTCCAGGAATAGGTAAAATTTTGACTTTACCTCCCGTTTCCACCGCTTCGGAAAATACTTTAAATCCGCTATCTTTGACTATATCAGAAACATCAACTAATTCTAAATCAAAGCGAGTATCAGGGCGATCATTTCCGTATTTTTCCATTGATTCCGCATAGGTTAAACGAGGAAAAGGACGGGGTAAATCAATATTTTTTACCGTTTTGAAAATATGACAAACTAATCCTTCATTGAGGTTTAAAATTTCCTCCTGAGACATGAAACTCATTTCTATATCTAATTGGGTAAATTCCGGCTGTCGGTCGGCCCGTAAGTCTTCATCCCGGAAACAACGAGCAATTTGATAGTAGCGATCGCATCCCGATACCATTAATAATTGCTTAAATAATTGGGGTGACTGAGGTAAAGCATACCATTGTCCAGGATTAGCACGAGAAGGTACTAAATAATCTCTGGCCCCTTCAGGAGTTGAACGAGTTAAAATAGGGGTTTCTATCTCCATAAACTGCTGTTCATCTTCGAGATAACGACGCATTGCTTTAACCACTGCATGACGCAATTGTAAGTTTTTTGCCATGCGATCGCGTCTTAAATCTAAATAACGATATTTCAGACGAACATCTTCTCTAACTAATTCTGCTTCGGTACTAGATATGACAAAAGGTAATTGTTTATTGACTCCGTTGAGTAATTCAATGCTATCAGCGTAAATTTCCACTTCTCCGGTGGGTAATTTGGGGTTGAGAGACTCAGAAGGACGTTGAGATACTCTACCGACGATTTTGACTACATACTCGCTACGTAACTTCTCTGCGTCGGGGTATGATTCGGGAGTACGTTGCGGATCACTGACAATTTGTATGACACCTGTGCGATCACGTAAGTCAATAAAGATCACCCCTCCATGATCCCTTCGGCGATCAACCCATCCAAATAAGGTAACAGTTTTCTTAATATCACTTGCTCGTAAGTCACTACAATAATGGGTTCGCATCGCAATTAATCTAGGTTTCTATCATAATACATAATGTAACACGCCTTAAATTAGGGCTGCTAATTTAAGACGCATTGCCCATTATCACTTATTTAGTGGCTTTCGATGGGCTTTTTTTAGATCCAGTTAAGATTTAGGGGGGAATTTTAAGCGATCGCCTTATCTGTTGTTATTATTTTAAAAAGATTATGAAAATAAATACCAAATGAAAACGACCGAATTTTTAGATAAATTTAAACATTAGAGTTTGATGAATGGATAGGGGAAGTTTGGATGCTAGAAACATTATATCAAGATCAAGCAGAAATTGAGGGGATAGAATTTGTTGATTGATGATTATTTTCATTCTATTACTAATTTAATTAAATTTTGTTCAATATCATAAACATCTCAATAGTGAGCATACCATTATTTCCTCTAATGCTCCCTTATTAACTGATGTTCTTAAAGAGATTGAGGAACTTATATTAACGGAGAAAAATATCTTATTTTAGTTATTCCAATCTCCATTAGTATCACATAAAAAACCATGATTAAGTAATTGGTCAAAGGAATAAGGAGAAGATTCAGGAAAAGTTCGTAAAGGTAAATCAGTTTCTCGTAATGTTAAATCAACCCCTGCTTCATAACCATCAATAATAGCATCTTCTAGGCGAGATTTTAAACTTGGATTATGGCGTAAATGTCTTTTAATTGCTCGACGTTGTTCTCGAATTGTTAAGAACCAACTACGGGAACGTTTTTCTGACTGATATTGCCATTTTAATAAGTGACCAATTAAAACCGATAAACGATTTACTAATTCTCGATATTCTTGTCTTCCCAATGCTTGAATTTCCTCTTGAAGATTTGACCAGTCTAAATCTAGAATTTGCTGATTTTCCAGGGCTTTTGCTTGTTGTTGAGTCCACCCATAAAAATCTGTTTCGTATAGAGAATAATTATCCATAATTTTCTATTTCTCTTGTCTCTATATTTATTTTATCTTTCAGATTCATATTCAACAATAATGCTTTGGATATCCTCTACTGCTATGTCAGTTTGTTGAGATTTTGAGTAAATAGTTAATAAAATAATCCCTTTGGCTGTTTTAACATAGTAAATGAGGCGATAACCACCGCTTTTACCTTTTTTAATATCGCTATTTCTCACCCGTAACTTAAAAACTTCGTATCCAATGTTAGGAATGCGATCACCTAGTATTTCCCCTTGTTGTAGTTGTTCAATAACTGGTTGAATATCGTTACGAATGCTGAGATATTTTTTAGCTAGTTTGCGAAGATTTCGTTGAAATCTTCGTGTTGTTTCTACTTGAATAAATGGTAGTTCAGGCATTCTCAATTCCTTCCCAAAGTTGAGAAACAGGAATTGTTTGTTCCGTCATTGCTTCATACCAAGCTTGACGAAAATCTTTAAGTATATCTTCTTTTGATTCTATAGATTCATCATTTTCTTTAAGATCTACTGTTTCTGAAATAAGAACAATTACCTCTACACGGCTATTTTGCCTAATATTTAAGGGTTGTTCCAATAACAAACTTCCTTTTTCATCAACGGTTGCCATAACTTTAATTGCTTTCATAATTCCTTTTTGCAATTGTTGAGTATCAAGTGTCTTGTTTAACATATCTGTTGCCGTAAAAACCCTATCTCCTATTATAGCTTGACTTTAATTTGGTCGAGAATTTCTTCTAATTTAGCAACCGTAATGGGTAAATCTATCGGTTGACCATTAAACGCAAAGAAAGGGGTTCCATTTAAACCTAATATCTCAGCTATTTTTATATCTTCATTAATAGCAATTTTTGCTTCATTAGTTTGGCGATCGCTCTCAAACTGTTCTAGATTTAAGTTCAAATCTTGTGCAATTTTTGTATATAATTCTTTCCCTAATTTGTCTTGATTTTCAAACAAAGCATCATGATATTCCCAGAATTTTCCTTGTTGTTGTGCTGCCCAAGCTGATTGAGAAGCTAATTGTGCTTGAGCATGAATACTATTAAGAGGAAAATGTTTATAAGTAAAGGTTACTTCATCTTGATGTTTATCCATAAAATCTTTAACAATCTCATCTACTTTAGCGCAAAAAGGACATTGAAAATCCGAGAATTCTACTAAGACAATTTTAGATTCTTCTGCACCAGTAATCGGAGAATTCCCGATAATAGAATCAGGTTCAGTGATCATTTGTTGAAAAAATGCTAATTTATCTTGCTTTGATTTTTTCTCTTGTTGTTGTTGATAAGCTACAACAGATTCAATTACAACTTGGGGATTATCCCGAATAATTTGTAATACTTGATCAGATAATTGGCTAGTTCCTAACAGAGAATTCGTACAACCACTTAACGTCATTAATCCCATTAATAAACTAACGAAAATCACCAATAATTTACTCATAGTCATTACTTCACTTTTAATTAGATAAAACCTATCCTACTTTACCAAAAAATCCGGCCTCTAATCGAAACCGGATCATAATCAATTCAAAATTCAAAAGTTATAGGGATAAACCTAATTTTAATCCCAAAATGCCATGAGCAATTAACACAATAGCAACCACACCACCTAAATAAGCATGAAACGTACGATAACCTTCTTTTTGTTCCCCACCAAACCCAATTAAAGGAGTAATTGCACTAATAGCCATTAATCCTAAAACGACCGAACCTGTCCAAAAATGGGGACTATTAAGAACCGGTTGTTTTTGCATTACTAAAGATAACACCCCGCCAGTATATCCTAAAGAGATAAATAGAAATACCCAAGGGGCTAATTGACGATGAGAAGCGCGACTTTTTGCCACTTCTTCCCCATCTTTAATAAACCGACTACGCCACCCCATATAGGCAGTAAAACTACCCATTACTAACACAACAATTCCCATCATCACCGGATGTCCCCAATGGACAATCAAGTCAGGAATTCCTAACGTGCGAAACCAAGCGGCAAGGGGTTCTAGCAAATCTGCAAGTCTGTCTCCCATAGGTTTAATGCCTTATCACAAATTTTAACAGGAAATATTATTATTATATTAAAAAATTGTTCCCAAAAACCGTTTTCAAAGGTAACTTAAGAAGCTAACCTGAGAGAGTGTATAGAAAATTTTAAGAGTTCTTATGACATTTACGCAAAATCCGATTAAATTTGGTACTGATGGCTGGCGTGGGGTGATTGCGGCTGATTTTACCTTTGAAAGGGTCGCTATGCTTGCTCCTTTAGCTGCTATTGTGTTAGAAAACAATTATGGCACTGCTTCGAGTAATCGCTGTATTATTGTGGGATATGATCGTCGTTTTCTGGCTGAAGAATTTGCTCAACTGACGGCCGAAGCTATACAGGAAGCTGGGTTTGATGTTATTTTGTCAAATTCTTATGCCCCTACCCCTGCCTTTAGTTGGGCAGCAAAAATGCAAAATGCTTTAGGGGCTATTGTTTTAACCGCTAGTCACAATCCGGCCAAGTATTTGGGGTTAAAAGTAAAAGGGGCTTTTGGGGGGTCAGTTTCTCCCGAAATTACCCAACAAATTGAAGCATTATTACCTAATCCCCCAGTTTTTTCGGGGCCTGCGGGTACATTAACTTATTTTGATCCTTGGGAAAGTTATTGTGACGGGTTACGTCACAAAGTTGATATTAATGCCATTCAAACAGCTATTGAATCGAGTAAATTAAGAGTATTTGCTGATGTAATGCACGGGGCAGCCGCTACAGGTTTAGAACGTTTATTAGGCTGTCCTATTGAGGAAATTAATAGCGATCGTGACCCCTTATTTGAAGGAGGTGCGCCGGAACCTTTACCCCGTTATCTTTCTAAGTTATTTAATACCATAAAAACGGCTGCTAGTCAAGAAGAAAATAGTTTAAGAGTGGGGTTAGTTTTCGATGGAGATAGTGATAGGATTGCGGCGGTTGATGGACAAGGCAATTTTATGAGTTCCCAGATTTTAATTCCTATTTTAATCGATCATTTAGCCAAAAGAAAAGGGTTAACGGGAGAGATTGTTAAAACGGTAAGTGGTTCTGATTTATTTCCCCGTTTAGCTAAACTTTATAACTTGTCTGTTTATGAAACTGCGATCGGTTATAAATATATTGCTGATCGAATGTTAGTCTCTGATGTATTAATAGGAGGAGAAGAATCTGGAGGAGTTGGTTACGGAACTCATATTCCTGAACGGGATGCTTTATTATCTGCTTTATATGTTTTAGAAGCAGTGGTAGAAAGTGGGGAAGACTTGGGGGAATATTATGCCAAGTTACAGGAAAAAACTGACTTCTATAACGCCTATGATCGGATTGATTTACCTTTAACTAGTATGGAAGTTCGAGGAAAATTAGTCGAAAGTTTGGAGACAAAACCTTTAACAGAAGTTGCCGGTCAAGCAGTTACAGATTGTGATCAAACAGATGGGTATAAGTTCCGTTTAAGTGATGGAAGTTGGTTACTAATTCGTTTTAGTGGTACGGAACCTGTTTTAAGATTATATTGTGAATCTTTGACCTTAAAACAAGTTCATGAAACCTTGAGTTGGGCTAAAAATTGGGCAAGTTCTGTTTAAAGTTTTAGGTTAAACTAGATCAAGATGGAACCAACAACAGAACAAGCAAAAGGACTTTATCGACTGTGTTATCGGCTGACCAATATTATTTATCCTGGATAGCCATATAAAAGTATACAACTCATTCGTATTGATGAGCGTACAGGAAATTTATATGTGCTTTCTGGAGATAATTTGGATTTCGAGATTAAAGCGACAGGAGGATATGAACCATGACAACACTTAATTATGATGAAATGAGTCTTGATGAGTTGCGTCGATACGTTTTAAATTATCGAGAAGATTTGAATGCTTTTTATGCTTATATTGAGCGTTCAAAAGCAACTGGAAGAATGATTACAATTGACACAAATGATCAGGAATGGGAAGATAAATTAACTCATCAAATTGAAAAAGTTACTTCATCAAAATCTGATCAAGATTAGTTAAATCATGGTTTAAATTGTTTTTATAGAGACGTTATAAATAACGTCTCTATTCATCAAATAATAAATTATCAGAATGGACATACAAGAAGAAAAATCAGAACCTATTATTAAATTAGGGCAGTTTATGAAATGGCAAAACTTGGTACAAACTGGTGGAGAAGCAAAGATAAGAATTCAAGGAGGGGAAGTAATAGTTAATGGTAGTATTGAAACGCGACGGGGACGTAAGTTAGTAACAGGAGATGTTGTTACATTTAATGGGAAAAGTTATGAGGTCAATTTGTCGTAGGGATAATTATTATGTCTTACAGTAATTTCAATTTAGAGAGAGTTAAACATAAATTTCATCTAAAAACTATAGAAGAATTTGGTATTTTTGCTGACATATTACCTGTAGAAAGTAGTAACTTATTAAAACAGATACTACAGGATAATTTACCTATTGCCATTGCTAGTAATAGTGAAAAAGCAAGATCAGAGATGATTATTGCCCCGATTTTAGTTGAACTTAAACGAAAATTTAGAGATGAAATTAATCTATTTTCTGGGGTTAATTTTACTGTTGATGAAACTCAAGAGTTGAATGGTATTTGTGATTTTTTAATTAGTCATTCTCCTGAAAAATTGTTTATTGCTGCACCTATTATTATCTTAGTCGAGGCGAAAAAAGAAGATTTGAATGCAGGGTTAGGTCAATGTATTGCTGAAATGGTTGCCGCACAAATATTTAATCAACAAGAGAATAATGAGATTTTCATAATTTTAGGTGTAGTCACTTCGGGGACAAACTGGCGTTTTTTGAAGTTACACAATACAGATATTTTTATTGATTTAACGGAATATTATTTGTCTGATTTGAATAAGATATTAGGTATTTTGGCGAGTAGTATTGAACAATTCAGATAGTTATGGTCAAGGATGTGTTACCATTTAATTAAGTGTCCTAATCATTCGTTAGGAGTTAATAGTATATGTTGCAGTCATTACATATTGAAAATTTTAGAAGTTTCCAGGAATTTGATTTAGAAAATCTGGGTAAGATTAATCTACTTGTGGGAGAAAATAATAGTGGCAAAACATCTATTTTAGAAGCAATTGAAATATTTTGCTACAATGGTCATCTAAATATAATTTTACAATTAATGGAATATAGAGGTGAATATTTTTGGAACAACAATCAAATTCAAGGAAACCGTGAACGTGAATATGTAATTAGGCATCTTTTTCATGGTCATGAAATTAACCCAGGAAATCAGTTTTTAATTAGGGGTACAGACAATAATAAGCAAGAAGAAGAATTAATTATATGTATAGATTCATATATTAGAGAGATAAATCTTGACTTGACTGATAGAGAGGATGAAAGTGATAATGAAAATATAGGAACTCTTGATTTAATTATCAAATCAAATCAGATTCCCTTAATTATTGAACCGATAGAAGTACATTTATTGCCCAATGATACTATTTCTCAAAAATCTGTCCCACGTAAATTTAAAACAATACATTCGGGTTTCTTAACTAAGACAAAACGAATAACTCCTTTATCTTTAGATATCACAGATTTAACTCAATTGTTTGATAATATTGTTTTAAGTCCTAATGAACAATTAATTATTGAAGCACTTCAAATTATTGAACCCAAAATTGAAAGAATTGCTTCAGTAGGGAAAGAAAAGTATAGCATAAATTCTAGATTTTATGGAGAAAGTGGAGGATTTGTTATTAAATTTTCTGATCAAAGACATCCAGTACCCATAGGTAGTTTAGGGGATGGTATTTGGCGAATTTTGTCTATTATTTTGGCAATGGTTAATCTAGAAAATGGAGTTTTATTAGTGGATGAAATTGATACAGGATTACACTTTACAACCTTATTTGATATGTGGAAAGTAATTTTATTAACTGCCAGAAAACTCAATATACAAGTTTTTGCCACAACCCATAATAGTGATTGTTGGACGAGTCTGGCAAGTTTAATTCAAAAAGAAGAAATTGAAGATAATGAAATTACCATTCAACGAATAGAACGGGATAGAAAGAAAGCAGTTGCTTTTAATTCTAAACAAATTGTCATTGCTGCTGAAAGAGGGATTGAGGTACGTTAAATATGACAACAAAAGCCTTAAAAAAGCTATTAGTAGAAGGAGATGAAGACAAAAGAGTTATACCAGAATTAATTGAAGCAAATGGTATTACTTGGGGACAGACAAAAGATACAGCTATCGTTAAAATTAAATCTTATGATGGTATTGAGAATTTACTTGATAAAGATGTAATATATACAGAGTTGGAAGATAGAGGATTAATATCATTAGGTATCATTATTGATGCAGATGATGACCCTTTAGATAGATGGCAAAGTATTCGTAATGTCTGTTTACCAACAATTACTGATCTTCCCCAAGAATTACCATAAACAGGTTTATTGCATTCATTTCAACATAATAGCAAAGATCTAAAATTTGGTGTTTGGATGATGCCAGATAATAAAAAAAGAGGAATGTTAGAAACTTTTTTAGAATATTTAATTCCTGAGAATAATAATCATCTTTGGGAATATAGTAAAGAAGTTGTTCAAGAAGCAAAGATAAAAAATGCACCTTTTAAAGAAACCTATACAGATAAAGCTTATATTCATACCTGGTTAGCATGGCAAAAAACACCAGGAAGACAATTACATGATGCTATTAAACAAAAATTTTTAGTCCCAACAAATCCTCAAGCACAAATATTTGTTAATTGGTTTAAATCTCTTTATGATTTATGAGTTTAGTCTAATTCATCATCATCTGGTAAATTTTCCATTTCTTGTGCAATTAAATCTTGAAAATTTTCTCCACAATGTATTTGTAAATGAATAGCTGATGTCATTAACTCAGCAAGAATTTGAGCTTTTTGTTTAGGACTTAGTTCAGGTAATTGAAGTTGATTAATTAAAGTAGTAACATTACTGCATTCTTCAGATAATTCTAATAATAGATAGTTTAAGGTAGAATTGCTAATAGATAAATTTCGTTCTCTTAGCTGCATAATCAATTATCTCCCTAGTCGTTTATAAGCTTGTTTAATCCCTTTGTCAAAGGCATTTATCTCAGCTTCCCAATGATGAATAAGTCCTTGGTCTGGTCGTTCTTTTTCATATTCTTTTCTGATTTTTTCTCGATGTTCGTCAATACGCTTCATTAAAGATCGTATCGTTTTTTGATGATTTTTCTTTCCCATGATTAAATCAAACCGAATTTTTAGCTATAATTTCTTTAAATTGGGCCAACCGTCTCAATTTAACTGTGTGAGGAAAGGAAAAATTTGTGTTAAATCTAATCAATAGCTTACAACTTCTCTGTTTAGTTCCCATTTTAGGGGGTTCTGTCTTCTCTATCTTAACCGTGGGGACAGTCAAACGCTTCTTTAAGCGATCGCCCAAAAAAACGAATTTCAAACCACCTGTCAGTATTTTAAAACCCGTTAGGGGTTTGGAAAAAAATCTCAAACGCAACTTGCGAACCATCGCAACTCAAAACTATCCTGACTATCAAGTTATTTACTCCGTACAAGACCCCAAAGATGCCGCTTATCCTATCTTAAAAGAGATTCAAGCAGAATTCGGCAGTGACCGTATTTCAGTCGTAATTAGCACCATTGAAGCAGGAGCCAACGGGAAAGTCAATAACCTTTTAGGGGCTATCAAAGAAGCGCGACACGATATTATTATTATCAGCGACAGTGACACCAATTTACAACCTGATTATATCGAAAATATCGTTAATCCTCTAGTTAATTCTGATGTCGGTTGTGTCTGTACTCCTTTTAAAGTTACGAAAGCAAATACTTGGTATGAGAAACTAGAATTATTGACCATAAATGCAGATTTTATGCCTAGTGTAATGTTTGCAGAAGTAACCGGTGCATCTAATTCTTGTTTAGGGCCATCTATTGCTATTCGACGGTCAACTTTAGACGAATTAGGAGGTTTAGAAAGTTTAGCAGATTATTTAGTAGAAGACTACGAAATTGGGCGACGAGTTTGGACTTCTGGCAAAAAAATGGTACTTTTACCTTATATGATAGATGTAGCCGTAGATTTAGCAAATTGGCGTAATTGGTGGAGTCATCAAGTTTATTGGGATCAAAATACTTATT